>DASXFL010000057.1:0-4235 GCA_036489595.1 Solirubrobacterales bacterium
CGGTCGTCGAAGGAGACAACCGCCCGCGGCGAGACCAGCGCCCCGACCGCCTGCTCGGGGTGCTTCGGCCGCGCCCGGTCGCGCTCGCGGACCGCCGAGTAGACCATCGTGTGGCCTTCCTCGCCCTGGCTCGGGGCCTCGCCCTCGCGGGCCGGCGGCTTCACCAGTCGCGCCTGGATCCCGAACTCGCCCAGCCGCAGCCGCTCGTCGGTCTCGAAGCCGACCGCCGGCCGGGTCAGCAGGTCGTAGCTGCGGCGACGCGCGTGCTCGAGGAGGTAGCCAGAGAGCTCCTGCTCCAGCGAGCGCTCGTAGCCTTCGAGCTTGGAGCGGTCCTGGCGCGAGAGGAAGACCGTGTACTCGTTGGGGACGTAGACGCGCTGGACCGAGGCGGTCTTGTGCGCGTCCATTTCCTTCGCCAGCTTGCGGGCCAGTTCGACCGGCTGCACCTCGGAGCTGAAGGCGCGGCTGAAGACGCCCTCGACCAGGCCTTCGATGCGGGACTCGAGGTTGCGGAGGACGCCGATCGGATCGTTCCTTTGGTGGCTTGATTCGTCTCCCGGAAGCGGGAGACCGAGCGGGAATCCTAGAGACCCGGCCTGAGGATCAGGGCCAGGGCGACCTCCTACAAGACCCCATGCCAGATCACCCCGAAGATTGCGATCGCGGCGAGAACGGCGGGAGCTGCGAGGGCTGCGAACAGGTGGCGGTGGCCCTCGTCCGGGAGGTCGTCGGCGAGGTCGTCGAGGCAGTCCTCGATCGCGGTCCCCAGCTCCTCCAGCGAGGGGCGGCGGTTGGGCCGGGCGGCAAGGCAGGCGTCGATCCCCTCGGACAGCTCGCGTGGCAGGTCGGGGCGCAGCTTGCGGAGGCTGCGAGCGCGGCCACCGATCGCCCGGGCGGTGGCCGCGGGGGTGGCGCGGCGGTGCGGGTTCTCGCCGCTCCAGCACTCATACAGGGTGAGGGCGAGCGAGTAGACGTCTGCCTCGGGGCCGGCTTCGCGGCCCTCGGCCTGCTCCGGCGACATGTAGGCGAGAGTGCCGACGACGTCGCCGGCGGCGGTCAGCGGCACCTCGTCGGCGAGCCGGGCGATGCCGAAGTCCATCAGCTTCGCCCGCGGCTCGGAGTCGGTGACCTGGACGTTCTCGGGCTTGATGTCGCGGTGGACGACGCCGCGCGAGTGGGCGTGGTCGAGGGCCTCGCAGAGGTCGGCGCCGATCTCACCGATCTCGCGGTCGGAGAGCTCGCCGGCGTGGGCGAGGCGGGCCAGGGTCGAGCCCTCGACCAGCTCGGTGACCAGCAGCGCGTTGCCGTCCTCCTCGCCGAGCTCGTAGAGGGTGACGATGCCGGGGTGGTTGAGGCGGGCGGCGGCCTGGGCCTCGCGGAGGACGCGGCGGCCAGCCTCGCCGCGCTGCTCGATCGCCTTCACCGCGACCGGGCGCTCGAGGCGGCCGTCCCAGGCCTCGTAGACGACGCCGAAGCCGCCGCTGCCGATGCGGCGCTCGATCAGGAATCGGTTGAGCACGAGGGAGCCGACCAAAGCACTGGCCGGATTCGCCGCCGCCGTCGGCGATCCTGCCCTCGCAACTGCCCGCCCGCCGCGTCCACTGGGAAAAAGGCACCGTTTGCTGGAGCTCTTCGGCCGGCCGGGCGCCTAGTCTTCATACTCTCCGACCCAGCCCCCAAGCCTGGAGAGAGCTTCCTTGGAGAGTTCCGCCGCCCGGCGGCCGCCGCGACGGCCGCGATCCAATCGCCGCGACAAACGCCAGCAGATCATGCTGCGGCGGGCGGTGGTGCTCGGAGCCGGGCTGGTCGTGCTGATCCTGATCGTGCTCGGGGTGAAGGGCTGCCTCGACGCCCGCGCCCACCGCGCCCTCACCGACTACGCGCGCAACGTCGAACAGATCGCCAAGTCGACCGAGCAGACCTCGAAAGAATTCTTTGGCATGCTCGAAGAACCGGGAAACCTCTCGGTCACCGACTTCACCACCAAGGTCGACGCCGACCGCAGCGCGATGGACAGCTACGCCTCGCGGGTCGACAGCCTCAGCGCCCCGGGCGAACTGAGCCACGCCCAGAGCACCCTCGAACTGGTCTACGAGTTGCGGGCGAGCGCGATGGACGAAATCGCCGCCAAGATGAGCACCGCGCTCGGGCGCGAAGGGGCCGCCCACGCGACCGGCGGGATCGCCCGACAGATGGAGAAGCTGCTGGCGAGCGACGTCCTCTACGAAACGGTGGTGCGGCCGGAAATCGACCACGGGCTGGAAGCGAACGGGGTCGAAGGCGGCGAAGTGCCGAAATCGAGCTTCCTGCCGAGCACCGACTGGATCGAAGAAAGCAAGGTCAGCGAAGCGCTGAGCTCGGTCAGCGGCTCGACCGGTGCGGCAACGCCGGGCGTCCACGGGCTCGAACTGACCGGGGTGAGCGTCAACGGCACCGAACTGAGCGCCGAAGGGACGAACGCGGTGGCGGTGGAAGAAGCGGCCGAAGTCGAAGTCTCGGCCGAAAACCAGGGCGAATCGACCGAGAACGGGGTCCAGGTGGCGGTCTCGGTCAACGGCGGCAACACGCTCGAAGGGACGATCGAACAGATCGCCGCCGGCGAAGTCGGCTCGACCACGGTGACGCTGACGCCGACCCCGGAAGGCGAAGTCTCGCTCGAAGTCAAGGTCGGGCCGGTGCCGGGCGAGCACATCACCGAAAACAACGAAGCCACCTACACGGTCGTCTTCGAATAGGAGGCGGCGCAGCCGCCGCGCCGCGATAATCGCCCGATGCGGATCGCCTACCTGGGACCGGCCGGCACCTTCACCGAGGACGCGCTCGGCGAGGCGACCTGCGACCTCGACTTCGAGCCGCTGCGGACGACGACGATCGAAGGCGCAATCCTGGCGGTCGAGAAGGGCGAGGCGGAGCGGGCCCTGGTGCCGATCGAGAACTCGATCGAGGGCTCGGTGCGGCCGACCCTCGACACCCTCGCCTTCGAGGCCAACGGGGTGACGATCGCCGGCGAGCACGATTACCGGGTGCGGGTCCACCTGATCGCCCGCGGTGGGATCGCGATCAAGCGGGTCGAGGCAGTCCTCTCCCATCCCCAGCCCCTAGCCCAGTGCGCCCGCTTCCTGCGCGAGACGCTGCCCGACGTGGAACGCCGGTCGGTCTCGAGCACGGCGGCGGCGGTGAGGATGGTGAGCGAGTCGGAGCGGCCCTGGGCGGCGCTCGGGGCGCGGGCGGCGGCCGAGCTCTACGACTGCGAGATCCTCCGCGAGGGAGTCGAGGACGAGGCCGGAAATACGACCCGCTTCGTCTGGATCGTGCGCCAGGGCGACGAGATCGAGGCGCCGGCCGGCGCCCCCCGCAAGACCTCCCTGGTCTTCTCCGAGCTCGGCGAGGACCACCCCGGCGCTCTCGTCAACGCGCTCGCCGAGTTCTCCGAGCGCGGCGTCAACATGACCCGGATCGAGTCGCGGCCGCTGCGCCGCGGGCTCGGCCGCTACATGTTCTTCTGCGACCTCGAGGGCGGGATCGACGACGCCCCGGTGGCGGCGGCGATGCAGGCGCTGCGGGCGAAGGCCGAGTCGGTGCGGGTGCTCGGCAGCTATCCGATCGCCTGAGAGCGGCGGCGCCGGGGCCCGAAAGGCGTCCGCGCACGCCTGCCCGGGGAGCGCTGTGCCTACAATTCCTCGCGTCATGGCACGGGTTCTGGTGCTCAATGCGACGTATGAGCCCATCAACGTTTGCACGTTGAGACGCGCGACCGTGCTGCTTCTGAAGGAGAAAGCGGAACTGCTAGAGCGTCGTGACGGCGCCGTCCTCCACTCCGAGCACATGGCGATGGACCACCCGGACGTGATCCGCCTCACCAACTACGTCCGCATCCCCCGCGAGGCCCACCGCCGCAAGATCACCCGCCGCGCCGTCCTCGCCCGCGACTCCTGGACCTGCCAGTACTGCGGCTCGACCAAATCCGGCCTCACCGTCGACCACGTCATTCCCCGCTCCCGCGGCGGCCTCTCGGTCTGGGAGAACATCGTCGCCGCCTGCGCCTCCTGCAACCGCCGCAAGGGCAACCGGCTGCCGCGCGAGATCCACATGCACCCCGCCAGGGAGCCGAAGGCACCGCCGCCGACCGTTTTCATCCAGGTGGCTAGTCCGAAGATTCCTGTGGCGTGGCAGCAGTACTTGCCGCAGGCTGCTTAGCGGCTCAGGACTGGGGGGACGACCTCATGGTGGGGTCA
>DASXFL010000067.1:0-61117 GCA_036489595.1 Solirubrobacterales bacterium
CACGCTCTCCTTCAGCGTCAAGAACGCCAAGAACCAGCCGCTCTCCGGCGTCTCGATCTCCGGGACCGGCGCCGGCAGCTTCAGCGGCCGGACCGATTCGACCGGGTGCGCGAACTTCTCTGACCTGCCGGCCGGCAACTACAACGTGACCACGTCTGCCAACGGGATGGTCAACATGGCGGGCGAAACCTCGACGACCAAGGTGTACGGAGTCCCGTCGGCCTCGACCCAGACCGTCGCGCTCTACTACGACTCCCCCGCGACGGTCGAACCGAAATTCGTCTACAGGGTCGGCAGCAGCACCACCTTCGCCGAAGGACGAACCGATTCGCTCGAGGTCTTCAACGGCGAAGCCGGGAAGCTCGCGACGACCTACGGCACCGCGGGAGGCACCCGCGTATCGCCGTTCAAGGCGACGAACGTCTACCCGTTCACCTCGAAGACGACGGTCTACGCCGGGTCCTGCGAAACGAACAACCCCGATCCGGAAGGGAAGATCGAAGCGAACCACGCGGCGATGGCCTTCGTCGAACTCTCGCCCGGGGGCTTGGCCCAGCCGACGATCCAGCTGCCGGCTCTCAACCTGACGGTCTTGAACGGGACGACCCCGATCAACGGAGCGAAGGTCACGACCACCGACACGAAGTGCCCGAGCGCCACGAACGGGGTCAAGCGCGAATACACGACCGAAACCGGTGGGCACCTCGCGATGCTCGTCAATGGCGTCGCTGTGCCTGACGCAGGCATGCCCTGGGGCGAATACAAGGTCTGCGCCTCGGCCAAGATCGGAACCAAGAACCGCAAGCTGGAATCGACGGTGAGCGTCAAGAACCTCGTCGAAGGGACCACGCTCAACCTCAATCTCGCTAGCGGAATCGAAAACCAAACCTGTCCATGACAGCGCGCCTGAAAGACGAGCGCGGGACGACCCTGGTCGAGCTGATGGTCGGCCTCGCCGCTGGCCTGGTCGTGCTGGCAGCGCTGAGCATGGTGCTGATCGTCGCCATGCGCGCCACTGCGCGAGTCGGCGCCAGGGTCGACGCCACGCAGCGGGCGCGCGTAGCCATGACCCAGATCATCGAAGAGATGCACTCGGCATGCGTCGAACCGAAGATGGCGCCCGTCCTCTCCTCGAGCAACAAGACCAAGCTCGTCTTCGTCCACGCGAGCAGCGGGACCGCCTCGGCCGTCGCGCCGACGCCTGTCAAGACCGAAATTCGCCTCAACGGGGAAACGCTCGAACAGAGGGACGTGCCGTGGGTCAGAGGCATCGCTCCGAACTGGGAATGGAACGAAGCCAGCCCGACCACCCGCCAGCTCCTCACCAAGGTCGGCCCGCCCACCTCCGGTGGCCCAATCTTCACCTACTACGTCTACTCGAACGGCGTGCTCGAAGCTTTCACGCCGTCGACCACCTCGTCGCTCGGAACCGAAACCGCAGAAAAGGTGGTTCAGGTTCAGGTGGCGTTGAACGCGCAGCCGACGAACCAGCCGGTCAACGATCCAGGATCCGACGCGACCGTCCAGGACCGGGCCGTCTTCCGTCTCACCCCGCCCACCTTCAGCGAATCCGCCCCCGCCCTCCCATGCCAGTGAGCAGGCGCGAAAACGAGGACGGATTCACGATGATCGTCACGGTGATCGCAATGTCGGTGCTGGCGCTGCTGGTGCTGGTCGCAGTGACCGCGGTAAACGGCGACGCCCAGCTGACGAGTCGCGACCTGATGCGGAAACAGGCGTACGAGGCCGCAAAGGCCGGAATCGACGAATACGCCTTCCGTCTGCATGCATACACCGGCTACTGGTCGAAGTGCACGCAGGTCGAAGGGACGACCGCGGTCAACCAGGAAGGCTCGACGACCAACCGGCGCTCGGTGCCGGGGATGCCCAACGCCAAGTACGCGATCGAACTGATCCCTGCCAACGGGCACATCTGCGACCCGACGAACCTGTCGACGGCAACGGCGACGATGCTGCAGTCGGCCGATCCGAACAAGGGCACCTTCCGGATCCGCTCCAACGGCTACGCCGGCGAAAGCCACGTCGCGATCATGGCCACCTTCAAGCCGGCCAGCTTCCTCGACTACGTCTACTTCACCCAGTACGAGACCTCGGACCCGGTCAGCTACGCGACCGAAGAACTCAAATACGGCGCCGAACATCAGTGTGAAAAATTCATCCGCGAAGGACGGACCGAAACTGCACTGAAGAACAAGGCCGGGCAGGTGATGAACACCAAGGGTGAACAGTATCGAGGCAATCGCGGCGAAGAACAGGTGTATTGCACGACGATCTCCTTCGTCAGCGGCGACAACATCAAGGGACCGATGCATACCAACGACGCCTTCGTCATCTGCAACACCTCCGGCGCCCCCATCCTGGGTCGGAAAATCGAAGATCCAATCGAGGTCGGCGCGGGCAGCCCGGGCTGGTACCCGACCAAGGAAACCTTCCTCCATTCGGGTTCGACGTGCGGCGGCAAACCGGAAATCAAGGGTCAGCTGCGGTTGAACTCGGCGGTGATCGTTCCTCCGGAAACCAACAGCGAACTCTCGACGATCGCCGAACCCGAATATCGCTTTTCGGGCGAAGTCTCGATCTGCCTCAACGGCTCGACGATGACCGTTGGCAAAGGCAAATCGTGCACCGAAAAGACCCTTCCCCTGCCGAGCAACGGCGTCATCTACGTCAGCAGCATCTCCTGCCTCGGGCTCTATACGCCGTTCAACCTCAGCTATTCGAGCACGCCCTCCGAATGCGGGAACGTCAATCTCAAGGGCACCTACTCGAAGCCGCTGACGATCGCCGCCGCCAACGACGTGGTCATCACCGGCAATCTCACCAAGACCAACGAAGAAGGCATGCTCGGGCTGATCGCCAACAACTTCATTCGCGTCTACCACCCGGTGAAGCTGCATCCGGAAGTATGCGAATACGTGAATGGGGTCAAGACCTGCCACGAAAACCTGGCGATTACCAATTGCGAAGGGAACGCGACCGGATCGATCTCGAACCTGACGATCGAAGCGGCGCTGCTGGCGATCAAACACTCGTTCATCGTCGACAACTACGACTGCGGCGCGCAGCTGGGCAACCTCACCGTCAAGGGGGCGATCGCCCAGAAGTTCCGCGGCGCCGTCGGCACCACCAACAGCACCGGCTACCTCAAGAACTACGAATACGACGAACGGCTCAAGACCACCGAGCCGCCGAGCTTCATCCAGCCGGTCAAGTCGGACTGGGTCATCGGCCGCGAGACGACCGAATGAGACGGATGTTCTCCGAGTTCTAGGTAGGTCCGGACGAAGGGTCCGGGCCGGTTTGGTCGATGCAGAGGGTGTCGGGAAATGCGCCCGGCGAACCTTCCACGCCATGGCCTCGATCTTCACCAAGCCGATCTCTGCGAAGACCCTGAAGGGAGAGGGCCCCGTAATCGGGCTCGAGATCGAGGCGGGGAGCGTCGGCGCGGTGGAAGCGAGCGGCGACGCGGTCAACGCAGCCGTGCAGCCGCTGCCGGCAGAGGCCTTTCGAGACGGCGAGGTGGTTGACCCCGACTCCGTGGCCGAGGCGTTGCGAGCGCTCTTCTCCGAGCACAAGCTGAGCAAGCGGGTCCGGCTCGGCATCGGCAACCAGCGCGTCGTCGCCCGGACGCTGCGGCTGCCGGCGATCGAGAACCCCGGCGAGCTCGATTCCGCCGTCCGCTTCGCGGCGCAGGAACAGGTCGCGATGCCACTCGACCAGGCCGTGGTCGAGCACCGCGTGGTCGGCGGCGTCGCGGGCGTCGAGGGCGCGCCGCCACAGATCGACGTGATGGTCATCGCTGCTCGACGCGAGATGATCTCGGCCACGCTGAAGCCCCTCCGCGACGCCGGCCTCGAACCGGTCGGCGTCGATCTTTCCGCCTTCGGGATGATCCGGGCCCTGGCCGGCGCCAGCGGGACCGGCGTGAACCCGGGCTCTGAGCCGGCCGACGGTGCCACCCTCTACTGCAGCGCCGGCGACGTCACCACCCTCGCAATCGCCAAGGGCCGCTCCTGCCTCTTCACCCGCGTCTCGCCGGTCGGCCTCGACCAGACGGTCGACCGCCTCGTCTCGAGCACCGAGATGAGCCACGAGCACGCGCGCATGTGGCTGACCCATGTCGGGCTCGAGTCCCCGCTGGAAACGATCGAGGGGGATGCCGCGACGGCCGCGCAGTCCCGGTCGGCTCTGGAGACCGGCGCCTCCTCGCTGCTCGACGAGCTGCGGATGTCGCTCGACTTCTACGGCGCCCAGGAGGGTGCGGTGCCAGCGCAGAGCGTGGTCCTGTGCGGACACGGGAGCGCGATCCCCGGCTTGGCGCAGCAGCTCGAACAGGGTCTCGCGCTCCCGGTCGAGGTCGGCCGCCCGCAGGCGCTCGCCGAGCTCGACGCCTCCCAGGTCGCCCGCCTGACGCTGCCCCTCGGGCTGGCGATGGAGAGCTGATGCGGCCGATCAACCTGATCCCCGAGGAGGACCGGCCCGACGGGCGGCGGCCGCTGCGCACCGGCCCGCTCCCCTACGTCGTGGTCGGGATCCTGGCGCTGGCCGTGATCGGCCTGACGCTGATGGTCGTCACCAACGGCCAGATCTTGGATCGCAAGTCCGAAGTCGCGCAGCTCGAAGCCGAGCAGCGGTCCGCCAAGGCGGAAGCCGAATCGCTGGCCCCCTACACCCAGTTCAACACCGTCCGTGAACAGCGTGTGACGACGATGACGAGCCTCGCCGACAGCCGCTTCGACTGGCCGCGGGTGATGCGCGAACTGTCGCTGGTTCTCCCGGCCGACGTCCATCTCAGCAGCCTCAGCGCCAGCGCCAGCCCGGAATCCGGTGAAGGAGAAGGGACCGGAATGCGGGCCGCGATCGCCGGCCCGGCGCTTGAAGTGGTCGGCTGCGCCTCGAGCCAGTCCTCGGTCGCCGGGTTCGTCGGTGCGCTCAAGGAGATCGACGGCGTCACCAGGGTCGGCGTCCAGTCGTCGGCGATCGGTGGGTCCACCGAATCGGGCTCTGCGGTGGCCTCGACCTGCGCCGCGGGCAAATCGGTCGCTCAGTTCCAGATGATCGTCGCCTTCGACGCCGCGCCGACACAGATCGAAGGCGAATCCGAAGAAGAAGCGGCGGCGCCAGCTCCGGCGCCGGAAGCGTCGACCGAAACCACCTCTGGCGAATCGACGGAATCGAGCGAATCCTCCAGCAGCGGCGAAGGAGGGGCGGAGTGATGCGCTCCTCGGGTCGCCTGGTCGTTTCGATCCTCGTCGTCGTGGCCCTCGCGATCGCCTTTTGGATGCTCGCGATCTCACCGAAGCGCGAAGAGGCCGACCGGCTCGGAACGGAAGTCGAACAGCTCACGTCGAGCGTCGAAGCCGCGCGCCGCGAAGTCACCGCCGCGACCGCGGCGAAGCGGTCCTTCCCCGCCGACTACCGGCAGCTGGTGGTCCTCGGGCAGGCGGCCCCGGCCGGAGACGAAACCGCCTCCCTCCTTGTCGAACTGGAAAAGATCGCGAGCTCCTCCGGAGTCGAGTTCGAGAGCATCCAGCTGAGCAGCTCGGGCGGCGAAGCCCCCGTGGCCGAAGCTCCGGCGGCGTCCCCTGCGCCGCAGGAATCCGCCACCGGCTCGAGCGGCGCCGTGCAGGCCGCCGCGACCGTTCCGCCGACCGAGCTGGCGGCGTCGCTGCTGCCGCTGGGCGCCTCGATCGGGCCCGCCGGCCTCTACGTGATGCCGTACACCCTCGAATTCTCCGGCGGCTTCTTCCAGATCACCAGGTTCATCAGCAAGGTCGACGACCTCGTCAAGACCGGCAGCGAAGGGATCGCCGTCGACGGTCGCCTGATCACCATCGGCGACTTCTCGCTCGACTCCGAAGCCGAAGGGGCCGAAGCCGAAGGGGTCGAAGCCGGTGGGTCCGAGCTGGCGGCGACCCTCTCGGTCACGACCTTCCTCAGCCCGCCCGGTCAGGGCGTCACCGCCGGCGCCACCCCCTCCGCTCCGGCGCCGGCGACGACGGAATCGGCGACCACGGTCTCGGCTCCGGGAACGTCCAGCGGAACGGCTGAAAGCTCGACCGCCTCCACGGAAACGGCGTCGGCGAAATGAACTTCCTCAAGAAAGGGCCCGAGCTGAAGCTCCCGGGGCTCAAGGTCCCGGATTTCCTCTCCGACCTCTACTACGACCTGAAGGAACGGCACCTGCTACCGCTCGTCGCGGTGCTGGCGATCTCGGTCGTCGTCGTGCCGATCGCGCTCAGCCAGGCGACCGGGTCGGCCCCGGCTCCCGAAGAAGCCCCGATCGCGACGCCGAGCGCCGCCGCAAACGAAGCGAGCGCCCTCACGGTCGCCAAATCGGCACCGGGCCTGCGCGAGTACAGCCGCCGGCTCGAGGGCGCCCGGGCGATCGATCCGTTCCGCGAAGCCTCGGAAGCGGCGGCCTCCTCGGAAGCCTCGAGCGGTGCCGCCTCACCCGCGGGCGAAGCGCCCCCGGTCGCGGTCACCGAATCGAGCGGGTCGGCGGTGGCGGCGCCGATCGAATCCTCGCCCTCGGTCGGCTTCCCCAGCGAATCCGAAGGGAGCGGGACCTCGACGGTCACCAAGACCAGGTACGCCTCGGAGACGGTCGACGTTCGCGTCGTCACGGTGCCGAAGGGCGGCGAAGACGCCCGCGTCAGCGCCAAGCCGTCGACCGAGGTTCGCCACGAGCTTCCGGAACTGACGATGCTGCCGAGCCGCAGCACTCCGGTCGCGATCTTCATGGGCACCAGCTCCGACGGCAAGAAGGCGCTACTGCTCGTCTCCTCCGACGTGCAGTCGATCTTCGGCGACGGCCAGTGCATCGTCGGTTCCCAGACCTGCCAGCTGCTGGCGCTCGAACAGGGCGTCCCCGAGACCTTCGTCTACGGCCCGCAGGCGCGGACCTTCAGGATCGAGATCCTGAAACTGACGAAGACGCTCAGCAGCCGGCCGCGGAAGGCGTCGCTCGGCAAGTCCAAGGACGAGGGCGCCCACCACGAAGCGCCCGAAAGCGCCGGCCGCATCAGCGCCGCTCAGCCGAGGTAGAGGTCGATCAGCTGGTCGCCGGCCAGCAGGCCGACGATGCCGCCGAGCGCCAGGAAGGGGCCGAACGGGATCGCGGTCTTGCGGGCCGCGGCACCGTGGCGGAGGATGATCCAGAGCCCGACCGCGCTGCCGGCGAGCAGTGCCGCGAGGATCGCCGGCGCCACGGCCCGGCCGAGGAACAGTCCCATCGTCGCGGCGAGCTTGACGTCGCCGAGGCCCATGCCTTGGGGATAGGCGAGGGCGACCAGGAAGAAGAGGAGACCGGCGCCGGCGCCGGCAATCGCCCGCTCGGGCAGTCCCGCCGGATCGGTCGGCGCAGCAATCGCGACGCAGAGGATCGCGCCCGCGATCAAGGCCTTGTTCGGAATCGTCCGGCGCTCGAGATCGGTGAGGGTGACGACCGCCAGCATCGCGATGAAGGCGAGCCCGATCACCGCTTCCGCGGGGTGGTGCCGATAGACGAGGACGGTGGCGGCGAAGAGGGCGCCGACGGCGAGCTCCGTGAGGGGGTAGCGGATCGAGATCCGCGCACCGCAGCAACGTGCGCGGCCGCGCAGCAACACCCAGGAGACCACGGGCACGTTGTCGTAGGCAGCGATCCGGGCCCCGCAGGCGGGACATTCGGATCGCCCCATGACGATCGAGATGCCGCGCGGCAGCCGGTGGGCGACGGCCGTCGCGAAGCTGCCGACCGCGAGGCCGAGGACGAAGGCGAGCAGGACGACGGCGATCATCGGAGGCGAGTTCTATCCGGGGAGGCGGCGGCGGCCGTCGGCCACCAGCCTAGGAAGCCGGTACGACCTTGAAGATCCGTTTCGCCCCGGTCTTCTCGACGTTGCCGGCGAGGTCGGTGGCGCGGATCCGGACCACGTAGCGCTTGGGGCGAAGGTGGCCGAGCCGGAAGGGCGATGCGCACGGCTTCCATCCCGCCTTGTTCACTTTGCAGGCAAAGCTCGTTCCGGGCGGGTCTTCGGTCACGTCGGCGAAGCGGAACACCACCTTGCGCTTGCGAGTCTTGACCCCCGGGCCCATGGTCACCCGAGTCACCGGCGCGGTCGAGTCCTCGTCGTAGGTGACCGGGCTCGAGCACGCGGACCGCTGCCCGCCGACGGAGACGGCCGAGTAGGTCGTGGTGGTGTTGTCGGCGACCTGCACCGCGAAGCCGGACGAGAGCTCCGCCGCGGAGCCCTTGGCCACCGGCGTGCCGCTGCAATCGCCGTCGGGGTAGAGGATCACCGAGCCGGCCCCTGGAGCGCTGCCAGCGATCGCCGGGGAGTTGTCGTTGGCAACCGCTTTCGGGTTCATGTGGAGCTTCGGGGGTTCGGGCTTGCCGGTGGTCACACCCGGGCCAACGGATTCGGCCGGGGGGACTGCGCCTCCCGCAGGCTGCTGAGTGGAGCCACCGCTCGAGCTGCCCGTTCCGGCGCTACCTCCGGCTTCTCCGCCCAGGCCTTCTTCCCCACTTTCGCTCGGCACGTTCCCCTCCCAGTAGGAAAGAGCACCCGAACAAGCGGAGAATACCGTCGGACTATTGGGGTCCACCTGATTGGCCGAGATGACCGTCAATGCGTTCGTCGGCACCGTTACCTGGATGCCCGTCGCCTCGAAGGTATCGGCGCGGCCGCGGCCGATCGGCGCGCCGGCGCATTCGGGCTGAGCGTAGATCAAGATTTCGTATTCTGGGTGCTGCGTCGGGTTCTTAACGGCAGCCGTGCTCGCGCCCCAGCCGTTGAGCAGCGGACCAGTGCCCTGGATGACGACTCCGTCTTCAGGTTCGGCTTCGCCGAGCACCAGCGGAGTGGTCGTGCTCGCCGGCGAGACATGCGAGGAAGCTGGGCTCGTTTCGAGGATCTTCGGCGAGATCGGCGCCGCCGCGTGCGCTCCTGCGCTAGCAACCAGAAGCATCAAAACCGTAATTACAATGCACAGCGACAGGCGGGCCACGATGGCCCGCCTGTCGTCAACTTGCTGGGGCATGTGAGTGCCCATCGTCACCTGGTCGGCTACTCAGCCATTTTCCCAGTTACCGATACCACCGCCGCTACCTGGGCAACCGCCCGTCCCGGCCTTTTCGCATTCGAATTTCTCACCGCCGGTAGATTCTCTTTTTACCCAGAAATTCTGCCCAGCCTTAGCTCCCTGGATAGTAATTTTGTAGCTGCTGGCCGTAACTTCGGGTTCGCCGACGAACGTGGCGCTGCTTAGCGTAGGCTCGATCTTGATCAATTCTGCTTTGGTAGCACCGGCGTAGCTTCCGCCATTTTCGGTCGAGTAGGTCTCCATCGCGGTCTGAGCGGAATGGACGTACTCCTTGGCCTTGGCGTCGCCAGCCTTTTCCTTCTGGTTGAAGAAGGCCGGCAGAGCGATCGCGGCGAGGATGCCGAGGATCAGCATGACGACGAGAAGCTCGATCAGGGTGAAACCGGCCTCTTTGTCACCGTTGAGCCGGGCACCAACCTTAGCCCGGAGATTCTGGAGCAACATAGGTACCTCCATGGTCCTATCGTTTGCGCCAGAGCCCGGGTAGTCGCCTGGTGGCGCCGGAGCACTGGCAGTTACTTGCCCTCTCCTCATCGGCGCTTCGAACCGTCGCTTTAGGCTCTGGAGAGCCGTTTGCGCGGGTTCTCCTAGTTTTGCTGACTGTGTCCTAAAAGTTGGGTAACCGTTAGAACAAAAGTGTCGATCTAGACTGGTTTGGACCGCAAAAGTAGAGGCTGAGACCCGAACGAACGTCTAGCCGCGGCTCAGCGGATGTGTTCGTAGATCGAAAACATCGGCAGGTACATCGAGACCACGATGAAGCCGACGATGCCGCCGACGAAGACGATCATGATCGGCTCGAGCAGTGCGGTCAGCGCTTTTACCTTCGCGTCCACCTCGGCCTCGTAGAAGTCGGCGACTTTGCCGAGCATGGTGTGGAGCTGACCCGTTTCCTCGCCGACGGACACCATGTGACCTACCATCGGCGGGAAAATGGAGTTCTGCTCGATCGGACTGGCGAGGGTCCCGCCGCGTTTCACCGATGCGTAGACGTCCTCCATCGAGCGCTCGACGACGGTGTTGCCGGCGGTCTCACCGGTCAGTTTGATCGCCTGCAGCATCGGCACCCCAGCCTCGACCGAGCCGGCGAAGGTCCGCGACCAACGGGCCAGCGACACCTTCTGTATCACGTCGCCGATCTTGAACGGGATCTTCAGCTTGAAGCGGTCCCAGAGGTCCTGTCCCGCTTCCGTCTTCTTCCACTTGAAGAAGGCGAAGATGATCAGCGCGATTGCCGGAATGAGGACGAACCAGTAGCCGGTGAGGACTTCCGAGGCGGCGACGCAGAGCTTCGTCGGCGCCGGCAGTTCGGCCTTTTCTTCGGGGTGTTCTTCGGCCAGTTCTTTGAAGATCTTGGCGAAGACAGGGATCACGAAGGCGACGATCGCGACCAGGACCACCGTCGCGAAGCCGAAGACCAGCGCCGGGTACATCAGCGCCGATTTCACCTGGCGGCGCAGCGCGTCCTGTTTCTCCACCTGGTAGGCGACCCTGTCGAGCACCTCGTCGAGCCGTCCGGACTGCTCTCCTGAGCGAACCATCGCCCGGTAGAGGCGGTCGAAGACGCGGGGGTAGCGCTCCATCGCCTTCTCCAGCGAGCTTCCCGCCTCGACGTCGGAGCGGAGGCCGGCGACGGCCTCTTTGATCTCTTCGTCCTGGGTCTGCTCTTCGAGCGTCTGCAGGGTGCGCAGCATCGGCATCCCGGAGGCGACCAGGGTGGCGAACTGGCGGGAGAAAACGGAGAGCTCTCGTTTGTCGACGCCCTTCCAGCGCTTGAACAGGTCCTCGATCTTGAAGGGGTTCGATTTCTCGCTGACGTCGAGGACGATCAGGCCGCGCTGGCGCAGCTGCTCGCCGACGGCGGCCTTCGATTCGGCCTCGATCTCGCCCGCCGAGGTGGCCCCGGCGAGGTCCATGGCCCGGAAGTTGAAGGTGGCGGCCATCGCCTATCCCCCTTGGACGTGGTTGGGGGGCGCTCCGACCGGCGCGGGCGCGTTTCCGTTGGCCGGGGCCGCCGCGGGCACCCCGCCGAGCAGCCGGCCCAGCTCCTCCGGCACGCTCGCCCGCTGTTCGGCCAGGGAGCGACTGACTTTGCCGGTCCGCACCAGGCGCGCCAGGTCGGCATCCATCGTCTGCATGCCGACGGACCCGGAAGTCTGGATCGCTCCGTAGATCTGGTGCGTTTTGCCCTCGCGGATCAGGTTTCGCACGGCCGCGGTCGGCACCAGCACCTCGCAGGCGACGACGCGGCCGCGGCCGTCGAGGGTCGGCAGCAGCTGCTGGGTGACGATCCCCTGCAGGGCGATCGAGAGCTGGGTCCGTACCTGGCCCTGCTGCTCGGGCGGGAAGACGTCGATGATGCGGTCGACGGTCTGGGCGGTCGACTGGGTGTGGAGAGTGGCGAAGACGAGGTGGCCGGTCTCGGCGGCGGTCAGGGCGGTGGAGATCGTCTCCAGGTCGCGCATCTCTCCGACCAGGATCACGTCGGGGTCCTGCCGCAGGGCGGCGCGCAGGCCGAGGGCGAAGTCGGGGGCGTCGGAGCCGATCTCGCGCTGGTTGACGATCGAGCGTTTGTGGCGGTGCAGGAACTCGATCGGGTCCTCGATCGTCAGGATGTGGTCCTGGCGCTCGGAGTTGATCACGTCGATCATCGCCGCCAGGGTGGTGCTCTTGCCCGAGCCGGTGGGTCCGGTGACGAGGACGAAGCCGCGCGGTTTCGCGGTCAGCTCGCGCAGGACCTGCGGGACCTGCAGGGAGTCGAGCCCGGGCACCTCGGTGGGCACCAGGCGGAAGGCGGCGCTGACGGCCCCGCGCTGGAAGTAGCAGTTGACGCGGAAGCGGGCGACCCCGGGGATCGCGTAGGCGAAGTCGAGCTGCTGGTTGTTCTCGAAGCGCTTCCGTTGGTCGTCGTTGAGGATTCCGTAGACGATCTCGCGGGTCTGTTGGCCGTTGAGGGCCGGGAAGCCCTCCATCGGCTGGATCTTTCCCTTGTCGCGGATCGCGGGCGGGAAGCCCGGGGTGATGTGGACGTCGGAGGCTCGGGTCTCGACCATCCGGCCGAGCACCTCCGAGAAGTCGATCTCATGCGGTGACACGGAGCACCTCCTCGAGGCTGGTCTGGCCGGAGCGGACCTTGGCGACGCCGTCCTCGCGCAGGGTCAGCATTCCCTCTTCGCGGGCGACCGCGGCGATGTCGGTCTCGGCCGCCCGGGCGATCGTCATTTCCTTCAGCTGGTCGCTCAGCTCCATCGCCGAGAAGATCCCGACCCGGCCTTTGTAGCCGGTCTGGTTGCAGCGCCCGCAGCCGAGCGGCTCGTAGGCCTCGACCTCGGCCCCGACCCGGACCCCGGCCTCCATCAGCGCCAGTGTCGGGATCACGGTGCGCCGCTTGCAGTGGAGACATAGCCGGCGCGCCAGGCGCTGGGCGACGACGCAGTCGACCGCCGAGGCGGTCAGAAACGGCTCGATGCCCATCTCCCCCAGTCGGGCGATCGCCCCCGGGGCGTCGTTGGTGTGAAGGGTGGTCAGCATCATGTGTCCGGTCAGCGCCGCCTCGACGGCGATCCGCGCCGTCTCCGAGTCGCGGATCTCCCCGACCATCACGATGTCGGGGTCGGCACGGAGGATCGAGCGCAGCCCGCGGGCGAAGTCGAGGCCGGCTTTGCGGTTGACATTCATCTGGTTGATGCCGTCGATCCGGTACTCGACCGGGTCCTCGATCGTGATGATCTTCTTCGTCACCTCGTTCAGCTCGGCGAGCGCCGCATAGAGCGTCGTGCTCTTGCCGGAGCCGGTCGGGCCGGTCACCAGGATCGCCCCGTAGGCCTGCCGGAAGGAGCTCTCGAACCGCCCCCGGGCCGAGCCGTCCATCCCCAGTTCGTCGAGGGTCCGGTGGGCGTTCGATTCGTCGAGGATGCGGATCGTCGCCCCCTCGCCGCGCTGCGTCGGCAGCGTCGTCACGCGGAGGTCGATCCGCCGTTCCTCGACCGAGACGCTGACCCGCCCGTCCTGGGGAATCCGCTTCTCGGCGATGTCGAGCTCGCTCATGATCTTCAGCCGCGAGATCACGGCGCCGATCATCCGCCGCGGCACGTGCGCCGCTTCTTTCAGCACCCCGTCGACCCGGAAGCGGACCCGCAGCTCGCCCTCTTCGGGCTCGAGGTGGATGTCGGAGCTGCCCTCCCCCACCGCCTGGGCGAGGATGCTGTAGACGAGCTTGATCACCGGCGCGTCCTCGGCGCCCGCCTGCATCTCGGTGACCGCGCCGAGCTCGTCCTCCGCCGCCTCCGACTCGTCTTCGATGATCGCCTCGGCGGCCGCGTTCTGGACCGTGCCGAGCCTGGTCAGCAGCGCGTCGACGTCGCTCGGCCCCGCCACCGCGATCCGACAGTCGAGCCCGGTCGCGATCTGGATGTCGTCGACGGCGAGCACGTTGGCCGGATCGGCGGCGGCGACCAAGAGCGTCCGTTGGTCGAGGAAGCCGACCGGGACGGCGCGGTAGCGCCGCGCCATCGAGGCCGGGAACAGCGCCGCGGCGGCGAGGTCGACGTTGTAGACGCCGAGGTCGAGGTGGTCGAGCCCGTAGCGCTCGGCGGTCGCCCGCGAGAGCTGGTCTTCGGTGATCGCGGCCTGCTCGAGCAGCAGCGCCTCCGGCGGGCGGCCGGCGCTTCGCGCCGCCTCGGTCGCGGCGGCGACCACCTCCGGCGTCGCGTATCGCAGCTCGACCAGGACGTCGGTGATGAAGCCTCGCGACCGGCCGCGCTCCAGCATCGGCGCGGTCAGTCCGGGCGTGCCGCCGTGCTCGGCCTCGATCACCGGAGCGGCCGAGCCCCCGGAGTCGGGAACCGGCCGCAGGTGGCCCGGGTACTGGGTGCCGTCGTTGGCGCTCATCCCCCGCCCCCTATTCCGGGTGGTAGGTCGCTTCGGGGCCCTTGTAGGAGGCGTCGCGCACCGCCTGCACCAGCGTCTGCGGCGTCTGGAACCCGTAGTCGACGCTCGCCTGCGGGGTGCCGCCGCTGAGCCGCTTCGGCTTCATCACCACCAGCGCCGGAACGCGGTTGAGGTCGAGGCCGACGGTGACCGCCGCGTAGCGCGGCAGCTGCTTGACCGTGACCGGGATCAGCGCCACTTCCGGCATCACCGTGAGCACGGTCGCCGCCGCCGCGGTCAGGCGGTCGTCGATGCCGCCGTCGTGGACGACCAGCAGGACCACGGTCTTGCCCGATTCGTAGGCGGCGGTGAAGGCGTGCGGCGGGGGCGGCGCCGGCACCGAGGTCGGCATTTCGGCGCCGGCGGTGGCGCCTGCCAGGGCGCCACCTTCGATCGCCGATTCGACCGCGCCTTCGACCACTTCGCCGGCTTTCGAGGCGACTTCGCTCTGGCTCATTTCGGTGCCGCCGATCGCGACGGTTGCTTCCGAGCTTCCCGATTCGCCGCCGCCACCGGGTTTCAAGAACATGAAGGCCGCCACCGCGACCAAGACGAGCACCACCGCGACCTGGGCGATCGGGTTGTCGTTCAGCTGCTCCCTCACCGCGCCACCGCCTCGGCCCCGTTGCCGCTCGGCTCCATCTGCTCGATCCCGCTCGCCCGCTGGCCGCCGGCGGCGAGCATCAGCTTCAGGTCGTGGGCGCTTGAGGCGTACTCCATCGCCACCTCCTCGCTGATCCGCCCCGCCATCGCGTAGCCAAGCAGCGACTGGTCGAAGGTCCGCATCCCGTAGTACTCGCCTTCGGCGATGACCTCGGTGATCTTCCCCGTTTCCTCGGGGTTGAGGATCAGGTCCTGGATCCGGCCGGTGACGACCATCACCTCGGAGGCGGGCATCCGCCCCTCGCCGGTCAGGTCGGGGACGAGCCGCTGTGCGATCGCCCCCCTCAGGGTCGAGGCGAGCATCACCCGCGCCTGCTGCTGCAGGTGCGGCGGGAAGAAGTCGATGATCCGGTTGACGGTCTCGGTCGCGTCGAGGGTGTGAACGGTGGAGAGCACCAGGTGGCCCGTCTCGGCGGCCGAGAGCGCCGTCCGCACCGTCTCCTCGTCGCGCATCTCGCCGACCAGGATCACGTCGGGGTCCTGGCGCAGAACCCGCCGCATCGCCCGGCCGAAGCTCTTCGTGTCGGCGCCGACTTCGCGCTGGTTGACGATCGAGAGCTTGTCCTGGTGCAGGTACTCGATCGGGTCCTCGAGGGTGACGATGTGCCGCGAGCGGGTGCGGTTGATGTGGTCGATCATCGCCGCCAGCGTCGTGCTCTTGCCGGAGCCGGTGGTGCCGGTGACGAGGACGATCCCGCGCGGCTCCTCGGCCAGGCGCCGGACCACCTCGGGCAGCCCGAGCTCGTCGATCGAGCGGATTTCGTAGGGAATCGCGCGACAGACGATCGAGATCGAGCCGCGCTGCTTGAAGCAGTTGACGCGGAAGCGCGAGACGCCCGGCAGTGCGTAGGAGAAGTCGGCCTCGCCGTCCTCCTCGAACTCGGTCAGAGAGCGCTCCTCGGCCATCTCCGTGAAGGCGCGCTCGGTGTCCTCGGGGCCGAGCTGGCCGAACCCCTCGAGCGGGATCAGCTCACCGTGCATGCGAGCGATTGGCGGCGAGTCGACCTTGACGTGCAGGTCCGACCCCTCCCTCTCGACGAGGGTCTTCAGGGCTAGATCGATCTCGAACATCCCGGCCCCTATCGACCGGGAATCCCGCTTCTTTAGCGGGTTCGGCGCATTCCTCGTAAAACTGATGAGGCCCGAGCCAGATGGCCCGGGCCTCACCGAATTCGCTACTGCGGAGCGGCCTCCGCGGGGGCTTACGCCACCTCGCGCAGTTTTTGGGCCTCACCGAGGGACTGCAGCTTTTTCAAGCTCTGGTTCTCGATCTGGCGGATCCGCTCGCGCGTCACGTTGAACGTGCGGCCGACCTCGTCGAGCGTGCGGGGGTGCTCCCCGCCGAGCCCGTAGCGGAGTTCCAGCACCCGCCGCTCGCGGTAGGAGAGGTTCTCCAGCGCCTCCTTCAGCGCCTCTTTGGTCAGCAGGTCCGCGGCCCGGTCGAACGGGGACTCGGCCTTCTCGTCGGCGATGAACTGGCCGAACTCCGACTCCTCCTCGTCGCCGACCGGCTTCTCGAGCGAGACCGGGGCCTGGGCCGAGCGCTTGATCGAGTCGACCTCCTCCGGGTCGATGCCGGTTACCTCGGCGATCTCCTCCGGAGTCGGCTCACGACCGAGCTCGGTGACCAGCTTGCGCTCCGCGCGGCCGATCTTGTTCAGCTTCTCGACCACGTGGACCGGAATCCGGATCGTCCGCGCCTTGTCGGCGAGCGCGCGGGCAATCGCCTGGCGGATCCACCAGGTCGCGTAGGTGGAGAACTTGAACCCCTTGCGGTAGTCGAACTTCTCCGCCGCGCGGACCAGTCCGAGAGTTCCCTCCTGGATCAGATCGAGGAAGGGAAGCCCCTGGTTGCGGTAATTTTTCGCGATCGAGACGACCAGCCGCAGGTTTGACTCGACCATTTTCTGCTTCGCGTCGAGATCGCCGCGCTCGATCCGTTTGGCGAGTTCGACCTCCTCTGCGGCGGTCAGAAGGCGAACTTTGCCGATGTCCTTGAGGAACAGCTGCAGGGAGTCCGTGGTCATGTCCGGTTTCAGGTCGAGCGCCTGTTTGCTGCGCCGTCGGCCTTTTTTCCCGGTGTCCGCGGGCATCGCTTCCGCAGCCGCTTTCTGGGCCGGGTCCATGTCCTCGACGAGCTCGATTCCCGACTTCTCGAGGTGCCCGTACAGGTCCTCGACGTCGGACTCGTCCAAATCGACCTCGGAGACCGCCGAGGCGACGTCGCCGAAGGTCAAGACCCCGAGCTGCTGCCCGCGGTTGATGAGGTTTTTGACCTCCTCTAATTCCTGAAGCTCTGCTACCAGCATTCCTGTCTACTCGTTTCCCTAGCGCTTTGTGTTTAGTCCTGGACGTTCAGTGACTCCACGAGTGATGCACCCGTGCAAATCGACGAAAAAGCGGACCACAAGGACGGTCCGCGAAGTTAACGCCCAACGCAATCTTGCGAAATCTCAGCTTGCCCCTACGGGCGGCGGTTCCGGGTACCTAGTTCGAGGTACGCAAAACGCCTGTTCGTATAGTAGTCGCTTCAGTTTGTAAAGTCAATGCCCAGCTCACCAGCCCCAGCGCACCGTCCAAGGACCTGGCTCCGGGCATTCTGGCAACGCGCTTACCACGAGAACGTCACCGGGCTGGCGGCGATGGTCGCCTACAACCTGATGCTCGCGGTCTTCCCCTTCGCCCTGCTGATCCTCTTCGTGCTGGGGCAGGTGCTGAAGATCCACGGGGTCGAGGAAAGCGTCCTCAACGACCTCCAGCGCCTCTTCCCGAATACCGAGTCGGGGACGCTCAACGACATCCTCGCCAAGATCCAGAGCAACTCGACCACGATCGGGATCGCCGCGTTCGCCGGCTCGCTCTGGATCGGCGCCTCGTTCTGGGGCGCGATGGACACCGCCTTCTGCCGGATCTACCACGTCGAGTGCCGCGGCTGGGTCGAGCAGAAGCGCTTCTCCTTCGCGATGCTGGTGGTTGTCGTCGCCTTCTTCGGCGCCAGCATCTTCGCGCCGGCGATCGAGAGCGCGGTCCTCTCCAGCACCGATCGACTGCCGTTCGGGCTCTCCGACATCCAGGCGATCGACACCGCCTTCCTGCTCGCCGCCGCCTTCCTCATCACCTTCGTCATCTGCTCGATCATCTACTGGGCGGTGCCGAAGGGACACATGCCCTGGCGCGCGGTCTGGCCCGGTGCGCTTCTCGTCTCGTTCGGAGCGGGTCTCGCCAACTGGCTGTTCCCGATCTACCTCACCAACGTCTCCAGCCTCTCCCGCTTCGGCTCCAGCCTCGGCTTCATCCTCATCGCCCTGCTTTGGTTCTACCTACTCAGCCTCGGCCTGATGGCGGGGGCGGTGATCAACTCGCTGCGGTTCGAGCTCCACGACACCGGCGAGATGCCCTACGGGCCCGGAACGGGGCCCTGCCAGGGGCCGCCGGAGTCGGTCGGGGCCGCCGCGCGCGCCCAGGGAACGGGCGGCGACGGCGCCCGGCGATGACGGATTCGCTTTCCGCCTATAAAAACTGTCATATTCCCTGGTAGCGGTCGGATAGTTCCCCCCAACGTGGAGGCCGGGGCGCCGAACGGGGCGCCGCGGCGGGTGGAGTCCAACTTGGTAGAGGGAAGTCGAGGACAGTCGCGAGACGGGGGCAACCAGCGTCGGCGCATCGTCGCGGCGATGATCTGCAGCTGCGCCGAGAAGACCTACCCGGCGACCACGATCGGTGACGTGGTCGCCGGCGCGCACATCTCCCGCACCACCTTCTACCGGGAGTTCGAGGACAAGCGCGACTGCTTCGACGCCGCGCTCGAGCAGTGCATCGAGGAGGTCTGGGCGGCGGCGATCGGCGCCTGCTCGGCGGGCGAACCGGCGCCGCGGGCGGTTCGCCGCGCGACCGCGGCCGTGCTCGGGCTGCTGGCCGCGCGACCCGAGCTCGCGCACCTGCTGGTCGGCGAGGCGGTCGCGGTCGAACCGGCGGTGGTCGAGCGCTACCGCGACCTCGTCGTGCCGGCGATTTCCCGCCTCTGGGGCGACGGTGCCGACGACAACGGCCGCCACCAGCTTGACCCCTGGCTCGCCTTCGGCCGCGCCCAGCTGCTGATCTTCGACCGCGTCACCGCCGGCGGCGCCGCCCGCCTGCCCGAGCTGCTGCCGGAGATCGTCTACCTCGCCGTCGCCCCCTTCGCCGGCCACGACGCGGCGATCGAGGAGGCACGGGCCTGCTGGGAGCCGCTGTCGTCGGGAGCGGCTCGGTGAACGAGCCGGCGCCCGCGCGGCTGCCCCGCGGCCGCCATGGCCTCTCCCGCGAGACGGTCACCAGCTCGCAGCGCTCGCGGCTGGAGACGGCGGTGGTCGAGGTGATGGCGCAGAAGGGATACGAGGCGACCACGGTCGGCGACGTGCTGGAGCGGGCCGGGGTCGGGCGCGAGACCTTCTACGAACTGTTCAGCGACAAGCGCGACTGCATGCTCGCCGCCCACGCCCACCTCGTCGACGAGCTCGAATGCCGGGTCCGCGAGGCTTACCTGGGCACGGCGCCGTGGCCCAACCGGGTCCGCGAGGCGGTCGCCACAGCACTCGAGTTCTTCGCCGAGCGACCGCTCGGGGCGCGCTTCATGCTGGTCGAGCTTTTCGCGGTCGGGGCGCCGGCGCGCGAGCGCTTCCAGCAGGGCTTCAACCGCTTCGTCGCCCTGCTCGAGGAGGGCCTCGACGAGGGCCGGGTCAACGGCAGCCCGGTGCGGCCGACCAGCCTCGCCGTCGGCGCGGTCGCCGCCCGCACCTACGAGGAGGTCGTGGTCGGCCGCGCCGCCGAGCTGCCGGAGCTGACCCCGCAGCTGACCTACGAGCTGCTGGTCCCGTTCCTCGGCGAAGCGGCGGCCGAGGAGGCGGCGGCGGGCTGATCGAAGTTGGCGGCCGCGGGCGCAGCTGCGTCGGCGGTCACGGCCTGGGCACCGCCCGCCGCCGCTTCGACGCACTGGCCCGCGAGCAGCGTCTCGTGGAGGCCGCGGACCAGCTGCATCGGCAACTTGCCGCCGGCGTAGGAGAGCAGCTCGACGCGGGCGTCACGGAGGGCGCCGAGCCAGCGCGCCGGGGAGCCGGTCGCGTACGGGCCCGGTTCGGCCGGGCCCGGCCTGGTCGCGAGCTCGGCGGTGCAGGCGACCGCCTGGCCGCCCTCAACGATCACCTCGACCCCAGTGCGCTCGCAGCCACTGCCGAGATCGCCCTCGACTGTGAGGAAGCAGCGGCCGGCGGCCTCACGGGGCAGCCCGACCAGCGGCAGCGAAAGCATGAAGCCGGCCTCGATATCGACCTGGGTCAGCGGCGCCGCCAGCGCCCGCATCTGGAGCTGCTCGCAGTGGCAGGCGACGGCCAGCGGCATCACCCCCTGGCGCGCCCACTCGGTCACCGCGTAGGGGGTGCCTGAGCCCCTGGACGGCGCCGCTTCGACCAGGCCGGCCATCCGCATGCTCGAGAGCCGCCGCTCCAGCGCCGGATAGCTGAGCGTCGGGATCACGCTGTCGAGCTCGGTCAGCGACATCGGCCGCCGCGCCAGAGCGCCGAGGATGGTTGATCCCCAGCCGCCGACGAAGGCCTTGATCACGCCCCTGGCGGAGCCGGTCTCGAGCGAGAGCGGGCCGTCGGGCGCCCCGGCGAGCCACGCCTCGAGGGCGACCGCCACCCCCAACAGGTCGCGTCCGACCGAGGTCAGCTCATTCTCGACCGCATACGGCATCTCGCTGGCCGGCCGCTTCGCCACGACGCCCAGGGCGCCGAGGCTAGAGAGGTGCCCGCGCAGCGTCGTCTGCGCCGGCAGCCCGGTTGCCCGCCGCAGCTCGGCGAGCCGCATCGGGCCGGCCGCCAGCGCCTTGATGATCAGGTAGTTGAGCGTGGTCGCGAGGAGAACCAACGGGCGCGCACCTGCCCGGAGGGTCCCCTCCTCTCCGATCGCATCCATTCGTCTCCCCCTCGTATTTTTTTGACCATACAGGGGTTCCTTATCGAAACGAAGGATTTCCTTGAGCCGGTGCGCCTTAGCCGTAGCGGTCGGCGCCCATCTCCCGCAGCTTCGAGCGGTCATGGGTCGCCTGCACCCGCCGCACGGTGCCGGAGCGCGAGCGCATCACCAGCGATTCGGTGGTTGCGCCTTTGCCGCGGTAGCGGACGCCTTGGAGGACGTCGCCGTCGGTGACGCCGGTGGCGGAGAAGAAGACGTCCTCGCCGGAGCAGAGGTCGTCGGCTGTGAGGATCCGGTCGAGGTCGTAGCCGGCTTCGAGCGCAGCGCTCCGCTCCTCGTCGTTCCGCGGCCACAGCCGCCCCAGCAGCTGGCCGCCCATCGACTTCAGCGCCGCCGCCGAGAGCACCCCCTCGGGGGTGCCGCCGATCCCCCAGAGAAGGTCGACCGGGGAGCGTTCGGAGACCGCCAGCAGCGCCGCCGAGACGTCGCCGTCGGTGATCAGCCGGATCCGGGCGCCGGCCTCGCGGACTTCGCGGATCGCGTCCTCGTGACGGGGCCGGTCGAGCATCACCACGATCACGTCACCGACGCTCTCGCCCTTGCGCTCGGCGATCAGCTTCAGCGTCTCGGGCAGCGGCCGGTCGAGGTCGAGAAGATCGCCGATCTCTTCGCCGCCGGCCATCTTCTCCATGTAGACGCAGGGGCCGGGGTCGAACATCGAGCCGCGCTCGGCGAGGGCGATCACCGCCAGCGCGCTCGGCATCCCCAGCGCGCAGAGGCGGGTTCCCTCGAGCGGGTCGACGGCGATGTCGACGACCGGCGGCGAGCCGTCGCCGATCGGCTCGCCGTTGAAGAGCATCGGAGCTTCGTCCTTCTCCCCCTCGCCGATCACGACGGTGCCGTCCATCGAGACCGAGTCGAGGACGAAGCGCATCGCGTCGACGGCGGCGCCGTCGGCGGCGATCTTGTCGCCGCGGCCGACCCAACGCGCGGCGGCCAGCGCCGCGGCCTCGGTCACGCGGACCAGCTCCAGCGCCAGGTTGCGGTCCGGCTTGGCCTGCGAGGGGACAGCCATGCGGGCCGCAGGCTATAGGGTCCGCGGATGGAGAGTCGCTGGGGCCTGTCGCTGCCGCTCGCCGGCGTCGGCCTCGCCGCCCAGCGGGATCACGTGGTCCGCGCCGAGGCGCTCGGCTACACCGACCTCTGGACCGGCGAGACCGCCGGGCCGGACGGCTTCACGCCGCTCGCCGTCGCCGCTTCCTACACCGAGCGGATGCGGCTCGGAACCGGCATCGTCGGCGTCTTCCAGCGCGGCCCGGCGCTGCTGGCGATGCAGGCGGCGGCGCTCGCCTCGGCGGCGCCGGGGCGGTTCGTGCTCGGGATCGGCGCCTCCTCGGACCGGATCGTCGAAGGCTGGAACGGGATCCACTTCGAGCGGCCGCTGTCCAAGGTCGAGGAGTCGCTCGGGTTCCTGCAGACCGCGCTCGCGGGCGAGCGCACCGAGACCCGCTTCAAGCTCGAAGAACCGCCAGCCGAGCGGGTGCCGATCGTGCTGGCGGCGCTGCGCGGGAAGATGCTGCGGCTGGCCGTGGAGCGGGCCGACGGCGCCTTCACCAACTTCCTCCCGCTCGGCGGCCTGCCCCAGGTCGCCGCCCAGCTCGACGGCGCGGGCGCGGACTTCGACCTCCTCTGCCGCTTCTTCTGCATCCCCGGCGAGCGCGAGCAGGTCGAGCCGCTGGCGCGGATGATGTTCTCCTCCTACATCACCGTCCCGGTCTACGAGCAGTTCTACCGCTGGCTCGGCTACGGCGAGCAGATCGAGGCGATGGTCACGGCGTGGCGGGGGGGCGACCGCAAGGCGGCGGCCGAGGCGGCGCCCTGGGAGCTGATCGAGGAGATGTTCATCCTCGGTTCGCCCGAGCAGATGAAGGAGCAGCTGGCGGCCTTCGTCGAGGGCGGCATCACGACGCCGGTGCTGACGCCGATCGTCCCGCCCGAGGGGCTGGCCGAGGCGATCGCGGCGCTCGCGCCATAGTGGGAACGAGACGCAGCGCCGAGACGACGATGGTCGCAACGGTTGCGGCCGCCGGCCATCGTCCCGCTGCCGACCGAGTAAACCGTGCTGAAGCCGGGCGAAGGGGGCCTCGAGAGGAGCTGCCACCAGGCCCAGGATGTCGCCCAGGGCGTGCTCTCGGGGTCCTCGAGCGGGGAACCGCTCCCAAGCTCGCTCGGTCGACCGCCGTCTAGCGCTCGGTCAGCGGGCCGTAGGCGTCGGGGCGGCGGGTCGAGAGCAGCGGAAAGAGCTCGAGCCAGTCGCGGCGCTGGTCGAGGTCGAGGTCGGCGACGAGGACGGCGGGCTCGTCGCGCGGCGCCTGCACCAGTACCCGCCCGTAGGGGTCGCTGACGAACGAGGAGCCGTAGAAGCTCAGCGGCGGCTCGGAGCCGATCCGGTTGACGGCGACCATGAAGAGGCCGTTGGCGATCCCGTGGGAGACAATCACCTGGTGCCAGAGCGGCTCGGTGTCGAACTCGGGGTGGTCGGGCTCGGAGCCGATCGCGGTCGGGTAGACGACGACGTCGGCGCCCTCGAGGCTGTAGGCGCGGGCGACCTCGGGAAACCACTGGTCCCAGCAGGTCGGCAGGCCGAGGGCGGCGTCGCCGAGGCGCAGCAGCGGGAAGGCGCCCTCGCCGGCGGGGCCGCCGCGAAAGTAGCGGTCCTCGTAATAGCCGGCGGTGATCGGGATGTGGAGCTTGCGGGTGCGGGCGACCACCTCCCCCGCCGGCGAGACGACGATCGCGGTGTTGAAGCCGAGCCCGTCCGCGGCGTCGGCGCGCTCGTAGAGCGAGGCGTGGACATGGACGCCGAGCTCGGCGGCCATCCGCATCGCGAAATCGAAGCTCGGCCCGCCGGGAAGGTCCTCCGGCCCGGCGCCGACCACCTCTGGCCCGCCCTCCTCGACGGCGAAATAGCGACTCAGGGTCAGCTCCTGCAGGCAGACTAGGCGGGCGCCCTCGGCGGCGGCGATCTCGATTCCCGCCCGCAAGCTTTCCTCGTGCTCCTCGGGGTCGTCGTGCCAGCGCTGCTGGACGGCGCCGATCCGGAACGGCTCGCGGCTCGGCGGCCGGATTCGGGCCGGCGACTCCGGGGCCTCGGTGGCAACGATCAGGCGGAGCTCCTCCATCGAGGGTGGAAGATAGACGGCGATGAGCACCGCCATCCTCGACTCGACCCCGAAGGCCGACGGCTTCCGGATGCCTGGCGAGTTCGAGCCCCACGCCGGCTGCTGGATGCTCTGGCCCGAGCGCGCCGACAACTGGCGCCGCGAGGCCGGTCCAGCGCAGGCGGCGTTCGCCGCCGTCGCCGCGGCGATCGCCGCCGTCGAGCCGGTCACGGTCGGCGCCTCCGCCGTCCAGCTCGAGCGGGCGCGGGCGGCGCTGCCGGCGGCGGTGCGGGTGGTCGAGCTCGCCGCCGACGATGCCTGGATGCGCGACGTCGGCCCGACCTTCGTCGTCGACGGCGAGGGCCGGCGGCGCGGCGTCGACTGGCGCTTCAACGCCTGGGGCGGCGCCGACGGCGGCCTCTACCACCCTTGGGACCGCGACGAACGGGTCGCCGCCGCGGTCCTCGCGGTCGAGGGCGCGGCACGCTACCGGGCGCCGCTGATACTCGAGGGCGGCTCGATCCACGTCGACGGCGAGGGCACCGTGCTGACCACCGAGGAGTGCCTGCTGAACCGCAATCGCAACCCCGAGCTCTCGCGCGAGCAGATCGAGCGGCACCTGCTCGACTACCTCGGCGCCGGGACGGTGCTCTGGCTCGGCCGCGGCGTCTTCGCCGACGAGACCGACGGTCACGTCGACAACCTCGCCTGCTTCGCTCGGCCGGGGGTAGTGCTGCTGAGCTGGACCGACGACCCCTCCGACCCCCAGCACGAGATCTCGGTCGACGCCCGGCGGCGGCTCGAAGCCGCAACCGACACCCGCGGCCGCCCGCTCGAGGTCGTCCTCCTCCCCTCCCCCGGGCCGCTCGTCGCCGCGACGGAGGAGGCGGCGGGAGTCGAGCACGTCGCCGGCACCCAGCCGCGTCGCGCCGGCGACCGCCTCGCCGGCTCCTACGTCAACTTCTACCTCGCCAACGGGCGGCTGGTGATGCCACTGCTCGACGAGCGCCACGACGAGGAGGCAGCCGCAATCCTGCGCGAGACCTTCCCCGGGCGCGAAGTCGTCGGCGTGCCGGCCCGCGAGATCCTGCTCGGCGGCGGCAACGTCCACTGCATCACCCAGCAGGTACCAACCGCTTCCTCCTCCGCTTCGCGTCCGGGGGAGGCGGCAACGCGCCAGACCGACGCCGCTCGCGAAGAATCAGGCCGTGACGTTCGCTATTCGGAGGCCCGGGCGAGCGAGAGCACGTAGTCCTCAGCCTCGTCGGTGAACCAGCCGACCAGCTCCAGCCCCGCCTCGGCGTAGACCGCCTCCAGCCGCGGCCGCGAGAACTTGGTCGAGATCTCGGTCCGCATCTCCTCGCCGACCGCGAAGTGGGTGACGAGGTCGATCCCCTCGAGCCGCACGTCCTGGTCGCAGAGCGAGCGCAGGCGGATATCCATCCGCTCCTCGCGCTCGTCGAAGCGGGCGACGTGCTCGAAGCAGTCGAGGTCGAAGTCGGCGTCGAGCTCGCGGTTGAGGACGTTGAGGACGTTCTTGTTGAACTCGGCAGTGACCCCGCCCGGGTCGTCGTAGGCGAGCTCGAGCCGGGCCCGGTCCTTGATCAGGTCGGTGCCGAGCAGGAGGTGGTCGCCTGGGTCGAGCAGGGCCCGGATGCGAGCGAGGAAGTCGCGGCGCGGCCCCGGATAGAGGTTGCCGATCGTGCCGCCGAGGAAGGCGATCAGCCGCGGCGCCACCGCCTGCGGGATCCGCTCCAGGTGGCGCTCGAAGTCGCAGACGACCCCGTGGACGGCGAGCCCCGGGTACTCCTCGACCAGCGCCTCGGCGGTTTCCTGGGTGATCTCCTCGGAGATGTCGACCGGGGCGTAGACCTCGAGGCTGCCGGCTTCGCGCATCGCGTCCAGCAGGACCCGGGTCTTCGCCGCCGAGCCCGAGCCGAGCTCGATCAGCGTCCGCGGCGAGCCGGCGGCGGCGGCGATCTCGGCGGCACGGCCGGTCAGGATCGCGCGCTCGGCCCGGGTCGGGTAGTACTCCTCGAGCTCGGTGATCCGCTCGAACAGCCGCGAGCCGCGCTCGTCGTAGAACCACTTCGGCGCCAGCTCCTTCGGCCAGGCCGAGAGCCCGGCGCGGACGTCGCGCGCCATCGTCGCCGTCGTGTCGGCATCGAGATGGACGTCGATCGCGATCGTCATGCGTCCTCGGCGAGGCGGACGCCGGCGAAGATCTGGCGGCGCTGCGGCAGGTCCCAGTTGCGGAAGCTCGGCCGTGCCACTCGCGGATCGGTCGCCCAGGAGGCGCCGCGCAGCACCTTGTGCTCCTCGCCGAAGAAGGCCTCGGAGTACTCGCGGTAGGGGAACGCCTCGAAGCCGGGGTAGGCGCGGAAGTCGGAGCTGGTCCATTCCCAGGCCTGGCCGACCGAGTCCAGGCGGTCGCTCGCGACCTCCCACTCGAGCTCGGTGGGGAGCCGCTTACCGGCCCAGCGCGCGAGCGCCTCCGCCTCGTGCCAGGAGACGTGGAGGGCCGGATGGTCGGGCGCAACTGGCTGGCGTCGGCCCCGCGCAGCGTCGACCCAGCCGCCGTTCCCGTCGCGCTCCCAGTACATCGGCGCCTCGGCCCCGGTCGCCTCCATGAACCTGAGGTACGTGGCGTTGGTGACCGGGGTTCGATCGATCGCGAAGGCGCCGAGCTCGACCGCGTGGCGCGGCCGCTCGTTGTCGTAGGCGAAGCCCTGCGCCGGGGCGCCGATCTCGTGCTCGCCGGCGGCCACGACCACAGTCTCCGCGCCCTCGGCCTCGACTGGCCGGGTGCCGATCGGCAGCGGCAGCTCGTAGCCGTCGAGCAGCTGGAGCAGTTGCAGCATCGTCTCCTGGTGCTGGAGCTCGTGCGCCGCCAGCATCTCGTAGACGAAGCCTTCGCGCAGCAGTCGCTCCCCAGCGCCGGCGGAGACGTCGACGCCCGCGAGCACGTCGAGGGCGCGCTCGCGGACCTCGCCCATGTAGGCGCGCAGCTCCTCGCCGTGGAGGATCGGCAGCTCGCCGCGAATCCTCCGCGGGCTCTCGATCGCGTCGTAGAAGCTGCGCAGCTCGCCGTGGAGAGGCGATCGGCCGCCGACCCGCTGCACCAGCCACAGCTCCTCGAAGTTGGCGATGTGGCCGAGGTCCCAGGCGAGCGGGCTGAGGAGCGGCGAGTAGACGGTGTTGAGCTGCTCGTCGTCGAGCGGCGCCACCAGGGCGAGGGTGCGCCGACGGGCCTCCTCCAGGAGCTCCGCTATCGCTGCCTTCGACGCTGAGGACACCTCGGTCGCGATGCGACGACCGTAGCGCAGTCGGATTACCAGGTTGTGAACCCGACTGGCGATGAAGAGGTGGATAGGGTTGACGCGATGGAGGTGCGAGGAGCGGGAGCGCTGGTTGCTGGCGGGGCCTCCGGCCTGGGCGCGGCGACGGCGCGCGGGCTGGCTGCGGCTGGCGCCGAGGTGACGATCGCCGACCTCGATCCCGAGCGCGGCGAGGCGCTGGCGGGCGAGATCGGGGGCGGCTTCGTGCGCGCCGACGTCACCGACGCCGAGGCGGTCGAAGCCGCCGTCGGCCACGCGGCGGCGGGCGGCGGCGGCCTGCGGATCTCGGTCTGCTGCGCCGGCATCGGCTGGGCCGAGCGCCTCGCCCGGGCCCGCGGCCCCCACCAGCTCGACTACTTCGCCAACGTCGTCAAAGTCAACCTGATCGGCACCTTCAACGTGCTCCGCCTCGCCGCCCACGCGATGCTCGAGAACGAGCCGGGCCCCGACGGCGAGCGCGGTGTCTGCATCAACACCGCCTCGATCGCCGCTTTCGACGGCCAGATCGGCCAGGTCGCCTACGCCGCCTCGAAGGGCGGCATCGTCGGCATGACCCTGCCGGCGGCCCGCGACGTCGCCTCGAAGGGGATCCGCGTGGTCACGATTGCCCCCGGCCTTTTCGACACCCCCCTCCTCGCCGCCCTCCCAGAGCCCGCCCGCGAGGCGCTCGGCGCCGGCATCCCCTTCCCCTCCCGGCTCGGCCGGCCCGAGGAGTACGCCGACCTGGTCGGCCAGATCGTCGCCAACCCGATGCTGAACGGCGAGACGATCCGCCTCGACGGCGCCCTGCGGATGCCGCCGAAATGACCAGAGCTGCATTTGGTGCTCCCTCGCCCCCAAATGCAGTTCCAGTCATCCAGCCGGCCGGTCATTCGGTTCCCGGCGCCTCGGGGTCGTGCCAGACCTGCTTCAGCCAGGGCGGGATCACGGCGAAGGTCGAGTGGGTGTGGGCGGCGATCGGCTCCAGCGGCACGAGGTGGACGCGGCGGCCGGGGATGAAGCGGGTGCCGCGGTCGTGGCCGACGTTGCCGGCGTGGGAGCCGCCGGAGATTTCGACCAGGCCGGTCTCCGGCCCCCAGCCATCGGGCTCGCGCAGGCCGACGTCTTCGGTCGCTTCGCGGACGATGTCGAGGCCGGCGTCGGAGCCGCCATTGGCGAGGCTGCGTTCGTAGTTGTAGCCGTGGTGGGAGGAGGCGCGCTCCTCCACCCGGCCATCGGGCCCGATCCGCACCCCGACGCTTTCCCAGTCGTCGTGGTGCTCGTCGAGCGGGCCGAGCACGGGGATCTGGCCGGTGGTCGAGTTGGCGTAGTAGAGCCAGTACTGGATGTAGAGCGAGCCGGCGCGAGGGCCGGAGCAGTCGAAGGCCGCCGTTTCGCTTCGCTCCCGCACCCCGGCGCGGCAGTCGACCACGTGGACGAAGGCGGTGACCGGCAGCCGCTCGTCGCTGCGGTGGACGAGCCCCGCTTCGGCGCCGTCGCCGCAGTCGGTGATGCGGCAGCGCCGCCAGTCCACCGGCAGCGCCCGCGAGCCCGCCTCGAAGGCCAGGGTCGGCATGTGCCGCCGCACCAGCCGCCCGACTTCATCGCCATAGTCGGCGATCAGCAGCGGCTCGTCGCCGCAGCCGTCGGCCAGCGCCGCGGCGCAGACGATCCGCCCGGCGAGCTCCCGCGCCAGCTCCCCGCCGGGCACCGCCGCCCCGGCCGCCAGCAGCGCGACCAGTGCCAGCGCGACCACGCCCAGCAGCCCGACCAGCTCGACCGTCCCCTGTCCCTGCTCGGAATCCACCCGGCGAGCCTGGCGCCGGAATTCCTACGCGTGGGTGACCCAGGTGCCGACTCTCGCGCCGCCGCGGCGGCCGATCCCCGACGCTGCGAGCTGCGCCCGCGGCGGCCCGCTAGAGGTTCTGAATCTCGGCGGCGATTTCCGACGCCGCCGCTTTCGCGTCGGCGAAGACCATCGAGGTGTTCGGTTCGTAGAAGAGGTCGTTGTCGATGCCGGCGAAGCCGGGGCTGAGGGAGCGCTTGATCACGATCACCTCGCCTGCCTCGGAGACCTCGATGATCGGCATCCCGGCGATCGGCGAGTTGGGGTCGTTCTTGGCCGCCGGGTTGGTGACGTCGTTGGCGCCGATGACGACGGCGACGTCGGTGCGGGGCAGCTCGGAGTTGATGTCCTCCATCTCGCGCAGCTGCTCGTAGGGCACGTCGGCCTCGGCGAGGAGGACGTTCATGTGGCCCGGCATCCGACCCGCGACCGGGTGGATCGCGTAGTTGACGGTGACGCCGCGCTTGGTCAGCTCGTCGGCCACCTCCTTGACCGCGTGCTGGGCCTGGGCGACCGCGAGGCCGTAGCCGGGGACGAAGACCACGGTGTCGGCGTAGGCGAGCTTGATCGCCGCGTCGGTGGCGCCGATCGAGGTGTGAGGGCGCTCGCCGATCGCGGTCGCGGCGCCGCCGGCCGGGGCACCGCCGAAGCCGGCGAAGAGGATGTTCGGCACCGAGCGGTTCATCGCCGTCGCCATCTCCATGGTGAGGATCGTTCCCGAGGAGCCGACCAGGGTGCCGGCGACGATCAGCGCCACGTTCTCGAGTGCGAAGCCCGCCGCCGCGGCCGAGAGACCGGTGAAGGCGTTCAGGAGGCTGATCACCACCGGCATGTCGGCGCCGCCGATCGGCAGGACGACGAGGTTGCCGAGGATCGCCGCCGCGACCAGGATCAGGATGAAGAGGCCCTGCGAGGGCGGATCGTTGTTGATCGCGATGATCACCGCGACGACGATCACGCCGATCCCGAGGATCGCATTGATGAACTGCTGACCCGGGACCGAGAGCGGCTTCGTCGGGATCAGGTCCTGGAGCTTGGCGAAGGCGATGTTCGAGCCCCAGAAGCTGACCGAGCCGACGATCGCCGCAAACAGGGTCGGGATCAGCTCTTCCAGCGGCACCGGGCCGCCGAGGCTGATCCCATGCCGGATCTCCGACCAGGCGATCAGCGCCACGGCGCCGCCGCCAACGCCGTTGTAAAGGGCGACCATCTGCGGCATCTGGGTCATCTGCACCCGCACCGAGGCGACGAAGCCGATTGCCGAGCCGGCGGCGAGGCCGATGATGATCAGCCCCCAGTTGCCCATCCCGTCGAGCAGCAGCGTCGTCACCACGGCGACCGCCATGCCGGCGGCGGCGACCAGGTTGCCCTGTTTCGCGGTGGTCGGATGGGTGCCGCGTTTGATCCCGATGATGAAGAGCGAGAAGGCGACGATGTAGAGGGCGGTCGCTGCGTCGCCGCCCGGCTTCAGCACGGCGAGGAGCATCAGCCGCCGCCGCCTTTGCCGCCCTCGGAGCCGGCGTCAGCTTTCGGTTTCGGCTTTTTCGAGAACATCCCGAGCATCCGGTCGGTGACCATGAAGCCGCCGACGATGTTGATCGCGCCGAAGGCGACGGCGATCGTCCCGATCACGTACTCGACCCCGTCGTTGGCGTAGCCGAGGACGATCAGGCCGCCGAGCATGACGATCCCGTGGATCGCGTTGGTCTGGCTCATCAACGGCGTGTGCAGGGTGGTCGGCACCTTCGAGATCACCTCGAAGCCGACGAAGATCGCGAGCACGAAGATCGTGATCTCGGTGAACAGGGTCATGCTGACTCCCTCCCGGCCGCCCGCTCGTTCTTGATTGCGCCGCCCTCGGTGATCGCCGCGGCGGCGAGGATGTCGTCCTCGAAGTCGATTTTCAGCTGTCCCTCCTCGCTCACCATCAGCCCCAGCAGGTTCTCGAGGTTCTTCGCGTAGAGCTGCGATGCCGGGACCGGCATCTCGGAGGCGAGGTTGCGCGGGCCGAGCACTTTCACCCCGCCCTCGTCCACGGTCTCCCCCGGCTGGGTCAGCTCGCAGTTGCCGCCGGTCTCGGCGGCGAGGTCGACGATCACCGAGCCCGGCTGCATGCCCCGCACGGCCTCGGAGGTGATCAGCAGCGGTGCCGGCCGGCCGGGGATCGCGGCGGTGGTGACGATGATGTCCTGCTTGGCGGCGTTCTCGGTCAGCGCGTCGCGGACCTGGGCGTTCTCCTCGTCGGTCAGCGGCCGCGCGTAGCCCCCCTCGCCCTCGGCGTCGGGGATGAAATCGAGCTCGAGCGGCCGGCCGCCGAGCGAGGCGATCTGCTCCCAAGCGGCGCGGCGGATGTCGAAGCCGGTGACGATCGCGCCCAGCCGCTTTGCGGTGGCGACCGCCTGCAGGCCGGCGACCCCGGCCCCCAGCACCAGCACTTTGGCCGGCGCCACGGTGCCAGCGGCGGTGGTCATCATTCCGAAGAAGCGGCCCGAGGTGCGCGCCGCAATCAGCATCGCCGCATAGCCGGCGGCAGCGGCCTGCGAGGAGAGCGCGTCCATCGCCTGGGCGCGGGTCGTGCGAGGGATCGCCTCCATCGCGAAAGCGGTGACCCCGGCCGCGGCCAGCGCCTTGTTGGTGTCGGCGGCGACCCAGGGGTTGAGGTGGCTGATGAAGGTCTGCCCCTGCTTCAGGCGGCCGATCTCCTCGGCGCTCGGCACCGCGACGTGGAGGACGACGTCGGCGTCCCAGGCTGCGCCGTCGGCGACGATCTCGGCGCCGGCATCGCTGTACTGGGAGTCGGGATGACCGGCGGCGTCGCCGGCGCCTGACTCGACCAGCACGTCGAGCTTCTCGCCTGCCGTCAGCGACTTGACGACGTCAGGGACGAGGGCAACGCGCCTCTCCCCCGCGGCGGTCTCTTTGGGTACTCCGATTCTCACGCGGCGCGGAAGATTATGCGAATCCGCTCACGCGGGCGCCCCGACCCCCGCCAGGCTGGCCAAGCGCTCCAGGGTGTGGAGCTTCTCCGCTGCCTCGACGTGGACCGGGGAGACGATCAGGCGGTCGATGCCGGCGCCGCGGAAGCGCTCGACCCGCTCCGCGACCTCGGCCTCGGTCCCGACCAGCGAGGTCGCCTCGACGATCTCGTCGGGCATCGCCTCGAAGGCTCCTGCGCGGTCGCCGTCCTGGAATCGGCGCTGCACCTCGTCAGCGACGTCGCCGAAGCCGAAGCGATGGGCGAGGTCGACGTAGAAGTTGGTCTTGCGGCTGCCCATGCCCCCGAAGTAGAGGACGAGGCCTGCCTTGACCAGGCTTCGCGCCGCCTCCAGGTCGCCGTCGATCGCGACCGACAACGAGGGACTGACCTCGAGGTCCGAACGGGTTCTGCCACCCTTGGCGAAGCCGGCCTCGAGGTGCTCGCCCCAGGTCCTCTCGAAGCCGTCGACGCTGAAGAAGATCGGGATCCAGCCGTCACAGATCTCCGCCGCCATTTCCACCGATTTGCGGCCAATCGCGCCGACGAAGACGGGGATCTCGTTGCGCAGGGGGTGGAAGTTGAGCTTCAGCGGCTTGCCCTCGCCATCGCCGGAGAGCGGCAGGTCGTAGTGCTTGCCGTGGTGCTCGAGCGGCCCCTCGCGGGCGATGATCGCCCGCACCACTTCGATGTACTCGCGGGTCCGGCCCCAGGGCTGCGCGTACGGCACCCCGTACCAGCCTTCGGAGACCTGCGGGCCGGAGGGACCGAAGCCGAAGAGGAAGCGGCCGCCGCTCAATTTGTCGATCGTCGCCCCGGCCATCGCCGCCGCCGCCGGCGGGCGCGCCGGCACCTGCAGGATCGCCGCGCCGAGCTTGATCCTCTCGGTCTGCCCGGCCAACCAAGCGAGTACCGAAACGACGTCGGAGCCGTAGGACTCGGCCGCCCAGACGGACTCGTAGCCATGGCCCTCGGCGGCGCGGACGATCTCCAGCGCCTCCTCCCCGGCCGGCCCGATTCCCCAGTACCCCAGGTTCAGTCCTAGCTTCAACCCCATCCGCCTCACACCCTATTGAATAGGAGCGTGGCGAACCCCAGCGCACCGGGCGAGAGCGGCCTCTCGAGCGCCGAGGCGAAGGTGCGGCTGCGCCAGCTGGGGCCGCCGCCCGAGACCTCTTCGCGCTCGACCGCGAGCATCGTCGCCGGCAACGTCTTCACCCTCTTCAACGCGATCATCGCGGTCTTCTTCGTGCTCGACCTCGGGCTCGGCCTCTACGCCGACTCGCTGTTCGGCTTGATCGCCGTCATCAACTCCTACATCGGGATCCGCCAGGAGCTGAAGGCGAAAGCGACCCTCGACGAGCTGGCGGTGCTGGTGGCGCCGCACGCCCGGGCACTTCGCGACGGCGCCGTCTCCGAGCTGCTGGCGACCGAGGTCGTGCCCGGCGACCTGGTCGCGCTCGGGCCCGGCGACCAGCTGGTCGCCGACGGCGTCGTCAGCTCCAGCCGCGGCCTCACGGTCGACGAGTCGATGCTGACCGGGGAGGCCGACGGGATCCGCAAGGAAGCCCGCGACCGCGTCCTCTCCGGCTCCTTCGTGATCTCCGGCTCAGGCCACTATGAGGTCGACGCGGTTCGCGAGCAGAGCTACGCCGGCCGCCTCGTCGGCGAGGCCCGCGCCTTCCGCCACCCGCCCTCGCCGCTGCAGGAGGAGGTCAACCGGGTGATCGTCGTCTCGACCTACATCATGCTGCCGCTGGCGGTCCTGCTGTTGCTGAGCCTGAAGATCCACTCGACCGGCCTGCACGAGGCGGCGCAGACCGCCACCGCCGGCCTCGTCACCCTGATCCCCGAGGGCCTGGTCCTGCTGATGAGCGTCACCTTCGCGGTCGCCGCGGTGCGGCTGGCCAAACGCGACACCCTGGTCCAGCAGATGAGCGCGACCGAGAGCCTGGCCGCGGTCGACACGATCTGCGTCGACAAGACCGGCACCCTGACCGAGGGCGAGCTGCGGCTGGCCGGGGTCGAGTTCGCCGACGGGATCGACCCGGCGGTGGGCGAGCGGGCGCTCGGCCGCTTCGCCGCCAGCGCCGGCGAGCGCAACCGCACCCTGGAGACGATCGCCGAGCGCTATCCCGGCGAGGCCGGCACCGTCCGCTCCGAGGTCCCCTTCTCCTCGGAGTGGAAGTGGAGCGGGGTGGCGCTCGCCAACGGCTCGGGGACCGGCACTTCGACCTACGTGATGGGCGCCCCCGACGTCCTCGCCGAGGCCGGCGCCCTGGCGCTGCCGCCGCGACTCGCCCGGAGGCTGCAGGAGGAGACGGCGGCGGGGCGGCGCGTGGTCGCCTTCGGGCAGTCGACGGAGGCGCTGCCGGCCGACCCGGCGACGGCGACCGTGCCCAGGATTGCCCCGCTGGCCCTGGTCGTGCTGGAGGAGACGCTGCGCCCCGACGCCGCCGAGACGATCGCCTTCATGCGCGACCAGGAAGTCGACCTGAAGCTGATCTCCGGCGACGCCGCGGCAACGGTGACCGCAGTCGCCTACGCGGTCGGGGTGCCGCGCGAGGCCGGCGTGGTCGAGGGGCCGGACCTGCCCGACGGCCCCGAGGCGCTGGCCGAGGTCGCCGTCGCCAAGACGATCTTCTGCCGGATCAAGCCGGAGCAGAAGAAGGCGCTGGTGGCGGCGCTGGTCGGCGCCGGCCGCTACGTAGCGATGATCGGCGACGGGGTCAACGACGTGCCGGCCCTGAAGCAGGCGCGGATGGCGGTGGCGATGGGCTCCGGGGCCCAGGTGACCAAGGGTGTCGCCGACGTCGTCCTGCTCCAGGACCAGTTCTCGCGGCTGCCGGAGGCGGTTGGCGAGGGCCGCCGGATCGCCCGCAACATCCACCGCCTCGGCCGCCTCTACCTGACCAAGACCGTCTACGCGGCGACCCTGATCCTGCTCGTCTCGGTGCCCGGCTTCACCTTCCCCTTCCTGCCCCGCCACCTGACCGTGGCCGCCTTCCTGACGATCGGCATCCCTTCCTTCGTCCTCGCCCTCGCTCCCTCCGACGGCCCGCTCTACCGCGGCCGCCTGCTGCGGGCGCTGGCGGCGTTCGCGGTCCCGGCCGGCGTCGCCACCGGCCTCGCCTCGATCCTCTCCTTCTTCCTCGTCGACACCGTCGCCGGCGCCAGCCTCGAGGCCGGCCGCACCGCGGCGACGACGACGCTGATCGTCCTCGGCCTCGCCTTCGTCCTGCTGCTCGAGCGCGGCCCCGGCCGCGAGCACATCGCGATCCAGAGCTACATGCTGGCGATGGTCGCCGGCCTCGGCGCCCTCTACGCCCTCATCCTCGCCGCCGCCCCGGTGCGCGAATTCTTCGAACTCGAAATCCTCAACGCCACCCAGTGGTTCCTGGCGCTGCTGGCCGCCGCGATCGGGTTGACGATCGCCAGCGTGATCTGGCGGTTGCCGCAGATCGAACGGTGGGAGGTGCCGGACGATGGCGAGGGTGAGGGGGACGAGGAGGACCGGAAGCGGGGGATGCCGGCTTCGACGGCTGTGTAGGACGGGCGTTCCGAATTGGGCTAGGGACCTGGGTTCGGCGAGGTGGGGATGTCGGCACTCCCTCCTGAGAATTCAGTCGCGTCCCTGTCGGGACAGCTCCGGATGATGCTGATCCCCTATGGGGATCAGGAACCAGATTGCATATCGCCGCTTCGCGACATTCCCAGGAGCGAGTGCCGACATCCCCACACAGAAACCTCCCCGGTTAGAGCCCCCACTACGGACCACGAAGCTTTCCAAGGGGGTACGGCACCCACTTGCTTGGAGCTTAGGAGGGACGGAAGCCTTCTCGAGGGACGGCGTCTGACGAGACGAGTCGTGGGGGCGCTCGGGTGCCCTCTACCGCAGGGGTTGGTCCCGCGCCGTCAGTAGTCGAATGCCGGCGCGCTCGGGGGCAGCACGAACTGCGTCACGATCAGGTTCGCCGCCAGCTTCCGCACGCCGTCCCGGATCCGATCGATCCGCACCTCGATCACCACCGTGCTGCGCCCGCCGTGCAGCGGCCGCGCCTCGGCGACGATCTCGTCCCCCAGCCGGCCGGCCCCGAACACGTTCAGCTTCAGCTCGATCGTCGTGAAGTCGTGGCCCGGCGGGACGGTGCGAAAGGTGCTCCAGGCGGCGACGGTGTCGCCGAGCGCGGTCCAGACGCCGCCGTGGACGAAGCCGCCCGGGTGCAGGTGCCGGGTTTCGACGACGATCCGCCCGCGGGCGAAGTCGTCCTCGATCTCGAGCGGCTGAATCCCGAGCTCGCCGGGAAAGGTGCCCTGGGCGAACTGGCTGAAGCTGTCGGGCGTGACGTCGGAGAAATCGGTCACGCCGGAATCAAATCAGAGGCGTTCGACCAACATCGCCTTGCCCTGGCCGCCGGCCACGCACATCGTCTCCAGCCCGATCTGGTGGTCGTCGGTCTCCATCACGTTCAGCAGCGTCCCCATGATCCGAGCACCGGTCATCCCGAACGGGTGTCCGAGGGCGATCGCGCCGCCATGCGTGTTCATCTTCTCGAGCGGGATGTCGCACTCGTCCATGATCGGGATCACCTGGGCGGCGAAGGCCTCGTTGAGCTCGACCACGTCGACGTCGGCGATCGTCATCCCGGCGCGGTCGATGACCTTCTTGATCGCTCCGATCGGCGCCACGCCCATGTACTCGGGCTCGTTGCCGTAGGTGGCGGCGGTGATGATCCGGGCGCGCGGGATGAGGCCGAGCTCCTTCGCCTTCGTGTCGCTCATCAGCAGCACCGCCGCGGCGCCATCGTTGAGCGGGCACGAGTTCCCGGCGGTGACGCCGCCGCCGCCGAAGGCTTCCGGCAGTTCGGCCAGCTTCTCGAGGGTCGAGCTGGCGCGGGGGCCATCGTCCTTGGCTACCTGCTCGCCGTTCACTTCGACTGGGACGATCTCGCGGTCGAAGAAGCCGTCCTCCTGCGAGCGCACCGCCAGTTCCTGCGAGCGCTGCGCGTAGCGGTCCATGTCAGCGCGGCTGACCTCGTAGCGGTTGGCGACGTTCACCGCGGTCAGGCCCATGTCGATGTAGGCGTTGGGCTGGCCGTCCTCGCCGAGCAGGTTGGGGTTGCGGTCCTCGGCACCGGCCGGCTCAGTGCGCTCGTTGTAGCGGCTCACCCACTCGACCCCAGCGGCCAGGTAGGCGTCGCCCTCCCCCGCCTTGATCGCGTTGCCGGCGTGGCGGATCGCGTCGAGGCTGGAGGAGCAGTAGCGGGAGACCGTCACCCCGTTGACCGTCTCCGGCAGCTTCTCGGATAGCAGCGAGACGATGCGGCCGAGATTGAAGGCCTGCAGCCCCTGCGGCATGCCAACGCCGCAGAAGACGTCCTCGACCAGGGCCGGATCGACCTCGGGGTTGCGCGCCAGCAGCTCGTCGACGACGAAGGCGCCCATCTCGTCCGGGCGCAGCGAGGCCAGCGAGCCCTTGAAGGCGCGGCCGATCGGCGTGCGCAGGGTGTCGACGATCACTGCTTCGGGCATGCGGACCTTCTCCTTCGGTCGTGTGGCGGTGGGAGCTGCGGCCGGGAGAGTAGTCGATTGGCCAGTCAGCCAATTTGTGACGAATCGCACATTCTTACGCTCCTCGTCCCCGATCTCCGTTACATTCGCCTCAATCCACCTCGCCCAGGCGAGCGAGATGCCGCGAAGCGGCAGCGAAAGGAGGGCCTTCAATGCCTGAAGGCTATTGCGTCAAAGAGCGTAAGAAGGTCGAGATCAGAGACGCCAAGCAGGTGACGATGAAGAACGGTCGCCCGGCGATCCAGGGCGTCTGCCCCGATTGCGGGACGAAGATCTTCAAGATCGGCAAACTCGACTAGAGCCACTTCTCGAGCTGCCGCCTCCGGCGCCGGGCGATGAGCCGGCGCCGGTGGCAAGGCCAGCGCTCACCGGCTCGCCGTCGCGGCGAGATCGTGGTGTTGGTGACCTCCGCACGGCCAGATCCGACGTCCGCACGGCAACCACTGCTGCATTGGGTGTGCTCTGGGCACCAAATGCAGCACTCGTCACACCACGGCCCAGCCGGAAGCGCAAGAACAGGCGCAGGCGCGGCTGGAAGGGGTCGGCTGAACGCGGAGGCGCCAAGCTCCGTAGTCCCCGGCGTATGACCACCTTCACCCGCGAGCGAGACGTGCGCGAGGCCTACGCCGCGCACTCCGGCGAGCTGTTCGGGTTCGCCATGCGCTCGCTCGGCGACGCCGGCCTCGCCGAAGAGGCGGTGCAGGAGACCTTCGTCCGCGCCTGGCGCGCCGGTGAGCGCTTCGACCCCGAGATCGGCTCGCTGCGGACCTGGCTGTTCGCGATCCTGCGCAACGTGGTGATCGACCTCGGCCGCGCCCGGGCGGTGCGCCCGGGGGTCGCCGAGGGCGGGATCGAGCCGACCGTCGAGCCCTTCGAGCAGGCCCTCTCGGCCTGGCAGATCGAGGAGGCGATGCGGCGGATCGGCGAGGACCACCGGCGGGTGATCTTCGAGACCTACTATCGGGGCCGTCCCTACGCCGAGGTGGCGCAGGAGCTCGGGGTGCCGGAGGGAACCGTGAAGAGCCGCGTCTACTACGGGCTGAGGGCCCTGCGGGTGGTGCTGGAGGAGATGGGCTATGACGACTGAGAGCTGCCGCGAATGGCGCACCTCGCTCGGCGCCTACGTGCTCGGCCAGCTCCCCGACGAGGAGCGGGCGGGGCTCGAGGCGCACCTCGAGGGCTGCCCCGAGTGCCGGGCCGAGGCGGAATCGCTGGGCACGGTGGCGAGGCTGATGCCGCTGGCCGACCCGGCCCGGATCACAGAGCAGGCGCCGCACCCGCCGGACCAGCTCCGGGAGCGGATCGAAGGCGTGATCGGCGCCGAGCACGAGGGCCGGCGCAAGCAGCGCCGCCGCCGGCGCTTCGGCTTCGCCTTCGGCGGCATCGCCGCCGCGGCGGCCGCGGCGATCGCCATCGTGGTCACCGGCGGCGGCGAGCAGGCGCCCGAACAGCACATCGCCTTCCACGACGTGCCGAAGGGGATCGAGATCAACGCGACCCTGCAACCGCACGCCTACGGCACCGAGATCAAGATGTACGTGAGCGGCGTCCGCTCGGGGACGCTCTGCCGCGTCTTCCTCCGCGGCGACGACGGCCGCCGCTACCCCGCCGGCAGCTTCCGCTACCGCTGGGGCGACGAATCGGAAGCGATGCTGAGCTCGGCCCTCGACATCTCGCGAACCGCTGCGATCGGCGTCCGCGCCGGCGGCCGCACCTTCGTCGCTCCGGTCGGCAGGGAAGGCGCGACCGCCTCCGCCCAACTGAACGAGGAGGACCAGACGTGAACGGGAAGACCTACGGCATCGCACTGCTGGCGGCCGGGGCGCTGGCGCTCGCCGGCTGCGGCGGCTCGAGCTCCAGCAGCAGCTCCGAAACGAGCGCCGAAGCGCCGAGCTCTACCGCCAAGCAGGGCGAAACGGTGAAGGCGCCGCCACCGAACGCCGAAGAAGGCACCACCTTCGTCTCGCTCGGCAACGTCAGCGGCCTCGGCATGGTGCTGGTCGACTCCAAGGGGATGACGCTCTACGACTTCCACAAGGACAAGGGCACCGAATCGGCCTGCTACGGCGAATGCGCTAAAGCCTGGCCGCCGCTGCTGACCGAAGGCGAACCGCAGCCGAGCAACGGCACCGATGCCTCGAAGCTGGGGACCACCGAACGCAAGGACGGCACCGTGCAGGTGACCTACGCCGGCCACCCGCTCTACGGCTTCGTCGGCGACAAGGCGCCGGGCGAAGCGAACGGCAACGACGTCACCGCCTTCGGCGGCGAGTGGTACGGGCTGATGGGCAACGGCGAAGAGCCGGATGACAGCGGCAGCAGTGACGACAGCGGCTCCAGCTCGAGCGGCAGCAGCTCCAGCGGCAGCGGCGCCTACGGCTACTAGCGGGGCGGCAGGCCGCGCTTGCGGTAGGAGATGACCGGCGACACCAGCTCTCGGATCTCGGCAAGCAGCCGGGCCGAGAGCTCCGCCGGGTCCTCGCCCGCTCGCGGCTGACCGCCGGCCGGGTCGAAGAAACGGACCCGGATCCGCGGCCGTCGTGGGAAGCCGGTGAGGTCGGCGGTGCCCTCGACCGCAACCAGGCTGACGTGGGCCTCCGGCACCTCGAGCGCCAGCCGCCCGGCCCCGCTCCGCGCCCGCAACACCTTGCCGCGCGAGCGGGTCCCTTCCGGGAAGACGCCGATGCAGGCGCCCGCCCGCAGCGTCTCGATCGCCCGCGCCAGCGCCTGCTCGTCGCCCTTCCCGCGCTCGATCGGGATCTGGCCCATCCCGTTCAGCACCGGCGCCAGCCCGCGGACCTTCCACAGTTCCGATTTGGCGAGAGCACGGATCTGGCGGCGCGGCATCGCGGCGACGCCGATCATCACCGGGTCCCAGTGGCTGTCGTGGTTGCCGAGGATCAGCAGCGGCCCGCTCTCGGGGATGCTCTCGAGCCCCTCGATGCGCAGCCGTCCCCAGCGGGCGACAGGCCTGGCGATCGCCATCGCGGCGCGATAAGTGCGGGTCCTCTCCTGCATCGGGGACGTGAGTTCTACGCGGTCTGGGCGATTTCGGGTCAGCCGGGTCGCGGCGCCGGCGCTCAGGCGGCCGCTTGGTGGGCGCGGCGGAGCACGTCGCGGAGGGCGCGCTGGTCGGCCTTGGAGAGACCGCTCAGCCACCGCGGCGGCTCGCTCAGCTCACCCATCGCCCTCCCCCTCATCTTCTCCCCCTTCGCGGTCAGCTCGATCACCTTGACCCGGCGGTCACGCTCGGAGGGGCGGCGGCGGCCGAGCCCGCGCTCTTCGAGCGCGTCGGCGATCCCGGTGACGTTGGAGGGGTCACAGCGAAGCAGCTCGGCGATCTCGCCCATCGTCCGCGGCGAGTCGAGCCGGGCCAGCGCCCCCAGCATCGCCGGGGTGAGGCCGAGGTCGCGGGCAATGTCGATGAACCGCGGCGGGTAGACGAGGGACGCGAGCATTCCCCACACCTCGTAGTCGAGGGGCGCCCGCTTTCCTTTCGAGGTCGAGCTCATAGAAAGTAGTTTATCGCAACTTTTGGTAGCCTCAACTAATTCTGCCGACGAGAGGAGCAGCCCAGTGACGGAAGAGGGAGCGAGCAGCGCCGGGATCGAAGCCGTCGGCCTGGTCCGCGAGTTCAAGAAGGGGCCGCGGGCGGTCGACGGGATCGACCTGCGGGTCGAGCCGGGCGAGATCTACGGCTTCCTCGGCCCCAACGGCGCCGGCAAGTCGACCACGGTCCTGATGCTGACCACGCTGCTGCCGCCGACCGCGGGTTCCGCCCGCGTCGCCGGCCACGACGTCGTCGCCGAAGGGCCCCAGGTGCGCTCCTCGATCGGCGCCGCCCTGCAGGAGGCGGCACTCGACCCGCTGCTGACCGGCCGCGAGCACATGCGGCTGCAGACTGCGCTGCACGGGATCGGCAAGGGCGAGCGCGATCGGGTCGGCGGCGAGCTGCTGGAGCGGGTCGGCCTCTCGCAGGCGGCGGACCGCAAGGTCGGCGGCTACTCGGGCGGGATGAAACGGCGGCTCGACCTCGCGCTCGCCCTCGCCCACCGGCCTCGCATCCTCTTCCTCGACGAGCCGACCACCGGCCTCGACATCCAGAGCCGGACCGCGCTCTGGCAGGAGGTCGAGCGTCTCGCCGCCGAGGACGGCGTCACCGTTTTCCTCACCACCCAGTACCTGGAGGAGGCCGACGCGCTCGCCGACCGGGTCGGGATCATCGACCACGGCAGGATCGTCGCCGAGGGCACCCCGGCCGAGCTGAAGGCCGAGATCGGGCGGCCAACGGTCGAGGCGGTGCCGCGCGACCCGGCCGAGCGCGAGCGGACGATCGAGGTGCTGGGGCGCTTCGGCGAGTGCGCCGAGACCGATCACAAGGGCGGCGCTGTCCAGCTCGTCGGCGGCGAGTCCGAACTGGCCGAGGTGGTGCGGGCGCTCGACTCGGAGGGGATCGCGATCGAGAGCCTCAACCTCCACGCCCCCTCGCTCGACGACGTCTTCCTCGCCAAGACCGGCCGCTCGCTGGAGGGCACCGGCGAGGCTGAGGCGGAGGCCGAGGACGCGGTCGCCGAAGGAGCCCGGGCGTGAGCGAGGGCCTCCGCTCCCAGGTCGGACAGCTCGCCCGCCGCTCGATCGTCCGCACCCTGCGCCAGCCGGCGCAGTTCGTGCCGGCCCTGATCTTCCCCCTCTTCCTGCTCGCCGTGAACTCCAGCGGGCTCAGGGACGCAACCAACCTGCCGGGCTTCCCGACCGACTCCTACATCACCTTCGCCCTCGCCGTCACCTTCATGCAGGGGGCGCTGTTCTCGGTGATGAACTCCGGCACCGACCTCGCCCGCGACATCGAGACCGGCTTCCTCAACCGGCTGGCGCTGACCCCCCTGCGCGGTGCCGCGCTGCTGACCGGCCTCCTCGCCGGCTCGATCGTGCTCGGCCTCGTCCAGGGCTTCGTATACCTCGTGGTCGGGCTCGCCGGCGGTGCCGAACTGGCCGCCGGCGCCGGCGGCGCCGTGGTCATCGTCGCCCTCTCGGTCGCGGTCACCACCGCCTTCGGCACGATCGGCATGTTCGCGGCGCTCCGCACCGGCTCGGGCGAGGCGGTGCAGGGCCTCTTCCCAGTCTTCTTCGTCTTCCTCTTCCTCTCCACCGGCTCGCTGCCGCTGGAACTGATCAAGACCGACTGGTTCCACACCGTCGCCTCGATCAACCCGGTCTCCTACCTGCTGCAGGCCTTCCGCTCGGTCCTGATCGAAGGCTGGGACGTCGGCGAGCTGGCGCTCGGCTTCGGCATCGCCGCCGCCCTCTTCGCGATCGGGATGACCGCCGCCGCGGCGGCCCTGAAGTCAAGGCTGGTGCGGACGTGAGCGAGCCCCGCCGCACCCCCGGCCTGCGGGCAATCGCCTCCGCGGTCGCCTGGCGCAGCATCCACAACTTCCTGACCAACCCGGCCTTTCTGGTCCCCTCGCTGCTCTTCCCACTCTTCTTCTTCGCCTCCTTCGCCGGCGGCCTCTCCTCGATCGGCGACGTCCCCGGCTTCGAATTCCCGAGCGGCTACACCGCCTTCCAGTTCGTCTTCGTGCTGCTGCAGTCGGCGGCCTTCGGCGGCGTCTTCACCGGCTTCGCGATCGCCCGCGACTTCGAGACCGGCTTCGGTCGCCGCTACATGCTGGCCGCCGCCAATCGCAACGGGATCGTCGTCGGCTACGGGATCGCGGCGCTCTTCCGCGCGCTGGTCACCTGGACCGTTTTGACCGCGGTCGCCCTGGTCGCCGGGATGCAGATCGACGGCAGCGGCGTCGACCTCTTCGGCCTCTTCCTGCTCGCCGTGCTCATCAACGTCGCCGCCACCCTCTGGGCGGCGGGGGTGGCGATGCGGGTCCGCACGATCCAGGGCGGCCCACTGATGCAGATGCCGGTCTTCCTGATCCTCTTCGTCGCCCCCGTCTACGTCCCCCTCGACCTGCTCAGCGGCTGGATCCACGCGGTCGCCTCGGTCAACCCGGTCACCGCCCTGCTCGAGGCCGGCCGCGGCCTGATCTCCGGCGACCCGGCCGTGATCGCCCTCGCCTTCGCCGTCGCGATTGGCCTCGGCTTCGTCTTCGCGCTGTGGTCCCGCGGCGGCCTCCGCAGCGCCGAAGCCGCGGGCTAGCCCCCGAAGCGGAGCTCGGCGAAACGTGACCGATGTCACGTCCGTCTCGCCGGTGGCGCTTGATCCTGCAGTTTCCGGACGTTCGGGGAGCGGTCGAAGGGGGTCGAGATACCTGTGGGCACGGACTAAAGTGACAAATGTGACTCAGTCGACGAACCCGGCGCAGAAGCCGTTGGAGCTGATCCTGGCGCGGAACCTGATGTCCTCGCTCTCGACCCCCGCCTTCCTGGTCGACGAGGGCGGGGTGCTGGTCTTCTACAACGAGGCGGCGGGGATCTTGCTCGGGAAACGGTTCGAGGAGCTGGGCACCGTGCCGCAGCGGGAGTGGGGCGCCCTGTTCGGACCGTTCGGCGAGGACGGCGAGCCGATCCCCTATGACGAGCTGCCGTTGGTCAGCGCGGTCCGCAAAGGACGCCCGGCCCACGCCGAGTTCACGATCCGCTCCGCCGACGGCACCGCGCACGCGGTCGAGGCCTCGGCGGTGCCGATCCTCACCGCCCACGGCTCGCGGGGGGCGCTGGCGATGCTGTGGCCGAGCGCGGGGCGCGAGGGGGCGCCCGGCGCAGGCGCCAATGGGGCGAGGCCGGCGTGAGGGTCAAGCTCTGGGGCACCCGCGGCTCGATCCCCTCGCCCGGCGAGGGCACGGTCCGCTACGGCGGCAACACCTCCTGCGTCGGCGTCACCCTCTCCGACGGCTCGCTGCTCGCCCTCGACGCTGGCTCCGGCATCCGCAGCCTCGGCCTCGGCCTCGGCGAGGAGCCGCGCCGCCTCCACATCCTCCTCACCCACCTCCACCTCGACCACATCCAGGGCCTCGTCTTCTTCGCCCCCGCCTTCCGGCCCCAGACCGAGCTGGTGATCTGGGGCCCATCCTCCCCCGCCAGCCCGGCGCTGCGCGATCGCATCGCCCGCTACATCTCCGCCCCGCTCTCGCCGGTCGAGGTCCGCGAGCTGCCGTGCGACGTCTCCTTCCGGCACTGCCCCGAGGCCGAGTGGGAGATCGGCCCAGCCCGGATCCGGGCGGCCTCGGTCAGCCACCGCGGCCCGACCCTCGGCTACCGGATCGACGACGCCGGCTCCTCGCTCGCCTACATCCCCGACCACGAGCCCGCCCTTGGCGCCGACATCAGCGCTCTGCCCGAGGAGTGGATCTCCGGCTTCGAGCTGGCCCGCGACGCGACGATGCTGATCCACGACGGCCAGTACTCAGACCTGGAGTACCCGGACCACCTCGGCTGGGGCCACTCGGCGCTCTCCGACACGCTCCGGTTCGCGCGGCGCACCGGCGCCGGCCGCACCGTCCTCTTCCACCACGACCCCACCCACTCCGATGAGCAGCTCGACCGTCTCGGGGCCGAAGCCTCCGCTCGCTGGCTCGAGCTCGGCGGCGCCGACCCGGGCGCGGTGACGGTCGGCGCCGAGGGCCAGGAGCTGGAGCTGCCGGCCGACGCGCCCGCCGCGGGCGTTCGCAGCGCCGTGACGCCCGCCTGAGTCCGCAAATTGCGGCTTCGCGGGCGGGGCGCTAGGCTCGGCCCGTGCCGTCCTGCGCCTCCCGGATCGAGCCCGCCGCCGAACGCTCGCCGCTGGTCCGCGCCGCCTTCGAGAAGGCCCGTGCCGCCCACGCCGGCCAAGTCCGCAACGGCAGCGGCGGCCTCCCCTACATCGAGCATCCGGCCGCCGTCGCGGCCCGGCTTGACAGCCACGGCTACGGCGAGGACGTGCTGGCGGCGGCGCTCCTGCACGACGTCGTCGAGGACTCCAAGACCAGCGTCGAGGAGCTCGAAGCGGAGTTCGGCGAGCGCGTCGCCGGCCTCGTCGCCGCACTCAGCGACGACGAGTCGATCGCCGACTACCGCGAGCGCAAGGACGAGCACCGCGCCCGCGTCCGTCATCACGACGGCAACGCCTTCGCGATCTACGGCGCCGACAAGCTGACCAACTCGAGGACGCTTCACCTCGCGCTCGAGCACGAAGGCGAGGCGGTGCGCGAGGAGTTCAACGTCCCGCTCGAGCTCAAGCTCGAGGTCTGGGAGGAGGACTCGCGCATGCTCCGCGCCGAGGCGCCCGAGCTGCCCTTCCTCGACGAGCTCGACGAGGCGCTCAGCCTGCTTCGGGCGGATTTAGCAGCGGCAGGCCCTCGGCGCGGTACTTGAGCCGGCGCCGCAGCGGCAGCGCCAGCCACAGCGTCCCGAACATCGCCACCCCGAGGACGACGACGACGACCGTCGTCACGGTGCCGAAGAGGACGTCGGTGATCAGCATCACCGCGCAGATCATCGCCAGCGCCAGGGCGGCGAGGCCGCCGAGAGCACAGCGGTTGGCGATGAAGACGAGCCGGTGCTTCTGCTGGTAGCGAAAGGTGATCCGGTGGTAGGCGGTGGGCGCGATCAGGAGCGCCGCCGAGAGTGCGGTAAGCAGCAGGGTCGCGAAGTAGACCCGCTTCTGGAACTCGGTGATCTGCTGGAAGTGCTGTTGGAACGGGACCGCCAGGAGGAAGGCGAAGAGGACCTGGACGCCGGGGAGCGCGATCCGCAGCTCCTGCAGCAGCTCGCCGAGGTTGCGATCGAGGCGCGCCTCCTCGCTCTCGTCACGGCCGGAGGGACGTCCCGATTCCTTCTCCTCCATGTCGGGCACTGTATGGGATGTGCAGACCGCGATCGTCCTTTTCAACCGCGACCTCCGGATCCGCGACCACCCCGCTCTCCTTGCCGCCTCGCGGGCCGAGCGGACGGTGCCTCTGTTCGTCCTCGACAAGGCGCTGCTGGGCTCGCGCTTCGCGGCCGCGAACCGGGTCGCCTTCATGCGCGAGTCGCTCGCCGACCTCGACCAGAGCCTGAAGATGCTCGGCGGCCGGCTGCTCGTGCGCGAGGGTGACGTGGTCCGGGAGACGATGCGGGTGGCGGCCGAGTGCGGCGCCGAGGAGCTCCACCTCAGCGCCGACTGGAGCGCCTACGCGCGCCAGCGCGAGCGGCGGCTGGCAGCAGCCTGCGGGGAGCAGCGGATCGAGCTCACCGCCCACTCGGGGGTCACGATCGTCGAGCCGGGGGCGGTGACGCCAACCGGCGGTGACCACTTCAAGGTCTTCAGCCCCTACCACCGGGCCTGGAGCGCGGCGCCGCGGCGCCAACTGCACGGCGCCCCGCGCAAGCTGCGGGTCCCGAGCGACATGGCGGCGGGGCGGCTGCCGACGACCGAGAGGCTGACCGGCGGCGAGCTCTCGCCCGACCGCGCCCGCGGCGGCGAGAGCGAGGGGCGCAGGCGGATGCGCGCCTTCCTCCGCGACGGCCTCGGCGGCTACGAGGAGCACCACGACGACCTTCCCGGCGACGACACCTCGCGGCTCAGCGCCTACCTCCGCTGGGGCTGCGTCTCCCCGGCCGAGCTGGCGGCCGAGGCGGCGGGCCGCCGCGGCGGCGCCCCTTTCGTCCGCCAGCTCGCCTGGCGCGACTTCCACCACCAGGTCCTCGCCGCCACCCCCTCGCTGCCACGCCGCGACTACCGCCCCCGCGGCGACCGCTGGTCGCGCTCCGAGCGCGCGCTCGAGGCATGGCGCGAGGGCCGCACCGGGTATCCCCTGGTCGACGCGGCGATGCGGCAGCTGCGCCGGGAGGGGTTCATGCACAACCGCGCCCGGATGACCGTCGGCTCCTTCCTCTGCAAGGACCTCTACCTCGACTGGCGGGCCGGCGCCTGGCACTTCTGGGACCTGCTCGCCGACGGCGAGATCGCCAACAACGCCGGCAACTGGCAGTGGATCGCCGGCACCGGCAACGACACCCGCCCGAACCGCGTCCTCAACCCGGTCCGCCAGGCCGAGCGCTTCGACCCCGAAGGCCACTACGTGCGCCGCTACCTGCCGGAGCTGGAGCCGGTCCGCGGCAAGGCGATCTTCCGCCCCTGGCTGATGGACGGCTTCGACCGCCTCGACTACCCCGAGCCGATCGTCGACCACGACGACGCCGTCGCCGCCTTCAAAGCCCACCGCGGCGACTGACCCCGCAGTTGTCCCCGGTATGCGGGGACAACTGCGCGTAGGATCGCGCGATGGGACGGCTGGCGGTGATCCTCGGGTCGAGCGCCCTCGGCCCCGGCGGCGAGCAAATAGCCGCGGCGGCAGCCGAGCACGGGGCGGCGATCGTCCAGCGCCACGACGGCGCCGGCGGCTACGTCCTCCCCCACCGGATCGATCACGAGGCGAACCTGCGGCCGCTGGCCGAGCAGGGCGTCGACCGCGTCCTCGCGATCTCCTCGGTCGGCTCGCTGAAGCCGGAGCTGTCGGTGGGGACGCTGGTCTGCCCCGACGACTTCATCGCCCTGCACCTCGACCGCTCCATCTTCGACGACGCCCGCGCCCACTCGGCCCCGAGCTTCGACTCCGAGCTGCGCGGCGAAGCGATAGCCGCCTGGGGCGAGAGCGGGCAGCAGCCGGTCGACGGCGGCGTCTACTGGCAGGCGATCGGGCCCCGCTTCGAGACTCCGGCCGAGATCCGGCTGATGGCGGTCCACGCCGACGTGGTCGGGATGACGGTCGGCTCCGAGTGCGTGATCGCCGGCGAGCTCGGCCTCGCCTACGCGGCACTCTGCATGGTCGACAACCTCGCCAACGGTCTCGGCCCGGAGAGGCTCTCGGTCGGCGAGCTCGAACGCGACCGCGCCGCCAACGCGGCGCTGCTGCGCGACGGCCTCGAGGCGGTGCTGCCGCGGCTCGGGGCGGTCGGCCGGTGAGCCGGCCTCTGACCGTCACCGGCGCCGTCCGCGACGGCGAGCAGGTGGCTCTGCGCTGCGTCGAGGGGAAGATCGAGGCGATCGGGCCCGAGGTCGCGGCCGAGCCCGGCGACGAGGCGATCGATGCCCGCGGCTTGCTGCTCTCGCCGCCGCTGGTCAACGGCCACACCCACGCCGCGATGACCCTCTTCCGCGGCTCCGGCGGCGACCTGCCGCTGATGCCGTGGCTGCAGGAGCGGATCTGGCCGGTCGAGGCGAAGCTCGAGCCCGAGGACGTCTACTGGGGCGCCCGACTCGCCTGCGCCGAGATGATCCGCTCCGGGACCACCCGCTTCTGGGACATGTACTGGCACCCTGAGCAGACGGCGCGGGCGGTCGCCGACGCCGGGCTGCGGGCGACCATCGGGGCACCGCTGTTCGACGCGGGCGGCGAGGGCGAGGCGATGCGCGAGTCGGCGCTCGCCAGCCTCGAGCACCTCGGCGGGCTCGGGCCAGCGATCTCGCCGGCGCTGGCCCCGCACGCGATCTACACGGTCAGCGAAGGCTTCCTGCGCTGGATCGCCGAGCTCGCCGCCGAGCGCGGGGTGCCGATCCAGATCCACCTCTCGGAGACGAGCCAGGAGGTCCAGGACTGCGTCGCCGAGCACGGCGAGAGGCCCGCCGCCTACCTCGACCGGCTCGGGTTCCTTGGCGAGCGCACCGTGCTCGCCCACGGGGTCTGGCTCGACCCGGCCGAGCTCGAGCTGATCGCCGCCCGCAACGCCACCGTCGTCACCAACCCGGCGGCGAACATGAAGCTGGCGGTCGGCGGCGTCTTCCCCTATCCGGCAGCGCAGGCGGCCGGGGTCGCGGTCGGCCTCGGCAGCGACGGCGCCGGCTCCAACGACTCGCTCGACCTGCTCGCCGACCTGAAGCTGTTCGCGCTGGCCCAGAAGCACGCCGCCGCCGACCCGGCAGCGATCGCCGCCGAAGATGCCTGGGCGGTCGCCACCGGCGCCCGCGCACCGCTCCTCGGCGCCCCCGCCGATCCCCTCTCCCCCGGCGCCGACGCCGACTTCCTGCTGCTGCGCGGCAGCGACCCGGAGCTGGCGGTCGGCGAGCTCGCCTCGAACCTCGTCTACGCCGCCGCCGGCGCCGCCGTCGACACCACCGTCGTCGCCGGCCGCGTGCTGATGCGCGGCCGCGAGCTGCCGGGGCTCGAGGAGATCATCGCCCGCGCCGGCGAGCGCGCCCAGCGCCTCGGCCTCTAGCCTAGAGCGGGCGGCAAACTGATACCCCCTGGGGGTATATGATACGGTGATCGCATGGTCGGATACAGCGGTGACAAGGAGCGGTTGCAGAAGCGGCTGTCGCGGATCGAGGGACAGGTCCGCGGCGTCTCGAAGATGGTCGAGGAGGAGCGGTACTGCATTGACGTGCTGACCCAGATCGGCGCCATCCAGGCCGCCCTCGACAAGGTCGCCCTCGGCTTGATCGACGACCACACCCGCCACTGCGTGGTCGACGCCGCCGCCGGCGAGCGGGTCGAGAAGGTCGACGAGCTGATGGCGGCGCTGGGCCGCTTCGTCTCCCGCTAGGCCCGATGGCCGAGGTCCTCGCCAAGCTCTGGGAAGGCCTCGAAGGGTCGCTGCTGATGGCGTATGAGGTCTGGTGGGCGCTGGTCCTCGGCTTCGCGATCTCCGGCGCCGTCCAGGCCTGGGTTCCTCGCGCCCGGATCGAAGCCGCCCTTGCCGGCTCCGGCCCGCAGCCGCTGGCGATGGCGACCGGGCTCGGCGCCGCCTCCTCCTCCTGCTCCTACGCGGCGATCGCGATCGCCAAGTCGCTGTTCCAGAAGGGCGCCTCCGCGGCTACCGCGCTCGCCTTCCAGTTCGCCTCGACCAACCTGGTCTGGGAGCTCGGGCTGGTGCTGTGGGTCCTGCTCGGCTGGCAGTTCACCCTCGCCGAGTACCTCGGCGGCATCCTCCTGATCGTCCTCATGGCGCTGCTGCTGCGGCGCTTCGTCTCGCCACGGCTGGAGGAGCAGGCACGCGAGCACGCCCGCGCCGCCCAGGCCGGCCACGTCCACGACCACGGCGGCGGCGGGCTCGGGGGCTGGCGCGAGCGACTCTCCTCGCGCGCCGCCTGGACCGAGGTCGGGGCCAACTTCCGCGCCGACTGGTCGATGCTCTGGAAGGAGATCTGCCTCGGCTTCCTGCTCGCCGGCTTCATCGCCCTGCTCGGCGACGACTTCTTCAACGGCCTCTTCATCACCGGCGCGCCGCCGCTCCTGCAGACGCTCGAGAACGTCGTCGCCGGCCCTGTGATCGCGATCCTCAGCTTCGTCTGCTCGGTCGGCAACGTGCCGTTGGCGGCGGTGCTGTGGTCGGGCGGGATCAGCTTCGCCGGCGTCGTCGCCTTCATCTTCGCCGACCTCGTGGTGCTGCCGATCGTGCTTGCCTACCGCAAGTACTACGGCACCGCCTTCGCGCTGCGGATCACCGCCCTGATGCTGGTGACGATCGTCCTCGCGGCGCTCGCCGTCGACGGACTCTTCAGCCTCCTCGGCCTGATTCCCGAGGGCCCGCGCCCGACCCGCGACGACGTCTTCGGCACCGTCGCCGTCAACTACAAGCTCTTCCTCAACCTCGCAGCAACCGCTGTCTTCGCCGCGCTCGTCTGGCTCGGCCGCGACCGCGCCGGCGCCCACGGCAGCGAGCACCATTCGGGGACCCGCGGGTACCCGATGCCTGACCACGGCCCCCACGGGGTATAGGCTCGGGCGCACGTGCCGACGGGAGATGCCGCCCCCGACAGCCATCGTCAGTCCCGCGCCGGAGCCTCGTCCGTCTCCTACGAGAGTGCGACGAAACGCTACGACGGCGCGACCGAGCCCGCCGTCGACGGGCTGACGCTCGAGGTGCCGGCGGGCGAGATCTGCGTCCTCGTCGGGCCCTCCGGTTGCGGCAAGACGACGGCAATGCGGATGGTCAACCGGATGGTCGAGATGACCTCCGGCGAGATCAAGATCGGCGACCGCTCGGTCCACGACAGCGACCCGGCGAAGCTGCGGCGCGAGATCGGCTACGTGATCCAGCAGGTCGGCCTCTTCCCGCACCGGACGATCGCCCAGAACATCGCCACCGTGCCCTCGATGCTGGGCTGGCCGAAGCGGAAAGCCACGGCCCGCACCGAGGAGCTGATGGAGCTGATCGGGCTCGACCTTGGTCTCGCCGACCGCTTCCCGGCGCAGCTCTCCGGCGGGCAGCAGCAGCGGGTCGGGGTTGCCCGGGCGCTCGCCGTCGACCCGCCGGTGATGCTGATGGACGAGCCCTTCGGCGCGATCGACCCGATCAACCGCGAGCGCCTCCAGAACGAGTTCCTCCGCCTGCAGGCGGAAATCCGCAAGACGATCCTCTTCGTAACCCACGACATCGACGAGGCGATCAAGATGGGGGACCGGATCGCGGTGATGCGCGAGCACGGCCGGGTCGAGCAGTACGCGACCCCGGCCGAGCTGTTGATGGCGCCGGCGACCGAGTTCGTCGAGGACTTCGTCGGCGCCGACCGGGCGCTGAAGCGGCTGGCGCTGATGCGGGTCCGTGACATCAACCTCTGGGAGGCGCCGCTCGCCACCCCCGGCCAGCCGACCGGCGAGGTGAAATCGAAGCTCTACGCGCCCGAGGTCGAAGTCCGCTACCCGCTGCTGGTCGACGCCGCCGGCCGGCCGCAGGGCTGGCTCACCGAGCGCGACCTGCGCGGCGAGACCATCCCCACGCGCGCCGACACGCCGCTCGGCCCGGTGCTCGAACTCGACGACGTGATGCGCGATGCCCTCGCCGACCTGCTCCAGGCCGGCGTCCAGTACGCCGCGGTGGTCGACCGCTCGGGCTCGATCGCCGGGATCCTCTCGGTCGAGATCATCTCCGAGTTCCTTGCCTCGCCAGACGCCAAGACCGACGAGCACGGCGTCGTGGATCGGCCAAGCCCGTGAGCCCGCTGGGAGCTCTGGCGGGTCAGGTCCACCCCTCGCTGGCGGCAGTCGGCGAAGTCGGTGAAGGGTTCTTCAAAGAACGGACCGAAGCGAACAAGCCCTGTCAACAGAGCGAAAGCCACCTCTTCTGCTGGAACTGGGCGACCGAAAACATCAACCGCTATGGGACCCCAGCCCTGCAGCAGATCGAGCTGGTGGTGATCTCGGTTATCGCCGGCTTCCTGATCGCTTTCGCCTTCGCGATCCTCGGCCACCGGCTGCGCTGGTTGCGGCCGCCGCTCCTGGCCGGCACCGGGATCCTCTTCGCGATCCCCAGCATCGCCTTCTTCCTGCTGCTGCTGCCGATCACGGGCCGCGGCAAAGAGACGGCGATCATCGCCCTCACCGCCTACACGCTGCAGTCATCTACCGCAACGTCGTCCTCGGACTCGACAACGTGCCGGCTTCGACCAAAGACGCCGCCAGCGGCATGGGCCTGACCCGGCGGCAGGTCCTCTGGAAGGTCGAGGTGCCGATGGCGGTGCCGGAGATCATCGCCGGGCTGCGGGTGGCGACGGTCAGCACGGTGGCGATCGCCACCCTTGCCGTCTTCGCCCACGGCGGCGGGCTCGGCACCCAGATTCTCGGCGAAGCGAACCTCAAATTCCCCACCACGATCGTGATCTCCGGCGCGATCGTGATTGCGATGGCGCTCTGCTTCGACGCCATCCTGCTCTTGATCCAGCGGCTGCTGACGCCGTGGCGGCGGGTGAGGGTCGTATGAGCCTGCTCGCCTCGCTCCTGCCCTCGGCCGCCTACTCCTTCGGCGGCGCGTTCGAATTCATCTTCAGCGAACAGACCTCGAACGTCACCGGCGGCCACAAGGTCGGCGGCATCGACCAGGTGCTGGAACTCGCCGCCACCCAGATCGAAGTCTCGATCCTGGCGCTGCTCCTGGCGATGCTGATCGCGCTCCCGGTCGGCCTCTACTTCGGCCACCGCGGCAGCGGCGAGCTTGTCGCGGTGGGAATCGGCAACGCCGGCCGCGCGATCCCCGAGCTGGCGGCAATTGCGCTGGTGGCGCTGGTCATCGGGGTCGGTACCGGAACCCTCGTCCTCGTCCTCGCCGTGCTCGGGATCCCACCGATCCTGACCAACGCCTTCGTCGGCGTCCGCCAGGTCGACCGGGCCAGCGTCGACGCCGCCCGCGGCGCCGGCATGACCGGCTTCGAAGTGCTGCGCAAGGTCGAGCTGCCGCTGGCGGTGCCGAGCATCATGCAGGGCATCCGCGGCGGCTCAGTCAACATCGTCGCCACGGCTTCGATCGCGCCGCTGGTCGGCGTCGCCACCCTCGGCGAATTCATCCTCGGCGAAAACGTCTACGGCGCCAACGGCGTGCTTGCGGGCGCGATCTGCGTCGCGATCCTCGCCCTGATCTTCGAGTTCGGTCTGGCCGCCCTGCAGAAGCGCCTGACGTCCAAGGGCCTGAAGCTGCAGCAGGCGAGCGCATGACCTTGACCACCCCCTTGTCCAAGAGAAAAGAGGAGGCACCACAGTGAGGTTCCACATGACGAGGCCGTTGACCGCGCTCGCGATGTTGGTGGCAGCGCTCGCCCTGGCGGTGGGTTTCTCCGCCTGCGGCGGCGGTGGCAGCTCCAGCAGCAGCCCCGAAGAAAGCGCAACCACCGAAGAAGCCACCACCGGCGAAGAAGGCGAAGGCGAAGAAGAAGTCGCCGGCGGCGAAGCAATCAAGGCCAATCCGGCCAACGCCAAGGTCCACCTGACGATCGGCTCGAAGAACTTCCCCGAACAGGAAATCCTCGGGGAAATCTACGCGCAGGCGCTGGGCGCGGCCGGCTATAAGGTGAAGAGCGACCTCAGCCTCGGTTCCGAAACCGTCGCCCTCAAGGCGGTCGAATCGGGGGCGGTATCCGGCTACCCGGAGTACGCCTCGACGGCGCTGACCTCGTTCTTCGGGCTGGAACCTGAAGAAGTGCCCTCCGACGCCACCGAAGCGTGGGAAAAAGCGAACGCTGAATTCCAGAAAAAGGGGCTGGAGGCGTTCGAACCGACTCCCTTCGCCAGCGCCAACGCGGTCGGGCTGCTCAAATCGACGGCCGAAAAATACGGACTCAAGAACGTCTCCGACCTCGAAGGCATCTCCGAAAAGCTGACCCTCTACGGGTCGCCCGAGTGCCGTGAGCGGATCGACTGCCTGGCCGGGCTGGAAAAACTGTACGGGCTGAAGTTCAAGCAGTTCAAGCCCGTCGACATCAGCCTCCGCTACAAGGTGCTCGAAAACCACCAAGCGGACCTCTCGATCCTGTTCACCACCGACCCGCAGCTGTCGGCGGAAAAGAACAAGTTCGTGATCCTCGAAGACGACAAGCACGTCTTCCCGGCCGGCAACGTCATCTTCGTGACGAAGAAATCGACTGCCGAAAAAGCCGGCCCCGACTACGAAAAGACGATCCTGGACGTCCAGAAGGGGCTGACGCTCCCGGTCATGCAGGAGCTCGACGCGCGGGTCGAACTCGAAAAACAGACCCCGAAGGAAGCGGCCGCCGCCTACCTCGAAGCGGCCGGTTACGTCGAATAGCCGCCGGAGCCGCCGGGCGGGTCGGTCACGAAGGCCGACCCGCCTACGCCGCGACGGCCGGGGCGCCCTGCGCTTCGGCCGTCCGCGCGCGCAGGCGGGCGAAGCTGGCCCGCGCCGCCCAGGCGGCGCTGAGGCCGGAGACGCCAGCGAGGACCAGGGCCACGCGCGGGTCGTACGCTTCGGAGAGCCAGCCGGTGAGCGGGCCGCCGATCGGCGTCGAGCCGAGGAAGACGACCGAGTAGAGGGCCATCACTCGGCCGCGCATCTCCGGCGAGACCGTCAGCTGCAGGGTCGAGTTGATCGAAGCCGCGAAGGTGACCGAGGCGGCGCCGAGCACCCCCAGCACGATCAGCTCGAAGGCCAGATGGGGAGCGGCGGCGGCAAGCAGGGAGGCGACGCCGAAGGCGAGCGCGCCGGCGGCGATCAGCCGCGGGCCCGTCCTGCCGTGGGAGCCGTTGACGAGGGCGCCGACGATCGAGCCGACCGCCATCGCCGAGACCATCGCCGCGTAGGTGCCAGCGCCGCCGCCGAAGCTGAACTTGGCGAGCAGCGGCAGGATCACCTGGAAGTTGTAGCCGAGGGTTCCGACCAGGGCTAGCAGCGCCAGCGGCACTGCCAGCTCCGGGGTGCGGAGGACGTAGCGGAGGCCGGCGCGGATGGCGCCGGGTGCGCGCGGCGCCACCGGCTCGGTGTGGAGGCGCTCCGGGTCCATCCCCCAGAGGGCGACGATCATCGCGACGAAGGTAAGCGCGTTGATGGCGAAGCAGGGGACGACGCCGAAGGCGGCGATCATGATCCCGGCCACGGCCGGGCCGACGATCCGCGCCATCTGCACGATGACGCTGTTGAGGCTGACCGCGTTGACGACCTTGTCGGGGCCGACCATCTCGACTACGAAGCTCTGCCGGGTTGGGTTGTCGACGGCGTTGACGGTCCCCATCAGGAAGACCGCCGCCATCACCATCCAGGCTTCGGCGACGCCGGCCGCGGTGACCGCGAAGAGGGCGACGGCGGGGATCGCCATCAGCGCCTGGGTCGCCAGCAGCAGCCGCCGCTTCGGGATCCGGTCGGCAAGCAGGCCGCCCCAGGCGCCGATCAGCAGCATCGGCAGGAACTGCACGGCGGTGGTGAGGCCGACGAGGAGGCCGGAGCCGGTCAGGCTGAGGACCAGCCAAAGCGCGGCGACCGTCTGCATCCAGGTCCCCGACAGCGAGATCAGCTGGCCGGTGAAGTAGCGGCGGTAGTTGGGGATCGAGAGAGAGGTGAAGGAGCGACGGACGTGGCGACTCAAGCTTCGTCGCCCTCCCGCATCCGGTCGAGGATCGCGGCGGCGCGCTCGAGCGTCGCCAGATCCTCGGCGGGAAGCTTGCGCATGCGGCGGGCCAGGTAGGCGTTCTTGCGGCGCCGCAGCCGCCGCAACCGCTCGCGGCCCGCCGCGTTGACGCTGACCAGTGAGCTGCGGCCGTCGGCCGGGTCGGGCATCCGATCGATCAGCCCTTCCCGCTCCAGGCAGCCGAGGGTCCGGGTCATCGTCGGGCGCTTGACGCGCTCGATCTCGGCCACCTCGCTCGGGGTGAGCGGGCCGTGGTGCTCAATCGTCGCCAGCACCGCGACAGAGGTCGGGGTGAGGCCCGAGCTCTCCGCCGCCGCCTCTTGGCGCAGCCGCCTCGAGGTGCGGACGACCGCCATCCGCAGCTGCGCCGCCGCCTCCGCCAGCCGCTCCTCGTCGATGTTCGTCCTCTGCTGCATTGATTAGCTCTGATAATTAGTTTAGCAAACTACTTTCCCTTGCGCCCGAAGTCACCCGTTCGTCGCTTGTTGTCGCATGGGCACCAAGCGACGAACGCGGTCGGCCGGCGACGGCGTTTCGTAGGATCAGGCAAGTGCCGTCCACCCCCTCCGCCGTCGACAGCCCGGGCTACCCCCGCAGCCTCGTCTCAGCTGGCCACGTCGAGCCGTCGCCGCGGCGCCTGCCCGGCGTCGTCGACCGCAGGACGATCCTCGACACCCGGCGAGCCCTCTACGTCTTGGAAAAGGCCGTGGACCGGCCGCGGACCAAATTCTCGTGAGAGGAGGCAGCCGGTGACCGACGTCCAGAGCGCCCGCGACAAGCGATGGATCGCCCTGATCCTGCTCTGCACCGCCCAGTTCGTCGTCGTCCTCGACGCCTCGATCGTCAACGTCGCCCTGCCGACGATCCAGAAGGCGCTGGACTTCTCCGAGAGCAGCCTCGCCTGGGTGGTCAACGCCTACGTCCTCACCTTCGGCGGCTTCCTTCTGCTCGGCGGCCGCCTCGCCGATCTGCTGGGTCGGCGGCGGATCTTCATGGGCGGCCTCGTCCTCTTCGCCGTCGCCTCGCTGGCCGGCGGCCTTGCCGCCACCTCCGGCCAGCTGATAGCCGCCCGCGCCGTCCAGGGCCTCGGCGCCGCGATCCTCTCCCCCGCCGCCCTCTCGATCGTCGCCACCACCTTCAAAGACGGCGCCGAGCGCAACAAAGCACTGGGGATCTGGAGGGCGGTGGCGGGCTCCGGCGGCGCCGCCGGGGTGCTGCTCGGCGGCGTCCACACCGAAGGGCTCGGATGGGAATGGGTGCTCTGGGTGAACGTCCCGATCGGGATCCTGGCGGCGGCGATCGCCCCCAGCCTGATCGCCGAAACCCGCGACGAGAGCGAGGTCCGCCACTTCGACGTGCTCGGCGCGATCGCGATCACGCTCGGCCTCTCTGCTCTCGTCTTCGCCCTCCTCGACGCCGAAGAAGCCGGCTGGGGATCGGCGCAGACCATCCTCACCCTGGTCGGCTCCGGAATCGCGCTGGCCCTCTTCGTCGCGGTCGAGCGCCGCTCGCGGGCGCCGCTGGTCCCCTTCTCGATCTTCCGCGTGCGGACGATCACCGGCGCCAACGTCGCCGCGCTGCTGCTGGGGGCCTCGCTCTTCGCGATGTTCTTCTTCATCTCCCTCTACATGCAGCAGGTGCTCGGCTACGGGCCGCTCGAGGCCGGCCTCTCCTATCTGCCGCTCGCGGCCGGGATCATCGTCTCGGCCGGCATCGCCTCGAGCCTGGTCACCAGGGTCGGCTTCAAGCCGATCCTCGCGCTCGGCATGGGGCTGGTCACGATCGGGCTCCTCTGGTTCTCCCAGATCTCGACCGACGGCACCTTCCTCGGCGACCTCCTCGGCCCCTCCCTGTTCGCCGCCGTCGGCCTCGGCTTCGCCTTCGTGCCGGTCACCATCGCCGCCGTCTCCGGGGTCGAAGACCGCGAGCAGGGCCTCGCCAGCGGCCTCATCAACACCTCCCAGCAGGTCGGGGGCGCCCTCGGCCTGGCGATCCTCTCGGCGATCGCCAACGGCATCATCAACGGCTCGCACGACCCGGCCAAGCTGACCGAAGGCTTCCAGGCGGCGTTCCTCGTCGGCGCCGGCTTCGCCGTCCTCGGCCTGATCGCCACCCTGGTCCTGATCCGCAGCAGCGACAGCCGCGCCCACGTCGAGCTCAGTGGCGAAGCGGCGGCGAGCTAGCGCCGAGCGCGACCGGAACGCCGCCGGCGGGCCCGAGTGCCATCTCCGTCGGATGGCCGAGTTCAAGCATCGACGTCGCTCCAGCGACGTCGATGCTTCAATCACGGTTCGCCCCTCGGCCACACGGACCCGCCTCAGGCGCGTCTTGTCGTCTCTAGACGCCGTCGCCTCGCTTTTGGTCTACGGTCAGGTCGACCTGGAGGAAGGAGCGAGGGGACGAGATGATCGAGAGGACGGAGTACCCGGCAGGGGTGCCGTGCTGGGTCGACAGCGGACAGCCCGACCCGCTCGCGGCGGCGGAGTTCTACGGCGGGCTGCTCGGCTGGGAGATGGCGGAGACGATGCCGCCGGGGGCTCCCGGCCACTACATCGTCGCCAGACTCGACGGCCGCGAGGTCGCGGCGGTCGGCTCGCTGCCGGCGGCGGTGCCGCAGGTGCCCGCCTGGAACACCTACGTCCGGGTCGAGAGCGCCGACGAGACCGCGGCGAAGGCGCGGGAGGCCGGCGGCTCGGTGCTGATGGAGCCCTTCGACGTCTTCGAGGCCGGACGGATGGCAGTGCTGGCCGATCCGTCGGCGGCAGCGTTCTGCATCTGGCAGCCGCGGCAGATGATCGGCGCCAGGGTCGTCAACGAGCCAAGCAGCTGGAACTGGAGTGATTTGCGCAGCGACGATCCCGAGGCGGCGACGGCGTTCTACGGCGCCGTCTTCGGCTGGCAGGCGGTCGAGCTCGACGTCGGGCCCGGCACCGCGACGCTGCTGCAGATGCCCGGTTACGGCGACTTCCTCGAGCGGACCGTCGACCCCGAGATCCGCAAGCGCCAGGAGGGCGGCGGCGCCCCGCCCGGGTTCGAGGACGCGATCGGCTGGCTGGTCCCGCTCGAGCGCAGCAGCACGCCCGACGCGGCCCCGCACTGGCACGTCACCTTCGCCGTCGACGATGCCGACGCGACCGCGGCGCGGGCGGCAAAGCTCGGCGGCGAGGTCGTCAGCTCGCCGACCGACATGCCGTGGGTACGGATCGCCGTCCTCCGCGACCCGCAGGGCGCCACCTTCACGATCAGCAAATTCCAGCCGCCGCAGTAGTCAGGTCTGGCGCCGGTGCAGCTCGTTCGCCCGCGCCTGGTCGCGGGGGCGCACGACCAGCTCGTCGACGTTGACGTGCGAGGGTTGGGCGGCGACCCAGCGGATGCACTCGGCGACTTCCGGCGCCCGCAGCGGCTCGGTGCCACGGTAGACCTCGGCCGCAGCGCCCTCGTCGCCGCCGAAGCGGACCAGCGAGAACTCGGTCTCGGTCAGGCCGGGGGCGATCTCGGTGACCCGGATCGGCTCGCCCAGCAGCTCCAGCCGCAGCGTCTGCATGACCGCCCGCTGGGCGTGCTTGGCGGCGGTGTAGCCGGCGCCGCCGCGGTAGGTCTCGAAGGCGGCGATGCTGGTGACGCCGATCACCTGGCCGTCGCCGGAGGCGCGCAGCTTCGGCAGCAGCTCGCGCGTCATCCGCATCGTCCCCATCGCGTTCGACTCGTACATCGAGCGCCAGAGCTCTTCCTCGGCCTCCTCGACCGGCTCCAGCCCGAGCGCACCGCCGGCGTTGTTGACGAGCAGGCGGCACTCCTCCACCGCGGCGCAGAACTCGGTCACCGAGGCGGGCTCGGTGACGTCGAGCCGGTGGGCCTCGCCGCCGATCTCCGCCGCCAGCTCCTGCAGCCGCGGCAGCCGCCGGGCGCCGAGCACGACGCGCCAGCCGTCGCCGGCCAGCGCCCGCGCCGCCGCCGCGCCGATCCCGCTCGAGGCTCCGGTGAGGACTGCGGTCTTCATCGTCGCCACCCTAGATGAGCGGCTGCGCTGGCGGCGACAGGGCGCTGTCAGGCGCAGGGAGGCGGCTTGCGGGCGTCGAAAGGGACGCGGTGAGCAACGCCTCCGACCAGGCCCCGCCCGCTCCGATCCCGCAAGGGATGGACGAGCGCAGCGTCCGCATCGCCGCCCGCCTCAACACGCCGATGATGATCGCCGCGGCGCTGACCCTGCCGACCGTGGCGATCTCCGAGTCGCACCCCGGCGGCGCCCTCGAGGCCGTCGCCATCACCCTCAACTGGACCACCTGGGTCGCCTTCGTGATCGAGCTGGTGGTGATGCTCTGGGTCGTCCCAGACCGTTGGCACTGGCTCCGCCGCCACCCCCTCGACGTCGTCATCGTCTTCCTCACGCCGCCGGTGCTGCCGGCCGGCCTGCAGAGCCTGCGGGTGCTGCGGCTGCTCCGCCTGCTGCGGCTGCTCCGCCTCGCCCAGCTCTCGCGCGAGGTGTTCTCGCTAGAAGGCCTTCGCTACGCGCTGCTGCTCGCGGTCCTCACCGTGGTCGGCGGCGGCGCCCTCTTCGTCGGCCTCGAGAAGCACAACCAGCAGCTCTCGGTCTGGGAAGGGATCTACTGGGCGGCGACGACGATGACCACGCTCGGCTCCAACATCACCGCGACCACGACCGGCGGCGAGATCGTCACCGTCTGCGTGCTGGTCGTCGGGATCGGCTTCGTCGCCCTGCTCACCGCCGGCTTCGCCCAGCGCTTCCTTGCCCCCGAGATCGCCGAGATCGAGCGCGAGCTCGGCGACGGCGCCGTCTCGCCGGAGGCGCTGGCGCTGCGCGAGCTGCGCAGCGTCCAG
>DASXFL010000103.1:0-4088 GCA_036489595.1 Solirubrobacterales bacterium
CGTCGACCGCGCCTTCGGCGGCGCCGGCGCCGACGATCGTGTGCAGCTCGTCGAGGAAGAGGACGATCTGCCCGGCCGCCTCCTGGACCTCGGTCAGCACCGCTTTCAGCCGTTCCTCGAACTCGCCGCGGTATTTGGAGCCGGCCAGCAGCGAGCCGATGTCGAGCGCGATCACCCGCCGGTCACGCAGGCTCTCCGGCACGTCGCCGTCGACGACCCGCTGCGCCAGCCCCTCCACGATCGCCGTCTTGCCGACGCCGGGGTCACCGATTAGCACCGGGTTGTTCTTGGTCCGGCGGGAGAGGACCTGGATCACCCTTCGGATCTCCTCGTCGCGGCCGATCACCGGGTCGAGCTTGCCGGCGCGCGCGTCGGCGGTCAGGTCGCGGCCGAATTTCTCCAGCGCCTGCGCCGTCGACTCCGGGTTCTGGCTAGTGATCTTCTGCGGCCGCACCTCGCCGATCGCCGCCTCGATCGAGGCGTTGTCGGGGAGCAGCTCGCCGAGCCCAGCGTCGTCGCCGAGCGCCAGCAGCATGTGGTCGGTCGAGATGTACTCGTCGCCGAGCCGCGCCATCTCCTGCTCGGCCTTGCGCAGGACCGCGGCGAGCGAGGAGGACATCCGCGGCTCGTCTCCCTCGCCGCCGAGTTTCGGCAGCGCCGCGACCAGCTCGTTGGCGCGCGCCGCCAGGGTCGCGGTGTCGGTGCCGACCCGTTGCAGGATCGGCACCACCAACCCCTCCGGTTGCTCGAGCAGGGAGACGAGCAGATGCGGTGGGGCGATCTCCGGGTTACGGTGGCTCCGCGCCAGCTCCTGGGCCGCCGCCACCGCTTCCTGGGCTTTCTGGGTGAATCGATCAGCCTGCATCGGTTACGTCTCCTTTTGCTTCCAGCTCCTTCACTCTCCGTTTCAGTCTGTTCACCTGCTCTTCCAGCGCCAGCACCGTCTCGACTCCGACCAGGTTGAGGCCCTGGGCGGTCATTTCCTGGATCCGGCGCAGCCGCTCGACGTCGCGCTGCGAGTAGAGGCGGGTGTTCTTCGGCGAGCGCTTGGGGGCGATCAGCCCGCGCTGCTCGTAGATCCGCAGCGTCTGCGGGTGCATCTCCGCCAGTTCGGCGGCTACCGAGATCATGAACACGCCCTGCTCCTCGTCGAAGGTCGCCTTCACGCGCCGGCGGTACGTGGCCATCAGGCCCCCGCCTTCCGCAACAGCTCGGCACGCGGATCGGACCCGTTCGCAAGCGTGGCCGCGAACTTCTCGATCGCCTCGCTCTGCTCATCGCTCAGCTCGGCGGGGATCGCGATCTCGAGGCGGTAGCGGATGTCGCCGTTGCCCTTGCCCTGTGGCTTCGGCGGGCCCTCCCCGCGCAGCCTGGTGATCGTCCCCGACTTGGTCCCGGGGGCGACCTTGATCTTCTTCGTCCCGTGCAGGACCGGCACCTCGATCGTGCCGCCGCGCAGCGCCTCGGGAATCGTGATCGGCACCGTCACCTCGAGGTTGCCGTCCTCGAGCCGCTTGAAGACCGGCGAGGAGGCGACCCGGGTGGTCACGTAGAGGTCGCCGTTGGGACCGCCGCGGGGGCCGGCCTCGCCTTTGCTGGCGAGCCGGATCCGGCTGCCGTCCTTGACCCCGGCGGGGACGTTCACCTTGTAGCGCTTGGTCTGCTGGGTGACGCCGGAGCCGCCGCAGCTCTGGCAGGGGTGCTCGATGATCTGGCCGGAGCCGCCGCACTGCGGGCAGGGCTGGCTGATCGAGAAGAACCCCTGGCTCTGGGCGTCGATGCCGCGGCCTTCGCAGCGCGGGCAGACGGTCGGCGCGGTGCCCGGTTCGGCGCCCGACCCGTGGCAGGTCGGGCAGCGTTCGGCCTTCGGCACGGTGACGCTGATCTGCGCCCCGTTCACCGCCTGGTCGAAGCTGAGCTGGATTTCGGTCTCGAGATCGCGGCCGCGCACCTCCTGGGTTCGGGTGCGGCCGCCGCCGCGATTGAAGATGCCGCCGAGGATGTCGCCGAGGTCACCGAAGCCGCCCTCCGCGCCGCCGGCCGCGAACGGGCCGCCGGCCCCGCTGCCCCCGAAGCCCCCGAAGCCGCCGAAGCGGCTCGCCTCGTCGTACTCCTTGCGCTTCGCGGGATCGGCGAGGACGTCGTGCGCCGCCGAGACCTCCTTGAACTTTTCCTCGGCCTCGGTGTCGCCGGGGTTGCGGTCAGGGTGGTACCGGCGCGCCAGCTTGCGGTACGCCTTCTTGATCTCGTCCTCCGGGGCGTCCTTCGACACCCCGAGGGTCTTGTAGAGCTCGTCTGCCACTGCTTCTCCTATGCGCTGACCACGACCCGCGCCGGCCTGATCAGCTGCTCGTCCATCCGGTAGCCCTTCTGCATCACCTCGACCACGGTCCCCGCCTCGACCCCCTCGACGGGCATCGTCGAAAGCGCCTCGTGCTCGGTCGGGTCGAACCTCGCCCCAGTCGGGTCGACCGCCTCGATCCCGTTTCGCCTCAGCGTCTCGCGGAGGCCGCGGAAGACGAGGATGACGCCATGAGCGAGCCCGTCGTCGGAGTCGCCCTCGGGGTCGAGGCCTGCCGCCTGCAGCGCTCGCTCGAGGTCGTCGAGCACCGGCACCACGTCCCTGGCGACCGACGCCTTCCCACGCACCGCGGCCACCTGCACCTCGGCCGCCATCCGCTTGCGGTAGTTCTCGAAGTCCGCCTGGGCGCGGCGAGCGAGTTCGAGGTACTCGTCGCGCTTGGCCTCGGCCTCCGACAGCAGGGCGGCGAGGTCCTCTTCGACCTCGCCCTGGGCGTCGCCGCCAGGACTCTGGGCATCGCCCGCACCTTGGGCGACTCCGCCAGGGCCCTCACCTGCTCCCGAGGGAGTCAGATTGCGATCGGGATCAGGTGAGGGCTGGGTCGAACCAGCCGGCACGTCCTCCGCTTCGCCTCCGGGCGTGCCGGGCGGACCCTGGGGGGACCTGCCCGGCGAGCCCTGGGGGTGCCGGGCATCGTCTTCCGCGAACCTCATCTATTTCGTCTCCGCGTCGTCGACCACCTCGGCGTCGACGACCTCCTCCTCGTCAGCGCTCGCCGCGCCGTTCGAGGAGTCGCCGGAGGCCTCAGCCTCGGACTGAGCCGCGGCGTAGATCTGCTCCGAGGCCTTGGTCATCGCCGCGGTCAGGGCCTCGGTCTTGGCGTTGACCTCGTCGAGGCTGCCGGCGTCGAGCACCGAGCGCATCTCTTTGGCCGCGCTCTCGACCTCGTCCTTGGTCGCTTGGTCGACTTTGTCGCCGGCGTCGGCGATCGCCTTCTCCGCCTGGTAGGCGGCGTTCTCGCCGATGTTCCGGGCCTCGGCCAGCTCCCGCTGCTTGCGGTCGTCCTCGGCGTGGGACTCGGCGTCGGAGACCATCTGCTGGATTTCCTCGTCGCTGAGGCCGGAGCCGGATTTGATCTCGATCTTCTGCTCTTTGCCGGTGCCTTTGTCCTGGGCGGTGACGGCGATGATCCCGTTGGCGTCGATGTCGAAGGTGACTTCGATCTGCGGGATGCCGCGCGGCGCCGGCGGGATCCCGGTGAGCTGGAATTTGCCCAGGCTCTTGTTGCCGCTGGCCATCTCGCGCTCGCCCTGGAGGACGTGGATCTCGACCGAGGGCTGGTTGTCGTCGGCGGTCGAGAAGACCTCCGACTTTCGCGTCGGAATCGTCGTGTTGCGTTCGATCAGCTTCGTCATCACGCCGCCTTTGGTCTCGATGCCGAGGGTCAGCGGAGTGACGTCGAGCAGCAGCACGTCCTTGACGTCGCCGGCCAGGACCCCGGCCTGAATCGCGGCGCCGACGGCGACCACCTCATCCGGGTTGACGCCCTGGTGCGGCTCCTTGCCGGTCAGCTCCTTGACCCGGTCGCGGACGGCCGGGTTGCGGGTCATGCCGCCGACCAGGACGACGTGGTCGATCGACGCGTCGGCGTCGGAGAGGGCCTGTTTGACCGGGCCGACCGTGCGATCGAGCAGGTCGCCGGTCAGCTCGCTCAGCTTCGAGCGGCTGAGCTTCATGTCGAGGTGCTTCGGCTGCCCCTCGACGGCGGTGATGAACGGCAGGTTGA
>DASXFL010000035.1:0-14125 GCA_036489595.1 Solirubrobacterales bacterium
CCATCGCCCTCCTCTTGCTGCTCTTCCTCATCCTCGCCGTGCTCGGCCTCGGGGTGCTGATGGCCATCTTCGGCACCTCCTCCCGCTCCGAAACCGGCACGGGCGGTGGTTGGGGCTACCCGAGTGGCAGCGGGATCCCACCTGTCTATTGGCCGATCTACGTGGTGGCGGCGTCTCACTACAAGGTCAGTCCCTTCCTGCTCGCCTCGATCCACAAGCAGGAGACCGACTTCTCGCGCGACCCCAGCGCCGCCTCCGGGGTCAACTCGTTCGGCTGCTGCGCCGGTCCGATGCAGTTCAACGTCAAGGCCGGCACCTGGCGCTCGCACGAGCTCGCCTTCCGCCCGATTGCCTACGCGCGACCGTCCTCCTATCCGTTGGACCGGCGCACGCTCCCCAGCTGTCGCGGCGTGCCGGAAGACATCGGCTGCGTCTACGACGACTTCGACGCGATCGCCGGAACGGCGCAGATGCTGCGCGAAGACGGCGCCGACACCAGCCTCTACTCGGCGGGGACCCACCAAGCAGTCTGCGACTACATCGGCTCCTGCGCGGAGGTCGACGGCTGCACCGGCGACGCCAACCAGTACTGCCAGGTGCTTCCGCGCGCCCGCGAGTGGGAAAAGCTCGACGACGACTCCACGGGGCTCGTCCCCGGCTCGACCGCGCGGCTGCTGCCGAACGGTCTCGCGGCTGCTCCCGCCGACGCCCCCCCGGCGGTCCGGCGAATGATCGAGGGCGCGAACGAAATCAGCGACAAACCGTACCTGCTGCTCCACTACCCGACCGTGATCGACAACCCGACCTACGACTGCTCCTCGTCGACCTCCTACGTGCTCTGGAGGGGCGGCAAGTTCGGGGTGACCCCCTGGTGCAGCTCGGAATTCACCCACTACGGGCGGTACGGCGCGGGGAAGTGGGTGACGATCTACGCCCGCGGGCCCTGCGGTGCCACGGGCCACGTCTGGATGATCATCGCCGGTTTGCGGTTCGACACCGATCCGCGTGAAGACACCGGCCCCAACGACGAGGAGGACGGGCCGCGGTGGCGGACGCCGCGCCATGACCTCGCCGAATTCGTCCCCAGGCACCCGGTGGGGCTATGAGGCGACCGGCGGCAGCCGCGGCGATCCTGCTCCTCGCCGCCCTGCTCTGTGCCGGCTGCGGCGTCAGCGACCCCTACTCGCAGACGACTCCGAGCCGGCAGCGCCCGCAGCCGTCGTCGCCGGCGGCCGCCGGCGAATTCAGCGGCCAGCTTCTGTCGCCCTCCCAGCGCCCGCCGGGCACGCCGGTGGAAGTCGCCCGGGGCACCCCAGCGGAGGTCGCCCGCGAAGTCGCCTCGCTGGCCGAGAACTGGACCGGCGGGACGGCGCTCCAGGCCTTCTCGCGGCTGGCGGCAATCAGCGTCGGCGAGGCGCGCGCCGAATTCGAACAGATCGCGGCCAGCGCCCACGACGAACTCGAACGGGCGGTCGGCTACTCCAGCTCCCGGGCGACGGTCGCGGGGGTCGTGGTGAAGGGCGGCGGCCGCGTCCGGCACGTGATCGTCGTAGTCCGGCGGCGGATCACCTCCCCCGAACTCACTAACCTGCCGCCCGAATACGAGGTGGCCCTGGCGACCCTGCGGCGCTCGGGCCGTGGCTGGGCCGTCTCGTCCTGGTCGCCGCAGCCGTGACGTCCACCGACCGGAAGCTCTCCGTCGTCGGCTCCGAGGTCGAGCAGGGGGCCGGGACGCTCGTCGCCGTCTGCGGAGTCTGCGGGGGCGCCGGCGCAAGCACCGTCGCCTACCTGGTCGCCCGCTCGGCGGCGCGGGCAGGCGGCCCTGTCCTCGTTTGCGACACCGGCGGGGTCGCCGGGGGCCTCGCCGAGTGCGCCGGGGTCGAGTCGGCGGTCTCGCTGCCCGCCTTGGCCGATGCCGTCACCGCCGGCGAGGCGCCCGCTGAGGGCCTGTTCGCCCACGGCGGCGATGGGCTGCGGGTGATCGCGCGGGGCCCGCGCTTCGAGCTGCCGCTCGACGCCGCCGGCATGGTGCGGGTCCTCGCCGACGCTCGCGGCGCCCATGCGCTGAGCGTGGTCGACTGTGGGGTGCCGGCCGGAGGCTGCGAAGAGGTCGTTCTGGCTGCCGCGACGCACCTGGTCTGGGTGCTGCCGGCGACGCCGGGCGGGGCGCGACGGGCGCGGCGCCTGCTGAGCCTGTTCTCGGCCGACGCCGCGCGGCGGGAGGTCGTCGTCGCCCGCGCCCAGGCCGCCGAGGGCCGCGCTCACACCGAGGAGCTGGCAGCCCTCGCCGTCGATCGTCGTGCGCCGCTGGTCCTGATGCCGCACGTACCAGACCTCGGCGAACGGGGGCCCGAGGCGGGGCTCGAGGCGGCCGCCCTCAGCCTCGACGCGATCCGGGCGGTGCTGCACCGATGACGGCGGTCCGGCGCCGCGACCTGTTCGTTGCGGCCGACGTTGCGGCTGCCCTGATCGCCGTCACCGCCCTGATCGCCGCCGCGGTCCACTTCTTCGCGGCCGGGTGGATGAGAACGATGCTCGACTTCGGCTTCGCGGGAGTGCCGCACACGATCGGCAGCGCCACCGAAATCTTCCTCGCCAACTCCCGCGTCCTCGCCGCCGTCCTCGTCGCCGGCGTCGCCCTCCAAATCGGTCGCACCGCCGCCGATTCGGGACCCGCCAGGATCATCGCCCGCGCGATCGTCTCGGTCTGCGACGGTGCCCTGATCGTCGCCTGCGCCCTCCACGTCCTCCTGGTCGGCGCGGCCTTCGGCGCCTACGGCGGGCGGACGATCGTGCCGACCCTGCTTCACGGCACCTTTGAGCTGGCGGGCTTCTCGGTCGGCCTCGCCCTTTATCTCGCCGCGCGCCGGGAAGCACTGAGTGCCCGCCGCTTCGCCGCCACCGCGCTGACCGCGGTGGCGCTGCTGGCGGTGGCGGCCCTGATCGAGGCCTTCACCAACGCCTGACGGAGAGTGCAGAGGCCCGGGCGCAACGAGATCCGCTCGCGGGTCAGCTCGGGACCGCCTAGACGATCGATCCCACGACCAGGCCCACCTGGATGACGCGCCCGGCAAGTACCTGGCTAGGGGTCCTCGGGATTGCCTTCGCCAACCGGCAAAGGCTGCACCCTCGTCCCTTGAAGAAGTAGAAATCGCTCGGACTCGTAATTGGGCGAACTAACCGGCGAAGAGGTTCGGTGGGCACCCTTGGGCGACGCCCTCGATCGCGAGAAGCGCACCGGCGAGGGGCTCGGCCGCCAACTGGTCAGGCGAGAGACGATGTCGAGCGGAGGTGACAAAGAGCACGTCGAGGTCGGCGCCACCGAACCCGGGACAGGTCGGGTTCGTCACCGGAAGGGAGACCTCGGCATCGAGCTGACCGTCCGGCGTGTAGCGGCGGATCGCGCCTCCGCCGAACAGAGCCACCCAGATACAGCCTTCGGCATCGATGGTCATTCCGTCGGGCAGTCCGTCCTCTGGCTCGATCTCAACCAGCGGTCGCCGGCTCTCGATCTCCCCGCTCGCGGGCTCGAAATCAAAGGCGTCGATGCGCTGGGTCGTACTGTCGATGAAGTACATCAGCGATCCCGAGGGGCTCCAGGCGAGACCATTGGAGATCGTCGTGCGGTCGATTATTTTGCTCAGCTCGCCGTCCGGATCCAGGCGGTAGAGGGCGGCAGTTCCTGCCCGACGCTCCATTGACATCGTTCCGGCCCAAAGGCGCCCCTGGGGATCGCATCGACAGTCGTTGAAACGGTTCGCCTCGAATTCCGACTCGGCCTCGGCGATCACGGTCGGTGGTCCATTCTCGGGTCGAAGGAGGAGCCGATGTCCGACGGCGAGGACAAGCCCTCCATCTCGGCATGGGACAGCGGCGCTCACCTCGCCGTCCATCGAGAACGTGTCTTGCTCTCCGGTCTCGGGCTGCCACCGGTGGACCAGCCCGGCCGTGATGTCGACGGTGACCAGGCGACCGGAGCGAGAGTCCCAGACGGTGCCCTCGCCCAGGTGATCCGAGCCGGGGCGGGCGACGCTGACCACGTAGCTAGACTTTCCATGAAACATTGAGTGATTAGATTACTGGAGGAGAATCGGGTGGACGGGCTTGAGGGTGAGATCGCGATCGTGACCGGCGGGTCGCGGGGCATCGGCCGGGCGATCGTCGAGGCGCTCGCCACGGCTGGGGTCAAGGTGACGTACTGCGGACGGGATCCCGAGGTTGGACATGCCACCGAGCTCGAGCTGGCGGAAGCGGGGGACATCGCCTTCGTCACCGCCGACGTCGCCTCCGAGGCAGCTCTGATCGCGGTTGTCGAGTCCTGCAGGGAGCGCTTCGGCGCGCCGACGATCCTGGTCAACAACGCCGGGGTGAACGCGAACTTCGACGCAGTCGAGATGACCGAGGAGCAGTGGGACGCATTCTTCGCCATCGACCTGAAGGCCGCTTGGCTCGGCGCCAAACACGTTCTCGCTGGGATGAAGGACGCGGGGCATGGTTCGATCGTCAATATCTCCTCGTTGCACGGCTTCGTGACCCTGGAGGGATTTTTCCCTTACGCCGCCGCGAAGTCGGGCCTGGTCGGGCTGACTCGGAGCCTCGCATTGGACTATGGGCCGCATGGCGTAAGGGTGAACTGCGTTGCGCCCGGCTTTATCAGGACGCGACTGGTCCAAGAAAGCATCGATCGCTCGGGCGACCGCGGGGCGGCCGAGCAGGGGATGGTCAAAGGGGTGGCGCTCGGCCGGATCGGAGACCCTATGGAGGTCGCCCGGACGGTCCGCTTCCTTGCCTCGTCGGAGAGCAGCTATGTCACCGGCGCGTCACTGATGGTCGACGGTGGGCTCACCGCGCGGCGGGCAGGATAGGCTCGGACCGGGAGAGCTCCGATCACTTAATGGCGCGCAAGCATCGAGACGTAATGAGGATCCTCACCGCGGACATCGTCGCGGGCGTTCGCAGGACGGGTGAGATGCTTCCGAAGGAGGTCGACTTGGCAGCGGAGTTCGACGTCAGCCGCGGAGTCGCTCGGGAGACGATCCGGGCCATGGAGGAACGCGGCTTGGTCACTGTCAAGCACGGTAAAGGCGCAACCATCAATGCGCCTGACTCATGGGACGTCTTCGACGCTGACGTGCTTGCCGCCACGCTCGACACCGACCAAGGCGTTGACGTCCTGAAGGAGTACCTCGAGTGCCGCCGGATTCTCGAGGTGGAGGCGGCAGGCCTGGCTGCCGAACGAGCGACGAAGGCGCACATCAAGCAGCTCGCCGAGGCGGTGCGGCGGATGGAGGAAACCACCGTTCGGCCCTCAGGCCAGGCCGCCGAGGAACTCTTCCACGAGTCCGATATCGCCTTTCACCAAGCCTTGATCGCCGCCACCGGAAACCGGCCACTGGCGGGGCTGGTCGAGAGGCTCCACTCGGCGCTTCTGCTGGCGCGCTATCCGCTCGCTCGACCGCAGTACCGAATCGAGCGGGCACTCCCCGAGCACCGTAGGATCTTTGACGCGGTCTCCGACGGCGACGCAGGAAAGGCGCGCGCGGCGATGAGCGACCATCTCGACACGATCGCCGGTTACCTCGACGAATATCGGCGCGGCAAGGACCGCCGTCGCGCCGCGCCCCCCAACCGCAGCGGCCGGTCCTAGCCGTGGGCGCCGAGGAATCAGAAGGCGTTCGCGACGCTGTTGCAATCGTGGTCGTGTAGTGATTAGATCACTACATGTCCTCGGTTGAGATTTCCTCCGCTGGGCGTCAGGGGACCAGGGAGGTCCTCGTCACCTGGCCGGACTACGACGTCGATGGAGACGGCCTGGGCGCGTCTCTAGCGCAGGCAGGTTTGACCGTGCGGTTGGAGCCCAAACTTGGCGCCCGGACCACCGCCGACATGCGCGCTCTCCTGCTCGGTGCCGCCGCGGCGATCGTCAGCACCGACCCCTTCGACGCCGACCTCCTCGCTTTGTGCCCCGACCTACAAGTGATCGCCCGCGTCGGGGTGGGCGTCGACTCAATCGACGTCGATGCGGCGACGAGCTGTGGGGTTGCCGTCACCGTTACCCCAGGTGCCAATGAGGAGACGGTTGCCGACCACACGGTTGCGCTGATGCTCGCCGCCCTTCGCCGCGTCTGCGAGCACGACGCCGGCATTCGTCGCGGCGAATGGAACCGTACCGGTGGGTACACCCCCTGGAACTTGCACGGCGCCACCGTGGGCTTGGTCGGCTTCGGCCGGATCGGCCGGCTTGTCGCCCGCCGCCTGCGCGGCTTCGACGTTGAGATTCTGGTCTTCGACCCTGACGCGGTCGTCTGTGGGGAGGCGGCGCCGGTCCCGCTCGAGGTCCTGCTCGAACGGTCCCAAGTCGTCTCTCTCCACGCTCCGTTGCTTCCACGAACGCATCGTTTGATCGGGCGTGAGGAGTTCGCCCTAATGCGGCCCGAGGCGGTTCTTGTCAATACGGCGCGCGGCCCGATAGTCGACGAAGGCGCGCTGCTGGAGGCTCTGGAGCATGGGCAGATCCGAGCCGCCGCCCTCGATGTCTTCGAGAACGAGCCGCCTCCCCAGGACGGCCTCGGAACACGCGACGATGTTGTCCTCAGCCCCCACAATGCAGGCCTCAGCGTCGAATCGGTGGAGGAGATGACGAGGCGGGCTACCGCCTCAGTGATCGACGTGCTCTCCGGTCGCCGACCCGCTGACCTGGTCAACCCCGAGGTCCTGCAGCAGGTCGGGCCGGCGGAAGACGGATCCGACGGGGCCGGGATTGATGCCTGAGTCGCTCAGGGACAAGCTACGGGCCGGCCGTCGTCTCACCGGGACGGTTCTGACCCTTCCCGGGGTCACGGTCGCGGAGCTCCTTGCCGAGCCCTTCGACGTCGTCTGGATCGACCTAGAGCACGGGGCACTTGGACCGCGCGACGCCCAGGAGATGATCATCGGGGCCCAGGCCGCCGGGGCGTTTGCGCTTGTGCGCCTGCCGGTCGCCGCGCACGGTCTGATGACGACCGTCCTCGATGCCGGGGCCGACGGTCTCGTGATTGCCGACGTGAGCGACCCGGAGCAGGTCGTGAGGGTGGTGTCGCGGGCGACCCACCCGCCGGCAGGGAGCCGCGGCTGGGGCCCGCGCCGCCTTGCCTTGCGTCACCGGACGAAAGGGGGTGAGCTCAGCGAGCCCTCGATCTGGATTCAGATCGAGAGTCGGCTCGGGGTCGAGCGGATCGAGGAGCTCATCTCCGTCGAGGGCATCGACGCGGTTTGCGTCGGTACGGCCGACCTCTCCTTCTCCCTTGGTGCACCGCTCGACATGGGGTCGTCGGCTCTCCACGCTGCGCTGGAGCGGGTGGCGCAAGCGTGTGCCGATCACGACATCCACTTCACCCTCGCCGGCAGCCTCGAGGCGGCTCCGCCCACGACGCTCGGGCGTGCGGCGGCCTTGATTCACAGCACTGACGCCAAGCTCTGTGCCCAGGCGGCCGATTCGGCCGCGGCGTGGATGCGCGGAATTCTCGAACCAGAAAAGGAGTCGTCCGGACGATGACCGAGTACCTCAAGCAGCCCCCCCCTTTCAGCGCCCAGGTGAGCGAAGACGTGCGGCGTACGGTGAGCGAGATCTTGAGCAGGATCGAGCGAGAAGGCGAAAAGGCGATCCGTGCGTACTCACGCGATCTCGACGGCTGGGACCCGCCCTCCTTCATCGTCGGCGAGGACGAGATCCGCCAGGCCGAACGAGAGATCGACACCGAGCTCGCCGAGCACGTCGCCTTCGCCCAAGCCCAGGTTCGGCGCTTCGCCACGGCCCAACGCAGCTCGCTGTCGGAGATCGAGGTGGAAACGCTGCCGGGGGTCACTCTCGGCCATCGCCACATCCCCGTGCAGGCAGTTGGCTCCTACGTGCCCGGTGGCCGCTACCCGATGCTCGCCTCGGCCTTCATGACCGTCATCGTCCCCAAGGTGGCCGGGGTCGAGCGGGTGATCGCCTGCGCTCCTCCGCAGGGGGACCATGGCATTCACCCGATGATGCTTTACACCATGGCCACCTCCGGCGCCGACCACGTGCTCTGCCTCGGCGGTGTACAGGGGCTGGCGGCGATGGCCTTCGGAATCGAAGGTCTGGAGCCCGCCGACATGATCGTCGGCGCCGGCAACGCCTACGTCGCCGAGGCGAAGCGACAGCTGTTCGGCGCGGTCGGGATCGACCTGCTGGCTGGGCCGACCGAGGTGGCGATCATCGCCGACGGGACCGCTGACGCCGAGCTGGTCGCCGCCGATCTCCTCGGCCAGGCCGAGCACGGGCCGACCTCTCCAGCAGTGCTGATCGCCACTGATCGCGGCTTCGGCGAAGAAGCCCTGGCCCAGGTGGACCGGCTACTGGAGACCTGGCCGACCCGCGAGGTGGCGGGCGAGGCGTGGAAAGCGCACGGCACGATCGCCATTGTCTCCGGCCGCGCCGAGGCGGTGGCCCTCTCAGACGAGATCGCTCCCGAGCACCTCGAGGTCCAGGTTGCCGAGGGGGAGCTCGACGCGTATCTGGACGAGCTGAAGAACTACGGCTCGCTCTTCCTCGGCCAGCAGGCGACGGTCGCCTACGGCGACAAGGCCGTCGGCACGAATCACGTCCTGCCGACGATGCGCGCCGCTCGCTACACCGGCGGCCTCTGGGTCGGCAAGTTCCTCAAGACCTGCACCTACCAGCGCGTGACCGAGGAGGGCAGCCGACGGGTGGCCCCGGCCGTCGCGGCGATCTCGCGGGCGGAGCACTTCGAGGGCCACCGGCTTACCGCGACGATGCGCCTCGATCGGATCGAGAGCGGGGTGGCCTCGTGAGCCTCACCGAATCCGACTTTCGCCTCGACGACCGCACGGTGGCCGTGGTTGGCGCCAGCGGTGGGATTGGTGCAGGGATTGCGGAGGCCTGCGCCGCAGCCGGCGCCGAGCGGGTGATCCTGCTCGGGCGGACCGAGGACGATCTTCTCGGCGTGGCCGAGAAGGTCTCCGAACAGGGTTCCGAAGGCCGGATCGCCGTCTGCGACGCGACCTCGACCGAATCGATCGCCTCCGCCTTCGCCGAGATCGAACGGATCGACGTGCTGGTCGAGGCGGCGGGTGCCAACCAGCCAGAGCCGTTCGTCGACGTGGACGAGGAGACCTTCGATCGGCTCTTCGCGCTGAACGTGAGAGGCGTGTTCTTCACCGCGCAGGCAGCGGTCAGAAAGATGCTCACCGCCGAACGTGGCGGCGTGGTCGTCATCGTCTCCTCGCAGATGGGCCACGTCGGCGCTGCCGGACGCAGCGTCTACTGCGCTAGCAAGCACGCCCTGGAGGGCTTGACCAAGGCGCTCGGCGTCGAGTTGGCCGCCTCCGGGATCCGCGTCGTCACCGTCGCTCCGACCTTCGTGCGGACGGCGATGACCGCGACGCAGTTGGAAGATCCCGAGATCGGCGGCGAATTTCTCGCGCAGATCCCGCGCGGCCGGTTCGGCGAGGTGGACGAGGTGGCGCGCGCCGTCGTCTTCGCCGCCTCCCCGGCGGCGTCGCTGATGACCGGCTCGAGCCTGATCCTCGACGGTGGGTGGACGGCCCGATGAGCCAGGCGACGATCCGCCTGACCGCTGCGCAGGCCCTGGTCCGCTTCCTGCAGGCTCAGTTCTCCGAGCGCGACGGAGAGACACAGCGCGCAATCCCGGCGATCTTCGGCATCTTCGGCCATGGCAACGTCCTCGGGGTCGGCCAGGCCGTGCAGCAGGAGGGGGCCGAGTTGCCGCTCTTCCAGCCGAAGAATGAGCAGTCCATGGTTCACACCGCACTCGGCTACGCCAAGGCCAGTCGGCGCCTCTCGGTGTTGGCCTGTACGGCCTCGATCGGCCCCGGCTCCACCAACCTCCTGACTGGTGCGGCAACTGCGACCGCCAACCGGTTACCGGTCCTCCTGCTGCCGAGCGACACCTTTGCCAACCGGCGCCAGGGGGTCGTCCTGCAGCAGCTCGAGGGCGGCCCAAGCGCCGACGAATCGGTAAACGACGCCTTCCGGCCGCTGAGCCGCTTCTTCGACCGCATCGCGAGGCCCGAGCAGTTGCTGACCGCGCTGCCGCAGGCGATGCGAGTACTGCTCGACCCGGCGGAAACCGGCGCGGTGACGGTCTCCCTGCACCAAGACGTCCAGGGAGAGGCCTTCGATTACCCGGCCGACTTCTTCGCGCCGCGCGTCTGGTCGATCACCCGGCGGCCGCCCGCGGCGGCGGAGCTGGGCGCCGCGACCAGGCTGATCGAAGCCTCGCGTCGGCCGCTGATCATCGCCGGCGGTGGCGTCCGCTACTCGGCGGCCGAGGAGGCGGTGCGTCGCTTTGCCGAGGCCCGTCAGATCCCGGTCGCCGAGACCTCGGCGGGCAAGGGCGCGCTGGGCGACTCGGAAATGCTGCTCGGCGGGATCGGCGTGAACGGGACGCCGGCCACCGCGCGGATCGCGCGCGACGCCGACCTCGTCCTCTGCGTCGGTACCAGGCTCAGCGACTTCACCACCGGTTCGCAGTCGCTGTTCCAGGACCCTGGCGTCCGCTTCGTCGGGATCAACGTGAATGTCGGCGATGCCTACAAGCTCTCGGCGACCACGTTGGTTGCCGACGCCCGGGTGGCGATCGAGGCCTTGGAGGAGACGCTCGGTGCCTGGCGCGCCAGTCGGGAGCAGGCGGAGGAGGCCCGGGCGGCGATGACGGGATGGCGCGAAGAGCTGCGCACCCACCTCGCCGAGGACCCCGGCAAGGACCGGGTGATGTTCCAGGCCCAGGTGCTCAAAGTGATCAACGACGAGTCCCGGGCCCGGGACTGGGTCGTCGCTGCGGCGGGCTGGCAGCCCGGTGACCTGCTGAAGATGTGGGAGGCGCCCTCGGGAAGCTTCACCCACATCGAGTTCGCCTTCTCATGCATGGGCCACGAGATCCCTGCCGGGCTCGGGATCCGCATGCGCGAGGGCGATGGCGGCGAGGTGTTCGTAGTGATCGGCGACGGGACCTACCTGATGCAGCCGACCGAGCTGGTCACGGCGGTGCAGGAGGGGTTGAAGCTCACCGTCGTCATCCTCGACAACGGCGGCTACCAGTCGATCCAAGCCCTCGCGCTCGGCAACACCGGGTCGGGCGCCGGCAACGAGTTCCGCCGTCGCAGCGAGGACGGCCGCCTGCCGACCGGCGAGCCATTGGGCGTCGACTACGTCGCCAACGCGGCCAGCATGGGCTGCCGGACGGCGGCGGTTGGATCGGTGGACGAGCTCGCCCTTGCACTGCGCGAGGCACGCGCCGGTGAGGCCACCACGGTGATCGTCTGCAACACCCGTGGCGACGGGGCGCTGCCGCCCAGTGGCGTCTTCTGGGACCTCGGGGTCTCTGAGGTCGCGACCTCGGCGGAGACCACCGCGCTGAGCGAGGAGCACCTCGCGCGCCGCGCGTCGCAGCGAAGTTATCTGTCCCCGCCTCGTGACCCGGAGGGAGGTGAGGGTCGGTGAGGCTCGCCACCGGACCGGTGACCTGGGGCGTCGATTTCGCCGACGCACCGAACAACCCGCCGTGGGAGCAGGTGCTCGATGAGATCGCGAGCTCCTCGCTCGACGCCCTCGAGCTCGGCCCCGTCGGCTACCTGCCCGAGGAGCCGGTGGCGCTCCGCGGCGCCCTCGATTCGCGCTCGCTCATCGCGGTCGGGTCGTTCATCTTCGACGACCTTCACGACCCGGCCGAGCTGGATCGCGTCCTCGCGGCGGCGCGACGCGCCTCGGCGGCGATCGCAGGGGCCGGCGGCTCGGTGCTGGTGATCATCGACAAGCCCTCCGAGGAGCGGGTGGTGACCGCCGGGCGCTCGGAGGCGGCGCCACGGCTGTCGGCGGCTGGTTGGCGAGAGATGCTCGAGACGATCCGCGCGGTCGCCGAGATCGCTCGCGAGCACGGGCTGCGGCCGGCCGTCCACCCGCACGCGGGCGGCTACCTCGAGTTCGAGGACGAGCTCGAAGGGCTTCTTCGCGACACCGATCTCGATCTGTGTCTCGACACCGGCCACCTCGCCTACGCTGGCATCGACGCTGAGGCGGCACTCGCGGACCACGCTTCGCGGCTCGTCCATCTCCACCTCAAGGACGTCGATCGCGAGGTGCTCGCCGACGTCCACACCCGCGGCCTCGGTTTCTGGGAGGCGATCGAGCAGGGCGTGTTCTGCCAGCTCGGCCAGGGCGTCGTCGACCTCGACGCAGTGCTGTCGACCCTCGACCGGATCGGTTACGAGGGGTTCGCGACGATCGAGCAGGACCGGGTGCCCGGTGCCGGCTCACCGCTGGACGATCTCGAGGCGAGCGTCGCGGTGGTCGAAGCGGCGACGGGCCGAAGGCGCGGCCGGTGAGCCCGGAAGGGGCACCCCGTGAGATCGGCGTCGGCCTGCTCGGCAGTTCCTTCATGGGCCGGGCCCACTCGCGTGCGCTCGCCGCGGTCCGGACGCTCGAGGACCGTCCCCATGCCGCCCCGGCGCTGCGGCTGATCTGCGGTCGGGACTTGACGCGACTCGGTCAGATGCGCGACCGCTACGGCTGGGAGCGGGCGACTACTGATTGGCGGGAGTTGGTCGAGGACCCGGAGGTCGAAGCCTTTGACAACGCGGCGAGCAACCACCTGCACGCCGAGCCGACCATCGCCGCCGCGCGGGCCGGAAAGCACGTGATCTGCGAGAAGCCGCTGGGGCGCGACGCAGAGGAGGCGCGAGCGATGCTCGAGGCGGTGGAGGCCGCTGGTGTGCTGCATATGTGTGCCTTCAACTACCGGTTCTTCCCCGCGATCCGGCTCGCCAAGGAAATGATCGAACGGGGCGACATCGGTGAGCCGCGGCAGTTCCGGTCGCGGTTCCTGCTCGGCGCGGACGCCGTGCCCGGCGGCTCGGGGGCCGCTTGGCGCCTGCAGCGGGAGACCGCGGGCAGCGGCGTCGTCGGCGACCTGCTCGCACACCACATCGACCTCGCCCGCTACCTGGTCGGGGAGTTCGCGGCAGTCGGCGGTGCGACCCGCACCTGGGAGGCGCAGCGGGCTGGGGTCGAGGTCGACGTCGAAGACTCGGTGGTCGCCACGGTCGAGTTCGAGGACGGTGCGATCGGCACCATGGAGGCAGCGCGGCTGCTGCCGGGCCAGGTGCTGGAGAGCGCCGTTGCTATCGACGGCTCGGAAGGCTCGCTCGCCTTCGACGTGCGCTCGCTGAACGACCTGACCGTCGCCGATGCGCGCGGCGCGGCGACGATCAGCGTCACCGCGCCCGAGCACCCGTTCGCGGAGCTGTGGTGGCCGCCGGGCCACGGGATCGGTTGGGGAGACAGCTTCAGTCATGAGCTGCGGCACTTCCTCGGCGCCCTCGCCGGGGCCTGGGGGGTTGCGCCGCACGGTGCGACGTTCGTCGACGGCCTGCGCTGCGCGGAGGTCTGCGACGCGGTTCTCGGCGCGGCAGCCACGGGACGCCGCAAGGAAATCCGATGCTCATCAGACGAGAAACGGAGGAGAAGTGGATGACGCGCTCGGGGAAGGTCCGTGTCGGCATCGTTGGCGCCGGTTACATCGCCCAGGTCCACAGCGCTGGGTACCGCTCGGTGGTCGGGACCTACGACGACGGGCCGGAGGCGGTCGAGCTCGTCGTCGTCGCCGACGGCGCCGCCGATCGCGCTGCAGAGCTCTCCCGAGCCTGGGGGTGGCAGCGGGCCGAGACCGACTGGCGCCAGGTGACCCGGGCGGAGGATGTCAGCGTGGTCGACGTTTCGGTCCCCAACGTCCTGCACGCGGAGATCGCGATCGACGCGCTCGAACACGGCAAGCACGTGATCTGCGAGAAGCCGCTCGCCCACGACCTCGAGAGCGCGCTGGCGATGGCCGCGGCCGCCCAGCGCAGCGGACAGCTCGCCCAGGTCTGTTTCTACTACCGGCTCTGGCCCGCTATCGCCTGGGCGCGGCAGCTAGTCGAGGAGGGGGTGGTTGGCCGCCCGCAGCACTTCCGTGGCTGGCTCCTGCAGGACTACGCCGCCGACCCCGGGCACGACCTTGGTTGGCGGGCGCGACCCGCAGACGCCGGCGCCGGCGCGCTCGGCGACCTTGGTTCGCACATCATCGACATCGCCCGTCAC
>DASXFL010000071.1:0-24691 GCA_036489595.1 Solirubrobacterales bacterium
CCGCCGCCAGTCCTCCTCGTAGTGGTCGGCGAGGACCGAGGCGCGGCCGCTCGCCCGCGCGTTGGCCAGACGCCGCAGCTCGCCGCCGCGCTTCGGCTTGCGGTCGACGACGCTGTAGACGGTCTCGCCGAGCAGGGCGAAGACGATCGGGACGAGATGCGGGGCGCCGTCGGCGCCGGCCGTCGCCAAGCGGGCGACGCGAGCCGAGACGAAGCGCTCGCGCGCCTCCGCGAGGCCGAGCCGGGGGCTCACGCCTCGCCGTAGAGCTCGGCGATCGCCGCCTCCCAGTGCTCGAGCGCCTGCTCGACCACCGCCCGCTTGCCGGTCGGCAGCCAGCGGACGACGCGGCTGACCCCGAGCTCGGCCAACTGCTCGAGCCGCTGGGCCTTCGCCGGCGCCGCGATCACCTGCACCTCGATCGGCCGCTCGGCTCGCGAGCGCAGCTCCCCGATCCGCTGCGGCAGGTCCTCGTTCTCGCCGTAGATCGGGAGCCAGGCGTCGCCGAAACGCAGGACCCGGTCGAGCACGGTGGCGCCGCCGCCGCCGACCAGGATCGGCGGGTGTGGTTTCTGGGCCGGCTTCGGCCACGACCAGATCCGCTCGAACTCGACGTGCTCGCCGTGGTAGCTCGCCTCCTCTTCAGTCCAGATCGCCTTCATCGCCTCGATCCGCTCGGCCATCAGCGCCATCCGCCGCCGCGGGTCGGTGCCGTGGTTCGCCATCTCCTCGCGATTCCAGCCGGCGCCGACGCCGAACTCAAAGCGGCCGCCGGACAGGCAGTCGACCGAGGCGACCTCTTTCGCCGTGGTGATCGGGTCGCGCTGGGTGACCAGGCAGATCGCACTGCCGATCCGCAGCCGGCTGGTCGCCGCGGCCGCCGCCGTGCAGGCGACGAAGAGGTCGTAGGTGCGGGCGTATTTGTGCGGCAGCTCGCCGCCGCCCGGGTAGTCCGTGTCGCGCGTCGCCGGGATGTGGGTGTGCTCGGGGAAGAACAGCGACTCGTGGCCGCGCTCCTCGGCCAGGCGCGCCAGCTCGCCGGGATCGATCCCGTCGGCGCTGACGAAGCAGGCGAGCCCGAACTTCATCGGCGCAGCTTATTGGGCCGCGCCTCCGGTTCGGGGAGCGCGGCCTAGGAGAGCCCGGCTTCTTCGAGGCCGGTCGCGATCCAGGGCAGCAGGGTGCGGGCGAAGGTCGCGGTCAGGTGGCTTTTGTCGCGATAGACGAGGGCGTTGCCGATCACCGCCCGACAGAGTTCGCTCGGGCAGATCTCCTTGGTCAGGTCGATCAGGTGGGCGCCGGGGGTCGAGTCGGCGGCCCGCTTGTCGAATTCACGGTCCCATTCGCGCGGCTGCGCAAAGGCGCACGACTGCAGGTGCTGGAGGTCTTCGGAGACGCAGCTGGGGACGTCTTTCGAGGAGGCCGGGGTGTCGCGGATGACGACCGTGTCGAGACCGGCGGCCTGGAGCCGCCGCAGCGTCTTTTCGTAGCCTTCCTGGAGGGCGTCGGCGTTGGCGGCGCCGGTCAGTTCTTCGCCTTCTTCGCCGTAGGCGGTGTAGGCAGTGTCGCCGCTCATCACCACCGTCGCCGAGCCGCCGCTTTCTTCGATCCGCTTCAGCGCCGATTGGCGCCAGACGTCGCATTGCGAGTACTCGCGGTCGGCGACCATGCTGCGGATCTTCACTTCGCCGGGGCTGCATTCGGCCTTGGTCAGGGCGATCAGCCGCCAGTGGTGCTCTTCGGCCAGCGCTTCGATCGGCGGGAAGTACTGCATCGCGTGCGAGTCGCCGAAGAGGATCAGGGTGTGGCTGCCGTGCGGGTCGCCGTAGAGGCAGCGGTTCGAGTTGGTGCCTTCGATCCCGACCAGGCAGCCGTCGTAGAACATCCGCGAGCGGTCGGCGCGGGCGCGCAGCGGATTCGGCCGCACAGCAGAGGCGGTCTCCTGCGGCTGCGGCTGTTCGGGCAGCGCCGCCGCCCCTTTGACCTCGCTGACCGAGGCGGTGTGGAAGGTCGGCTGGACGTTGGCGACGACGATGCCGCTGAGGACGGCTACCGCGGTGCAGGCGACCCCGAGGGCGATCGCCCGGTTCGGCAGCCGAGCCAGCGAGCGGGCGCGGCGGACCGGGTCCTCGATCAGCCAGTGGCTGGCCGCCGAGGGCACCCAGGCGAGGGCGACGACGGCGAGCCCGGCGGCGACCGAGAGCGGCCCGAAGAGGGCCGCGGCGAAGACCAGGAAGGGCCAGTGCCAGAGGTACCAGGAGTAGGAGACGCGGCCGACGTGGCGGACCGGCGGCAGCGAGAGCAGCCAGGCCGGGGCGCCGGCCGGCTTCGCGTGAATCGAGGTGCCGGCGAGGATCAGCGCCGCGGCGCCGAGGGTCGGGACGAGGGCGGCAATCCCTGGGAAGTGGGTGTTGGCGGTGAAGGCGAAGGTCGCGTAGACGATCGCCGCTAGGCCCAGCCAGCCGATCGCCGCGGCGGCGGTGCGCGGCAGCTTGACGACGCCGAGCAGGGCCAGCATCGCCCCCAGCGCCAGCTCCCAGCCGCGGGCGAAGGTCGAGAAGTAGGCAGCCTCCGGGGTCTTGTCGGTGAGCAGGATGCCGGCGGCGAGCGAGGCGGCGAAGACGAGGATCACCGTCAGGATGAGGACCGGGCGGACCTTGCGGCCGCGGCGCCGGAACCACCAGGTGACGGCCAGCATCAGCCCTGGCCAGACGAGGTAGAACTGCTCCTCGATCGCCAGCGACCAGAGGTGGAGGACCGGGCTCGGTTCGAGGCCCTGGGCGAAGTAGTCGACCGACTGGGCGGCGAAGTGCCAGTTGGCGACGTAGAGCGCCGAGCTGACGATGTCGCCGGAGGTTTCGGTCGCCCGCAGCGGCGAGAAGATCGCGATCGAGAGGACGCCGACCACCGCCAGCAGCAGCGCCGAGAGCGGCAGCAGCCGCTTGGCGCGGCGGGCGTAGAAGCCGCGCAGCGAGATCCTCCCCCGCCCCTCCATCTCCCCCAGCAGCAGGCGGGTGATGAGGAAGCCGGAGATGACGAAGAAGACGTCGACGCCGACGTAGCCGCCAGCGAGGAAGGGGACGCCGGCGTGACAGACGAGGACGGCCAGGATCGCCACCGCCCGCAGGCCCTCGACGTCGGGGCGGAAGCCCTTGCTGCCGGCTTCGTCGTGCAGCGGCGCCCGCTCCTCCTTGCGGCGCTTCTCGCGCCGGAAGAGCGCCTTCAGATGGACTGTGAGTTTCGGGCTCATTGTCGAGTCAGCTAGTCGACTTTAGAGGAGGGGATTCTTCTTCTTCGGGTTCTTTTTCCGGCGGGGCAGCGAGTTGCGCGAGCCACTGCATCGCCCCGGTGACGATCCAAGGACGGATGCGCTCGGTGGTGTGCCCTCCCGGGACCAGCCAGAGGTGGACGCGGGGGAACTTCGCCGCGAACGCTTCGTTCATCGCCGGCGGCACGATGTTGTCCTGGCGGCCCTGGATCACCAGCAGCGGCCGTTCCTCGACCCGGTTGTAGGGGGAAAGCCGCTGCCGCGTCGCCGGCCCGGCCAGGATCGTTTCGTAGTAGTTCGAGCCGTAGCGGCCGAGCGGCCATTCCCAGGTCGCGAGGTCGGAGACCGGCGCCTTCGCAACCGCCGCGTTGACGTCTCCCTCGCCGGCGAGGATCGCTGCCAGCGTGCCGCCGGCCGAGGCACCGTAGGCGTAGACGTTTTCGACCCCGACCTCCTCCCGCAGCTTCCGCGCCTCGAGCCGCGCCGCGGCCACCGCGGCCGGCAGGTTGGCGAGCGGGTAGTCGACGTAGTGCGGCTGGAAGCCTTCGGCGACCGCCGCGGGGCGCGTCTCCGGCCGGAAGAAGGGGTCGTGGTAGAGGAAGGAGCCGCCGTGGATCAGGATCAGCTGCGGTTTCGGGCCGGGTTTCTGGGGCGCGGTCCCGGACCCTCCACCTTCGTCGGCGCTCGCGCCCGTGCCGCCTTCCGCCGCGGCGGCCACGGCGGGGGCGAGCGCGGTGAAGGCGACGGCGAGCGCCCCGAGCACGGTCAGGCGGGCGAGCGCGACGCGCGCCGAAGCTGGGCGGAGCAGACAGCCGATGATCCTCAAACCCGCGAAACCGAGATCAGTAGCTCTTTGCCCTCGATCTCGGCTCCGGTCCCACCCTTCCCGTCGCCGATCGCGACCGCGGTTGCCAGCACCTCGCCGGCCAGGTAGGCCTCGTGGTCGCGGGCTGCCTCGAGCAGCTCCGGGTCGCCGCCGAGCCCGAGCTCGATCCGGTCGGTGATCTCGAGACCGGCCGCTTTGCGGGCGTTCTGGACCGCGTGGACGATCTCCCGCGCGAGGCCCTCCCGGCGCAGCTCCTCGTCCAGCTCCAGCTGCAGCGCCACTGCGTGGCCCGCCTCGGCCTCGACCTCGTAGCCCTCGAGCGGCTGCAGCGCCAGGGCGATCTCGTCCGGCCCGAGTCGGTGATCCTTGCCGTCGATCGCGATCCCGACCTCGCCGCCGGCCGCCATCACCGCGGCGACGTGGGCCGGGTCGAGGGCCGCCACCGCCGCCGCCACCTGCGGCATCCGCTTGCCGAAACGGGGGCCGAGGGCGCGGTAGTTCGGCTTCGCCTCGTAGGTGACAAGGGCGCTCTCGTCGCTGACGAAGTCGAGCTCCTTGACGTTGAGCTCGGCGGTGACGAGGTCGGCGCGAGCCTCGATCGCCGCCCGCTCGGCTCCGTTGGCGACGATCACCGCCCGGCGCAGCGGCTGGCGCACCTTGGCCTTGGCCTGGGCGCGGGCGGCGCGGCCGAGCTCGACCGTCAGCCGGACCGCCGCCATCGCCTCCTCGAGCTCCGGGTCGCGCCGCGCCGGCTCGGCGAACGGGAAGTCGCGCAGGTGCACCGAGTCGGGCCGCTCGCCGAACTCGCCGGCGGCGCCGCCGGCCAGGTTGCGGTAGATCTCCTCGGCGAGGAAGGGCGTGAACGGCGCCAGCAGCTCCGAGACCGTAATCAGGCATCTACGCAAGGTTCGAAACGCCGCCGCGTCTCCCTCCCAGAAGCGCCGCCGCGAGAGCCGCACGTACCAGTTGGAGAGCTCCTCGACGTAATTTGCAATCGCCCGCCCGGCCTGGGTGGCGTCGAACTGCTCGAGCCGCTCGGCGACCGTTTGGACCGTCGCCTGCAAGCGGGACAAGGCCCAGGCGTCGAGATCGGCTGCCGCGCTCCGGGGTGAGTTTGCGCCGCTGTCGGGCTCTGAGTCCCAGCGGAGCGAGGGGTCGCCGGGAACGAGCCCCTCCGCATTGGCGTAGAGGACCCAGAAGGAATAGGTGTTCCAAAGGGTGAGCAGGAATTGCCGCACCGACTCGCCGACGGTGTCGACCGAGAAGCGATAGCCGGCCCAGGGCTCCTGCGCGGTCAGGTAGTACCAGCGGAAGGCGTCGGCGCCGTGGGTGTCGATCACCTCCCAGGGATCGACCACGTTGCCGCGGCTCTTCGACATCTTCTGGCCCTCGGGGTCGAGGATGAGGCCGAGGCAGACGCAGTTGCGGAAGCTCGAGGTCTCGAACAGCAGGGTCGACTCGGCGAGCAGCGAGTAGAACCAGCCGCGGGTCTGGTCCTGGGCCTCGCAGATGTAGTCGGCCGGGAAGCGCCGCTCGAACTCGGCCTCGTTCTCGAACGGGTAGTGGAGCTGCGCGAACGGCATCGCGCCGCTGTCGTACCAGGTGTCGATCACCGAGTCGACGCGGGCCATCGTGCCGCTGCAGCTCTCACAGTCGAGGACGACCTCGTCGATGTATGGGCGGTGCAGGTCCTCCGGGATCTCGGCGCCCTCGCCGTGGAGCCTTTCGCGCAGATCCGCCACCGATCCGGCACAGAAGCGGCCCTCGCAGTCGGCGGCGCTGCACTCCCAAATCGGCAGCGGCGTCCCCCAGTAGCGGTCGCGCGAGAGCGCCCAGTCGACGTTGTTCTCGAGCCATTTGCCGAAGCGGCCGTGCTTGACGTGCTCGGGGTGCCAGCCGATCTCCTCGTTGTTGGCGAGGAGATGGTCGCGGTGGCGCGAGGTGGCGACGTACCAGCTCGACTTGGCGTAGTAGAGGAGCGGCGTCGAGCAGCGCCAGCAGTGCGGGTAGGAGTGCTCGTAGATCTCCTCGCGGAAGAGCAGGCCGCGGCGCTCGAGCTCGGCGATCAGGCCGTCGGTGGTGGCGTGGTCTTTGACGAAGCGGCCCTCGAAGCCCTTGACGCGGTCGTCGAAGCGGCCGTCGAGGTCGACCGGGTTGTAGAGGCTGCCGTGGTCGGTGGGCTCGAAGATGCCGTTGGCGGCGGCGACGTCGTAGTCGTCCTCGCCGAAGGCGGGGGCGATGTGGACGAGGCCGGTGCCGTCCTCGGTGGTGACGAAATCGCCGGCGAGGACCGGGAAGCCGCCGCGCTCGCGGTCGGCCAGCTCGAACACCGGGCCCTCGTAGAAGCGGCCGACCAGCTCGGAGCCCTCGAGCTCGTCGAGCACGGTGGCGCTCTCGCCGAGGACCGCCTCGACCCGCGCCTTGGCCAGGACCACGACCTCGTCGCCGACCTTGGCGCGGACGTAGGTGACCCCGGGGCCGACCGCAACGGCCTCGTTGCCGGGCAGCGTCCAGGGCGTGGTCGTCCAGACCAGCAGCGATTCCTCGCCCTCGCCGCCAAGCAGCGGGAAGCGCACGTAGATCGAGCGGTCCTCGACGTCCTTATAGCCGAGGGCGACCTCGTGCGAGGAGAGGGCGGTGCCGCAGCGCGGGCAGTAGGGGACGACCTTGTGGCCCTCGTAGAGCTCGCCCTTGTCCCAGAGCTGGCGCAGCGACCACCAGACCGACTCGATGTAATCGTTGTCGAGGGTGACGTAGGGGTCCTTCATGTCGACCCAGAAGCCGATCCGCTCGGTCAGTCGTTCCCACTCCTCGACGTAGGTGAAGACCGATTCGCGGCAGCGCCGGTTGAACTCGGCGATCCCGAGCTCCTCGACCTCCTGCTTCGAGGTGATCCCCAGCTGCTGTTCGACCTCGAGCTCGACCGGCAGCCCGTGGCAGTCCCAGCCGGCCTTGCGCGGGACCAGGTTGCCGCTCATCGCGCGGAAGCGCGGGTAGACGTCCTTGAAGACCCGGGCGAGGACGTGGTGGGCACCGGGGCGGCCGTTGGCAGTGGGAGGGCCCTCGTAGAAGCTCCAGACCGGGGCCTCCGCGCGCTGCGCGAGCTGGCGGCCGAAGACGTCGGTCTGGCGCCAGCGCGCGAGCACCCGCTCCTCGAGGGCGGGAAACGACTGCTTCGGGTCGACTGGATCGAATCCGGGCACGAACTGCGGATTCTAGGAAGCGGGCGGCTTTCGGTCCGGCCGAGCCCTCCCGGTACTCGTGAGTTCCGTCGCCGGCCAATTCCCGATACGCTCCCGACGTGCCCGCCTTCGACCCCAACGGCAAGGTCGCCCTGGTCACCGGCGCCGCGCGCGGGATCGGCTTCGAGACCGCTCGCCAGCTGCACCTGCGCGGCGCCTCGGTCGCCGTCCTCGACCTCGACGCCGAGCAGGCGACCGAGGCGGCGGAGCGGATCGGGCCGCGGGCGATCGGCCTCGCCGGCGACGTCACCGACGCCACCGCGATGATGGCGACGGTCGCCGAGGTGGTCGAGCGACTCGGCGGCCTCGACCTGGCGATCGCCAACGCCGGCATCGCGCAGAAGAACTTCGCCACCGTGCAGACGATCTCCGGCGAGGAGTGGGAACGCGTCTTCGAGGTCGACATGCTCGGCGTCTGGCGCACCGCCCGCGCCGCCCTCCCCCAGATCGTCGCCCGCCAGGGCCACCTCGTCGTCGTCTCCTCCGTCTACGCCTTCGCCAACGGCTTCGGCAACAGCCCCTACGCGGTCGCCAAGGCCGGGGTCGAGAGCCTCGGTCGCGCGCTGCGCGTCGAGCTCGCCCCTCACGGCGCCAGCGCCGGCGTCGCCTACTTCGGCTGGGTCGACACCAAGCTGGTCCAGGACGCCTTCGCCCAGCCCGACGCCGACCGCGTCCGCGAGCTCAGCCCCGACTTCCTGCTCAAGCGGATCACCCCCGCCGAGGCCGCCGCCGGCCTCGTCCGCGGGATCGAAGAGCGGGCTCCCCGCGTCTTCGTCCCCAAGTGGTGGCGCTACGTCTCCGCCCTCCGCGGCATCGTCAATCCCCTCCTCGACAAGCGGATGGAGAGCGACGCGAAGACGCGAGCGCTGATCCGCGATCTCGACGCGAAAAGCGTCGACGCCGGCGAGCCGATCAACCGCTAGGGAAGCGACCGGCGCCGGCGCCCCGAGCGGCCGAGGAAGAGGACTGGACCCGGGACAGAAAGCGGCGCGCGAAGCGGAGCGGCTAGCCGCGCGTGAGGCGCTCGAGGAGCTGCACCACTGATTCGTAGGGGCGGCCGGTGGCGCGCTCGAGGCCGATCTCGCAGGTGCGGTTGCTGGAGAGGTAGGCGTCGAAGCGGCGGCCGGCCAGCTCGGCGGCCAACGGGGCGGTGGCGGCGGCGGTGAGCTCGGGGTGGGAGATGCCGCGGTCGCCGGCGAAGCCGCAGCAGGTCGAGGCGGCCGGCAAGTGGACCTCGTCGGCGAGGGCGGCGGCGAGGGCGGCGAGGCGCCAGGCGATGCCGAGGCGGTGGGTCGCGCAGGTCGGGTGGATGGTCGCCGAGCCGAGGCGCTCGCCGACCTCGAGCCGTGGCAGCAGGCGCTCGTGGGCCCAGGCGACCGAGTCGACGACCTCGAGGGCGGCGAGGCGCTCGGCGTTTGGCTCGGTGAGCACCCCGTCGCCGGGCTCGGCGATCGCCGCGGTGCAGGAGGCGGCGTCGACCACGACCGGTAGCTCGCCCGCCCCGCTCCACCCCCACAACAGCTCGACCATCTCGTTCGCCTTCTCGCGGTGGGCGGTGGCGAAGCCTTTCGAGCTCCAGGGCAGGCCACAGCAGCTACCCTCGACGTCCTCCGGGATCCAGACGGGGAGGCCGGCGCGCTCGGAGACCGTCACCAGCGCCGCGGCGGGCGAGCCGGCGAAGATCCGGTTGGTGCAGGAGGGCACGTAGGCGGCCGCCGCTCCGGTGCGCTCGGTCGCCGGCAGTCGCGGCGCTGCCGGGCCCGGCAGCGCCTCGCCGCGGCGGGTGCGGCGCGCGGCGGCGGCGCCGACGCGGAGGCCGGCCCGGCTCGCCGCCTCCACCCGGCCCCAGTGCCGCGCCGCACCCGCCGCCCGCCGTTCCGCCCCGGCCGAGTGCCCGCGCTCCCGCAGCTCCTTGACCAGCTTGCCGGTGTCGATCCCGAGCGGGCAGATCAGCTGGCAGGAGCCGTCGGCGGCGCAGGTCTCGAGCACGTCGTACTCGCCTTCGGCTTCGAGCGCGAGCCGCAGCGGCGCGCCCTCAGGCTGGCGGGCGATCTCGCGCCGCAGGAGGATGCGCTGGCGCGGCGTCGTCGTCAGGTCGCGGCTCGGGCAGACCGGCTCGCAGAATCCGCACTCGACGCAGGTCGTCGCCTCCTCCTCGATCGCCGGCGTCGTCTTCAGGTTGCGCAGGTGGGCGCCGGGGTCGCGGCTGAGGACGACGCCGGGGGCGAGCACGCCGTCGGGATCGGCGAACCGCTTCACCCGCCACATCAGCTCGGTCGCCACCGTCCCCCACTCGCGCTCGACGTAGGGCGCCATGTTGATGCCGGTCCCGTGCTCGGCCTTGAGCGAGCCGTCGTACTTGCCGACGACCAGCTCGACCAGCCCCGCCATCAGGGCCTCGTAGCGGTCGAGGTCCTCCGGCTTGGTGAAGTCCGGGGTCAGCATGAAGTGGAGGTTCCCGGCCGAGGCGTGGCCGGCGAAGCCGGGAAGGAAGCCGTGCTCGGCGAGGAGTGCCTGCAGCTCGGGGGCGAAGGCGGCGACCTCGGACGGCGGCACGCAGACGTCCTCGAGGATCAGCGCGGTGCCCGGCGGCCGCAGACGGCCGATCAGCCCGTGCAGGCCCTCGCGGACGCGCCAGGCGAGCTCGATCTCCCCCTGGTCGCGGGTGAAGTCGATCGAGCGGATCGTCTCGTGGCCGGCAAGCAGGGCGAGGGCCTGCTCGACCTGGGAGTCGAGGCCGGTCTCGTCCTCGGCGCCGAGCTCGACCAGCAGCGCCGCCGACTCCGGCGGCAGCGCCTTCCACTCTCCCGGCGCCCCGCGCATGTTCCAGGCAGCGGTGATCAGCCCCGGGGCGACCATCAGCTCGACCGCCGTCGCTCCCAGCCCGACCAGGTCCTGGACCGGCGCCATCGCGCCGTCGACGTCGGGAAAGTGGACCCAGGCGGTGGTCGTGCAGAGCGCTAGCGGCACCGTCTCGAAAACGACCTCGGAGACGAAGGCGAGCGTCCCCTCCGAGCCGATCAGCAGGCGGCGGAAGATCTCCAGCGGCTCCTCGGCGTCGAGGAAGGCGCAGATTCGATACCCGGTCGTGTTCTTGATCGTGAACTTCTTGCGGATTCGCTCACACAGCTCGGGATCGGCGCGGATCTCGTCGCGGATCGCCACCAGGCCGGCGGCGAGCTCGGGCTCGAGCCCATCGAAGCGCTCCGCCGCGCCCGGCTCGGCGGTGTCGATCCGCGTCCCCGAGGGCAGCGCGAAGGTCAGCGAGCGCACGGTCGAGTAGGAGTCCTGAGTGGTGCCGCAGCGCATCCCGCCGGAGTTGTTGGCGACGACGCCGCCGACCGTGGCGATGTTGGTGCTGGCCGGGTCGGGGCCGAGGCGACGGCCGTGGGGGCCGAGGACGCGGTTGGCGTGGCCGAGGACGGTGCCGCTGCGGACCCGCGCCAGCGCCCCGTCCCCCTCGACCGCGATGCCGCCGAAGTGGCGGCGGACGTCGACGAGGATGCCGTCGGTCTGGGCCTGGCCGCTGAGGCTGGTGCCGCCGCCGCGGAAGACGACCGGGATCCGGCGCTCGCGGCCGTAGGCCATGACGGCGGCGACGTCGCGGGCGTCGTGGGCCATCACCACCGCCCGTGGCAGCAACCGGTAGGGGCTGGCGTCGGAGGCGTAGCGGACGATGTCGCTCGGCCGCGCGAGGACGCGGTCGGAGCCGAGCAGCGCCTCGAGCTCGCCGCGGAGCGGCTCTGCGGTGCCGGCGGCGAGCGAGTCGGGGGCGGCGTCGGGCGCCGGTGCGGCTGCGGCGGTGCTCGCCTCCATCAGCCCCAGGTTGACACCAGTCTCAGAACAGCGACATCCCGGGGGCGACCGGGACTTCGACCAGCTCCGGCGCCGAGGAGGCGAGTGCCGCCTCGAGCTCGCCCCGCACCGAGTCGCGGTCCGCCGCCCGCCGCGCCTTCACCCCGTAGCCCTCGGCGACGGCGGCGACGTCGAGCTGCGGCAAGTCGAGCCCGGGCGCGCCCTCGACCCCCTCGACTTCGGCAAACCACTTGAGGATCCCGTACTCCTGGTTCTGGAGGACGAGGAAGGTGACCGGGGCCTGGTAGGCAACAGCGCTCCAAAAGGCGGTGATCCCATACTGAGCCGAGCCCTCGCCGAGCACGCAGACGACCGGTCGGTCGGCCTGAGCCAGCTGCACGCCGACCGAGGCCGGCAGTCCGAAGCCGAGGCCGCCGCCGGCGCTGAAGTAGTAGGAGCCCGGCCGCGAGAGCCGCAGCTGGTTGCGCAGCGCCAGCGTGCTCGACGGCGACTCGAGGACGACGATCGCGTCCTCGGGCAGGACCTCGGCGAGGGCCTTGTGGACGGTCGAGGCGTTGAGTGGGTCGGTCTCCGGGAGCTCGCTCGGGCCGGGGTTCGGCTCCGGCCCCGGCCGGCTCGACTCCGGCACCGCCGCCAGCAGCGCCGCCAGGGTCAGCCCGACGTCGGCGACGATCGCCTCGCCCATCGGCGCCCGCACCGCCTCGTCGGGGTCGCTGGTGATCGCCACCAGCTCGGCGCCCGCGGGCAGCAGCGGCCCGGGGATGTGGGGGTAGTAGGGGAAGACCGAGCTGCCCGCCACGAGGATCAGGTCGTGGCCCTCGAGCGTCTGCCCGACCGGGCCGATCGCCGGCGGCAGGACGCCGCGGAAGTTGGGGTGGTCCTCGGGGAAGCCGAGGCGGGCGCCGCCGGTCGCCGGCGAGGCCCAGACCGGCAGGCGCTGGCGCTCGGCCAGAGCGACGGCGGCCTCCCAGCCGCCGGCCGCATCGACGTCGGGGCCGGCGACGAAGACTGGATTGGCGGCGGCGTCGAGGCGAGCGGCAAGGGCGGCGACCAGCTTGGGGTCGGCGACCGCGCGACCGCTGACCCGGCGACCGATCGCGGCGCGCGCGTCTTCCTCGTCGACCTCGACCTCCCAGTCGTCCATCGGCAGCGAGACGAAGACCGGGCCACGCGGCGCCAGGCCGGCGAGGTGGACGCCATGGGCGAGCGCCAGCGGCACGTCCTCGGCCCGCGGCGGCTCGTAGGACCACTTGACCAGCGGGTGCGGCATCCGGGTCGCGTCGCGGTTGGTCAGGTTGGCCTGCAGGGTGACCTGGGCGCGGGCCTGCTGGCCGGCGGTGATCAGCAGCGGCGCGTGGTTGGCCTGGGCGTTGAAGATCGCCCCCATCGCATTGCCGACACCCGGCGCGGTGTGGAGGTTGACGACGGTGGTGCGGCCGGATGCCTGGGCGAAGCCGTCGGCCATCCCGACCACGACCGCCTCCTGCAGCCCGAGGACGTAACGGAAGTCCGACGGAAAGTCGCGCAGCATCGGCAGCTCGGTCGAGCCGGGGTTGCCGAAGATCGTCGTCATCCCCAGCTCCCGGAACAGCTCGAAAGTCGCCCCCCTGACCGTCGGCATCGGCAGGGACCCTAGATGATCATCCAGCCCACGAGCGGCTCACAAGTGCTCGTTCGGTACTCAACATTTCTCCCGAGTTGGCGATAAGAGGGCTGAGTGAAGGGCTTCCCCCTCCGTTACCCGCGCCTGCGCACGCCACTGCTGCTGGGCCTCGCGTCGCTGGCGCCGCTGTTGCTCTGCCTCGGCGTCGCCCGGGCCAGCGCCGCCACGGCCACCCCGACCGTGCCGGCGCCGACCGTGCCGCCGGCGGTGACGCGGATCGTCCACGCGCCGGGGCGGCTGGTCGCGATCCCGGCCTCGATCCCGCACGAAGCCGGCGACATGGTCGACAGCCGGATCGTCCCCGACCTGCGCTGGATCTCCCAGCGCTGGCCGATCTACATCACCGACGGCTACTCGGGGCCGCTGCCGGACGGCGAGCACGTCGGCTGCGACGAATGCCACGTCCACGGCTCCGACCACTACAACGGCGTCGCGGTCGACCTCGTTCCGGTCGAACCGAGCTCGACCTGCGACTCGCACTGGACCGCGATCACGGCATTGGCACTGTGGGCGGAGCCGGTCCAGAACGAACCGGTGCTGCCCTTCCGCTGGGTCGGCTACGAAGGCGACGCCGGCCACGGCTGCGGCAACCATCTCCACCTCTCCTGGAACCACGCCCCCGCGAAGCAGTTCGAACTGGCCGAATGGGTCGAAGTCTTTCCCGTCGGCCCGGCCTCGGCCGAACCGGCGCCGTCCCAGTCGCCGGCCAAGAAGAAGCGCAAGCGGGCACCTAAGCAGCCGGCCGGGCCGGCCGGCGGCGTCGAGCAGGACCATTCCGGCGGCCTCTCCCCGCACGGCTCGGGCTCCAGCAACGGCGGCGGCTACCACGACTGAGCCGCCGGTCCGCCGTCCATAGGATGGGCCGCCGATGCGGCTCGTCCCGACCAGTCTCGCCCTCACCGCCGCCGCGGCCCTCGCCTTCCTCCTCGCCGCCTGCGGCGGCAGCGAACCGAGCACGCCGAGCGCCTGCTTCGAAGGCGCCGCCACTTACGAACAGGCGCTCGAAGCCGCCCCGGACGAAGTCCTCCTCGCCGGCGAAACGCCGATCAGCGACTGCTTCGCCGAGAACCAGGGCGCCGGCGACCTCGCCCAGGTCGGCGAAACCCTGATCGAAACGGCGACCCGCCTCGACGCCGAGGCCCGCGAAGAGCCGGGCGGCAAGGCGAACGTCGAGCTCGGCTACCTGCTCGGCGCCGCCTCCGCCGGCGCCGAAGACACCCAGGGCATCCACGAGAACCTGCTGCGGCGGCTCGAGGTGACCGCGCGCTACGCCCCCGGCGGCCAGACCCTGCCCCCGGCCTTCGCCAGGGCCTACCGCCAGGGGTTCGACGCCGGCCGGGAAGGCGGCTAGCCGGCTCAGAGGCCGAGCACGGTGACGCCGACGAGGATCAGCGAGAGCGCCGAGGTGACCCCGACGGTGGCCGCCGTGACCCAGTCGACGGCACCGCGGTTGCGGTGCTCGCCCATCAGCTCCTCGGAGCGGGCCAGGCGCCAGATGAAGAAGAGGTTGATCGGCAGCAGCACCCCGTTGACGACCTGGACGCCGACCAGCAGCGAGATCACCGGCACGCCGGGGATCACGGCGACGATCGTGGAGACGACGATCATCGCCGTGATCAGGCCCATGAACACCGGCGCCTCCTCGCTGCGCCGGCCGATCCCCTTTTCGAAGCCGAGCGACTCGGCGACGACGTAGGAGGTCGCGATCGGCAGGATCGCCGCCGCCAGCAGGCTGGCGCCGAGCAGGCCGACCCCGAACAGCAGCTCGGCGTACTGGCCGGCAAGCGGCCCCAGCGCCTTCGCCGCATCGGCCGCCGAGCCGATCGAGTGGACGCCGCTGACGTAGAGGGTGGCTCCGGTGGCGATGATCACGAAGGCGGCGACGAGGTCGGCGAAGAGCGCCCCGCCAACCGCCTCGCGGCTCTCCGCCGGCAGGTCCACCTCGGTCGCGCCCCGCTCGACCACCGCCGACTGCAGGTAGAGCTGCATGTAGGGGGTGATCGTCGTCCCCGCCATCGCCACGAACAGCAGCAGGAAGGTCGGGTTGGCGTGCAGCTGCGGAACGACCAGCGAGTGGCCGACCTGGCCCCAGTCCGGCTTCGCGAGGATCGCCGCCACCGGGTAGGCGAAGAAGGGGATCGTCAGCCAGATGAAGACGCGCTCGGCGCTGCGGTAGGAGCCGCGGACGATCACCAGCCAGATCAGCAGCGCCGCAATCGGCACCGAGACCTGGGCCGGTACCCCGGCCAGGCCGAGCGCGGCGCCGACCCCGACGAAGTCGGAGATGCAGATGCCGAAGTTGGCGACCAGCACGGCCACGGTGGCGAAGGCCGACCACCGGATCCCGTAGCGCTCGCGGATCAGCTCGGCCAGGCCCTTGCCGGTCACCGCCCCCATCCGCGCCGCCGCCCGCTGGACCAGCGCCAGCGAGACGGTGATCAGGACCATCGCCCAGAGCAGCGTGTAGCCGTACTTGGCGCCGACTTCGGAGTAGGTCGCGATCCCGCCGGCGTCGTTGCCGGCGTTGGCGGCGATCAGCCCGGGGCCGAGCAGCCCGAGGAAGACGAGCAGGCGGCTACGCCGGGAGCGCAGCCGCGACGGCAGGTGCGGCCGCGCCGCCAAGCCAAGCGACCGCACCCGCCGCATGGCGGCTGGTACTCGGCCCGGCATCCAACTGCTCGCTCCACGCTGCGTTCACGGCAGCGATCCTAGCCGGGCGAACCTAAGCGTGCTCAATCCTCGCCGAGGAGCCCGAAGCGGCGGCGCCAGCCCTTCGGCAGCAGCACCTCGAGCACGTCGTCGACGGTGACCACGCCGATCATCCGTTCCTCGCGGTCGAGGACGGGAGCGGCGGTGAGGTTGTAGTCGGCCATCAGGCGCGCCACCTCCTCGAAGTCGGCCTCGGGGACGAGGTGGGGAATCGGCTCGACGTCGAGCTCGACCACCGCCTCCTCGGGGTCGGCGCGGACCAGCGACGGCAGCTGCACCGCGCCGACGAAGCGGTGCCGCGCGTCCATCACGTAGACGGTCGCGAGCAGCTCGTCGCCGAGGGCGCTGCGGCGCACCCGCTCGAGCGCCTCGGCGACCGTCGCCTGCCGGTAGACGCCGACGAAGTCGGGACTCATCAGGCCGCCGGCCTCGGCCGGGTCGTAGCCGAGCAGGGCTCGGACCTTGCGCCGCTGCTGGGGGGCGAGCAGCTCGACGACCGCCTCCCGCCGCTCCTCCGGCAGCTCGGCGACGAGGTCGGCGGCATCGTCCGGCGCCATCCGCGAGAGCAGCGCCGCCACCTCCGGGTCGGACCGCTGGTCGACGAACTCGACCCGGTGCTGGGCGTCGAGCTCCTCGAAGACGTCCGCCTCGAGCTCGGAGTCGCCGCCGACGGCCTCGATGATCTCCCGGCCCTCCTCGTGCGACGCCGCCTCGACCAGGTCGGCGATCTGCGCCGGGTGGAGCCTGGCCAGCTTCGGGTGCAGAACCCGCAGGCGCACCGCCGGGACGTTGCCGGAGAACGGCTCGACGCTCGCCCAGTCGAGAAAGCCGCCGCTGACGATGCGGCGCCCCACTGCCTTCGGCAGCAACCGCCGCAGACCGCCCCGCGGCCCGGTGTCGACGCCGACCACCCGCCACCAGCCCTCGAGCCGCGCCAGCTCGACCTCGTTCGCCCGCACCAGCCTCGCGCCCTCGACGTTGATCAGCTGGTGGTCGAGGATGTCGTGCTTCAACAGCACCTCCTCGGGCCGCCGCGCGAACGGCCGCAGGTCGAGTTTCGCCTTGCTCAGGGTCACCGCCCGCGGCTCGACCCGGGCGACCCGCTCGGCCGGCAGGTAGGACTGCCGCCGCGCCACCGTGACCAGGAAGCCGGTGATCGGCGGGTAGCCGCCGCCGAGGCGGACGATCGCGTCGTCGACCCGCCCCAGCCGGGCGCCGTCGCTGTCGCGCAGGGCGCCGCCCAGGAGCAGCGAGAGGTGGAGGACTTCGCTGCTCGCGGCGGTCGCCGTGCTCATGCGCCGATCCTAGGCCGGCTCCCTAAGCGGCGCCTTAGGCAAGGGCGGGCGCACCCCCGGCTTCGCGCTCTCTTCTCGGATGCGAGAGCAACGCGCCATTCGAGGTCGAGGAATACGCTCCAATCCCCCACTTCTTCACCCAACCCCACTTTTCACGGAGGCGACGAACCTGATGGAGGCCACGACTTCGACCGGGCAGCTCTGGGGTGGCGAGACCACCAAGGCTGTCGACAACTTCCCCGTTTCCGGCCAGCGCGTGCCGGTCTCGGTCGTCCGCTGGCTCGGTCGGATAAAGGGCGCAGCGGCCGAGGTCAACGGCGAGCTCGGCAAGCTCGACAAGGAGCTGGCGGAGCAGATCGCGGCCGCCGGCAAGGCGGTCGGCGCCGGCGAGCACGACGACCAGTTCCCGGTCGACGTCTTCCAGACCGGCTCCGGCACCTCCTCGAACATGAACGCCAACGAGGTGATCGCGGCGCTGGCCGGCGACGGGGCCCATCCCAACGACCACGTCAACATGGGCCAGTCCTCGAATGACGTCTTCCCGAGCGCGGTGCACCTGGCGGCGCTCGACGAGGTCACCCACGACCTGCTGCCGGCGATGGGCGCGCTCGAGGGCGCGCTGCAAGAGAAGTCGAAGCTGTTCGCCGACGTGGTCAAGGCCGGCCGCACCCACCTGATGGACGCCGTTCCGGTCACCCTCGGACAGGAGTTCGGCGGCTACGCGGCGCAGGTGCGGCTCGGCGTGCAGCGGATCGAAGGGACGCTGCGGCGGGTCGGCCAGATCCCGCTCGGCGGCACCGCCACCGGCACCGGCCTCAACACCCACCCGGAGTTCGCCAGCCAGGTGCGGGAGAAGCTGGCGGCCGAGACCGGCCTCTCGATCTCGGCCCCGCTCGACCCGTTCGAGGCGCAGGGCAACCGCGACGCGCTGGTCGAGCTTTCCGGGGTGCTCAAGGTCTACGCGGTCTCGCTCAACAAGATTGCCAACGACCTGGCGCTGATGGGATCGGGACCGCGCGCCGGCCTCGCCGAGCTGCGGCTGCCGGAGCTGCAGAAGGGCTCCTCGATCATGCCCGGCAAGGTCAACCCGGTGATCCCCGAGGTGGTGATCCAGGTCGCCGCCCAGGTGATCGGCAACGACACCGCGATCACCGTCGGCGGCTCGCAGGGCCAGTTCGAGCTCAACGTCCGGGTGCCGCTGATCGCCCGCAACCTGCTCGAATCGATCAAGCTGCTCGCCTCGGCTTCACGCCTGCTCGACCAGAAGTGCGTGCAGGGGCTGGAGGCAAACGAAGAGATGACCGAGCGCCACGCCGAGGCGACCCTCGCCACCGCAACCGCGCTCAACCCCCACATCGGCTACGACCGCGCCGCCGACATCGTCAAGGAGGCGGCCAGCTCAGGCCGCTCGCTGCGCGAGGTGGCACTCGAGCAGGGCGTCTCCGTCGAGACCCTCGACGAGGCGCTCGACCACCGGCGGATGGCCCGCCCCCACGAGTAGGCCTCACTTGCGAGGTTGCCTTTTGGCCCGCTATCCGGGTCGAAAGGCAACCTCTCAGCTCCAACCGCTCAGGCGACGGAGAGGTCGAGGAACCAGACTCCGTCCCTGAGGGTGCGCTCGCCGGGCTCGACCTGGAGGCGGCGGCCGAACAGGGGACCGTCGACCACGAGGCTGTGGTACTCGCCGTTCTCGCCGGCCGCGTCGGCGCCGGCCCGCTCGACCGCGGCGAGGAGCTCGGCGTCGATCGTCCGTCCCAGCAGCTCGGCCGGGAGGACGCCGTCGCGGACGGCGACGATCACCGCCTCGAACCCGGCGCCCAGCACTTCGCCCATCAGGGCGCGGCGCTCGCGCTGCCACAGCGGCAGCCACGCATCGAGCCCGACCAGGCCGCAGACTCGCTCGACCCAGTCGCGGTGGTCCTGCATGTCGATGTCGCCGAAGACGCCGACCGTGGGCCCGCCGTCGTCCCGGGCCGCCCCGAGCACCCGCAGCAGCTCGGCTTCGTAGCCGCTCCAGCTCGCCGCCCCGAACTCGATCGGCAGCCCGACCGCCTCCGCCTGCGCCGCCAGCACCTCCCGGCTGAGCCCGTGCGAGCGCGAGCGCTCGCCGCCCTCGACCATCATCGAGACCAGCAGCGCCGGCTCGGCCCCGGCCCGCGCCGCCTCGTGCAGGGCGAAGGCCGAGTCCTTGCCGCCGCTCCAGGAGCAGAAGGCCCGTTCGCCGCTGTGGTCGCCGGGCCCCACCATCGTCCGGCCACAGTAGAGGGGCCGCGTGCAGGCCGCTACTCCGCCGCGTTGAACCTGTTGGCGAAGGTTGATGCCGAAACGGAGAACGAGCCTGCGACTGGTGGCGGTGGCGGCCCTCACGACCGCGGCCTTCGCCTTGGTGGCGGCCAGCGCGGGCGCCGCGGTCAAGTGGATCGTCCACGGCCGCGGCTTCGGCCACGGGGTCGGGATGAGCGCCTACGGCGCCTACGGATACGCCCTCCACGGCGCCGGCTACAAGACGATCCTCGGCCACTACTACCCCGGCACCTCGCTCGGGACCCTGGAAGGGACGCACGTCGTCCGCGTCCTCCTCGGCACCTCGTCCGGCGACGTCGGCTTCAGCGGCGCCACCGGCGCCTGCGGGGTGACGCTCGAACCGAGCCGCAGCTACGAGGCGCACCGGGTCGGCGGCACGGTCCGCCTCCGCAGCTCGGCCGGCAAGCCGCTCGCCAACTGCGGCAAGACCCTGCGCGCCGCCGGCGCCGGCAAGATCACGATCGCCGGCTACGGCAGCTACCGCGGGGCGCTGGAGACGGTGCCGGAAGGCGGCGGCGGCTCGCTCAACGTCGTCAACGCACTCGCCGTCGACCAGTACGTCAAGGGCGTGATCCCGAACGAGTCGCCGCCCTCGTGGCCGCTGGCCGAGCTGAAGGCGCAGGCGGTCGCCTCGCGCTCCTTCGCGCTCTCGGCCGGCCGCGAAGGCAACGGCTTCGACCTCTACTCCGACACTCGCAGCCAGGTCTACAAAAATCTCGAAAGCGAGTACGCGACCAGTGACGAAGCGGCCGAACAGACCCGCGGCCAGGTGCTGATGTACGAAGGCCAGGTCGCCGAGACGCTCTTCTCAGCCTGCTCGGGCGGCAAGACCGAGAGCATCAAGAACGTCTTCGGGACCGCGATCCCCTACCTGGTCGGCGTCCCCGACCCCTACGACTACCTCTGCCCGCTGCACAAATGGACGCTCGAATTCAGCGGGCCGGAGATCTCCTCGCGGCTCGCCGGCCTGCTCGATGGCAAGCTGAAACAGGTCGTGATCACCAAGACCGGCTACTCGCCGCGGATCATCGAAGCGAAGCTGGTCGGGACCGGCGGCACCACCACCGTGACCGGCGAACAGCTCGAGGTCGCGCTCGGCGGCTACTCGACCTGGATGACCTTCGAAAGGTCCGCCGAAGGGAAATGAGGGTAGCGGCCGCGGCCGCGGCCGGCGCTAGACCGCGGCCGGCTCGGGGACGGCGGCCGGCTCGGCCGGGGGCGCCGGCGGGGTCGGGCGGCCGAGCGCCTTCGGCACCAGCAGGCCGGCGCCGAAGCAGAGCGCGAGGAAGCCCGTCGCCATCCAGAAGGTCTCGGTGAAGCCGGTCACCGTCGGCAGGCCGCTGGCCGCCGTGTTGGAGGCGATGAAGGTCGCCGAGAGCTGACCGCCGAGCGCGCCGCCGAGCGTCCGCATCACCGTGTTGACGCCGCTGGCGACGCCGGTCTGCTCGGGCGGCACCGCCTGCACAATCAGGTTGCCGAGAGCGGCGAAGGCGAGCCCGATCCCGATCCCCAGCAGCGCCGCGGAGACCAGCATCTGCCAGGGCTCGGCGTGGGCGACGGCGAGGAAGAGGAAGGCGGCGAAGGTGAAGACGGTGCCTGCGAGCAGCGCCCAGCGCGAGCCGAAGCGGACCGAGATCCGCCCGGCCCAGATCCCCAGCGCCGCCATCCCCAGCGCGCACGGCAGCAGGTAGAGGCCGGAGACGATGACCGAGGCGCCGAAGCCGAATCCGGTCGACTGCGGCAGCTGCGCGAACTGGGGGAAGATCACGAACGAGGCGTACATCCCGGCGCCGAGCAGGAAGGCGGAGGCGTTGGTGGTCCAGACGCCGCGGATCCGCATCATCGTCATGTCGATCAGCGGCGTCCGGCTGTGCACCTCGACCGCGATCCAGAGCCCGATCACGGCGAAGCCGAAGGCGGCGAGCACGAGCGTCTTCGGCCCCGTCCATCCCCAGACCGTGGTCTCGCTGACCGCGACCAGGACCGCCGAGACGCCGACCGTCATCAGCCCGGCGGCGAGCCAGTTGACGCGGCCGGGGACGCGAACCGGCGATTCGGGGACCAGCCGCCAGGTGAGGACGGCAGCCACCACCGTCATCGCCAGCGTCGGCCAGAACAGCCAGTGGTAGTCGAGGTTCTCGACCACGACCCCCGAGAGGACGATGCCGACGCCGCCGCCGATCCCGAGGATCGCCGAGAGCAGGCCGATCCCGCCCGCAACCTTCTCGCGCGGGAACTCGTCGCGGACGATCCCGAAGGCGAGGGGGAAGATGCCGCCGGCCGACCCCTGGATGAAGCGGCCGGCGATCTGCAGGGCGAGGGTCGTCGCCAGCGCCGAGATCAGGGTCCCGAAGGCGAGGATCAGCAGCGTCCAGAGCAGCAGCTTCTCCTTGCCGTACATGTCGCCGAGGCGGCCAAGGATCGCGGTCCCGACCGAGGCGGCGAGCAGGTAGGCGGTGAGCAGCCAGGTCACCCCGGTCTCGTTGGTGTGGAGGTCGTGCATCATCGTCGGCAGGGCCGGGATGACGAGCGAGCTCAGCATCGCGTAGGAGAGGCTGCCGAGCGCGAGGACCGAGAGGGTGACGTTGGGATGGGTGCGCTGGCGGTCCTCGGGGGGCATCTGATTTCTCTGGGGACGGTTGGGCGGGAGCAGCGGCTAGAGTAGCGGAATGACCATTCCGGACCAGGCCGAGCCTGCAGATTCCCCCGCTTGGGGGGAGCTAGACGCCGCCGCCAAACGGGCGCGCCTGCTCACCGTCAGCCACCAGGTCTTCGCCCGCGAGGGGCTCGACGCGTCGATGCCGGCGCTCGCCACCGCCGCCGGCATCGGGGTCGGCAGCCTCTACCGCCAGTTCCCCTCCAAGCGCGAGCTGCTGGCGGCGCTGGTGATCGAGCGGCTGGAAGAGGTGAGCGCCGACGCGGCGGCGGCGCTCGGGAGCGACGTCGGCCCCTGGGCGGCGCTGACCGCCTTCCTCTGGGACCACAGCGAACGGGCGGCCGCCGACGACGTCCTCGCCGAGGCGATCGCCGCGACCCAGGTCGACCCCGCGGTGAAGCGGGTCCGCGCCCGCTCGACCGCGGCGCTACAGCAGCTGCTCGACGCCGCCAAGCGCGACGGCGAGGTCCGAGAGGACGCCACCGTCCTCGACCTGCGCCTGATCTTCGCCGCCGCCCGCGCCGCCGAGCAGCTCCAGCCCGGTGCCTGGCGGCGCGCGCTCGAGCTCGGGATCGACTCGCTCGCCCGGCGCCGAGCGTTCGTCATTTCCACCTCGTATGAGGGAGAAGCAACGAACAGCTAACCATCGGGGAAGGGCTGGATCGGGATGCCGTGGTCGCGCTCGCGCATCCCTAGCTCGTAGGCGCCGCCGCCGGCCAGGGCCAGCTCGCGCGGCGGCAGGCCGGGGCGCTCGACGGTCAGCTCGAGGTCGGCGACCGAGCAGTTGACGGTGTGGTGCTCGGGGCCCTTGGGGTCGGTGTAGACCCAGCCGACGAAGTCCTTCTCGGGGGCGGTGACGCGGCCGCGGACGGCGACGCCGTCGCCGTGGAGGAGGAAGGAGCAGACGCTCGGCGACTCCTCGATCCGGCTCGAGACGATGCCGCCGAGACCGCCGAGCCGGTGCGAGACGCCGTCGAGGACGAGCATCCCGGAGGGGATCCAGGGGCTCACCCGGGAGCCGAGGCGGACCCGGGCGGCGCCGGCGTCGAAGTAGGTGCCGGGGGCGTCGGCGAAGCCGGTGCCCTCGATCCAGAGCCAGCGCTCGGCGTGCTCGGTGCCCCAGTTGTGGCCGATCATCCCCGGCCAGCCGGCGAGCTCGATCGACTCATCGTCGATTTCGAGGCGCCCCTCGAAGCGGCCGTCCGGCAGCGGCGCAATGAACTTGGTTCGCGGCAGCGGCGTCTCGTAGAGCCAGTCGACCGGCAGGTACTTGGCCGCTTCGCGGTTACCGTCGAAGGTCAGCGACCAGGCGGCGCCGAGCGCCTCGGTGTCCAGCGAGCCCTCCGCCTCTTCGGGGCCGATCTCGGCGTCGGCGACGCGGATCCAGGAACCGGCCGGGGCCGAGACCTGGTCGGCGGAAACGGTCAGCTTGCCCGCCCGCGGGCCCTCGGCGCCGCGGTCGAAGAGGGTGAACCAGATCGAGCCGGTCGGCTCGGCACCGGGCCGCTTGTGGACGGTGTGGCGAATCCAGATCCCGACCCCGCCGTCGGGCCGGCAGGCCTTGATGTAGAAGCTCTCGTAGTGGCCGGCCTTTGCGGCCACCCCTGGGAAGCGCGCCCGTTCTTCCATCGCCAGAGCCTAGAGGCGATTGGCGCGCCGGTCGCCGATGGCCTACGTTTGCGCCATGCGCATCTTCTTGGCGGGAGCCAGTGGGGTGATCGGCCGGCCGCTGGTGCCGCTGCTCGTCGCGGGCGGCCACCAGGTCGCGGGGACGACGCGCAGCGAGTCGAAGCGCGAGATGCTGCTCGAGCTGGGCGCCGAGCCGGTGGTCCTCGACGTCTACGACGCCGATGCCCTGCGCAACGCGGTCGTCGCCTTCGCCCCCGAGCTGGTCATGCACCAGCTCACCGACCTTCCCGACGACCCGGCCGAGCTGGCGGGGGCGGCGTCGACCGCCAACGCACGGATGCGCGACGTCGGCACTTCCAATTTGATCGCCGCGGCGGGCGCCGCCGGCGCCGAGCGCTTCCTCGCCCAGAGCATCGCCTGGATCCCCGAGGGCGGCGCCGAGTCGCGCCGGAACCACGAGCAGCAGGTCCTCGACTACGGCGGCGTCGTCCTCCGCTACGGGATGTTCTACGGCCCGGGGACCTACCACGAGGACGGCAAACCGGCCGAAGGCTCGCCGTGGATCGCGGTCGCCGAGGCGGCGCGGCGGACGCTCGACTACCTCGAGGCGCCGAGCGGCGTCGTCGAGATCGTCGAAGAGTGATCGCGCTTTTGTCCCCCGCGTAGGGGACGAAAGCGCCAGAGCTAGACCCGGATCGTGATCACGTCGCCGTCGGCGACGAGGTAGTCGCGGCCCTCGATCCGCAGCAGGCCCCTGTCGCGGGCGGCGACGTAGCCGCCGGTCTCGACCAGCTGCTCCCAACCGATCACCTCGGCTTTGATGAAGGCTTCCATGATCTCGGTGTGGATCGTCCCGGCGGCCTCGAGCGCGGTGGCGCCGCGGGGAACTGGCCGCGCCACCGCTTCCTTTCCCTCGCCGGCGGTGAAGAAGGTGATCAGCTCGAGCAGGTCGTAGGCGGCGCGGACGAGGCGGGCGAGGCCACCAACTGGGTCGACTCCGTAGGAGATGCGCATCTCCTCCGCTTCGGAGGGCTCGAGCTCGGCCAGCTCGCCCTCGATCCGGGCGCTGACCGCGACCACGCCAGCGCCGACCGCGGCGGCGTGCGAGCGCACCGCCTCCGGCGCCTCGGAGTCGCCCTCGTCGACGTTGGCGACGTAGAGAATCGGCTTCGAGGTCAGCGCCTGCAGGTTGCGGGCGGCGTCCGGGGCGGCGTCGGGGACCGGGACCGAGCGGGCCGGGCGGCCGGCGGCGAGCGCCTCGCGGACCGCCTGCAGCCAACCGTGCT
>DASXFL010000199.1:0-4961 GCA_036489595.1 Solirubrobacterales bacterium
CGCGTCGGCGCCGACGTACCACCCGCACTGGGCGACGGCGTACTTGCCGGCCCGCGCCTCGCCGACCGCCACGAGGAGGATCGCCACGGCCAGCGCCACCCCCATCGCGATGACCCGTCCCAAACCGCCCCTCATGCTCGACATCGGTCCTCCCTCGCTCGCCTGCGTGTCGGCCCGCAAGGACTCGGGGCGGCGTTCTCTCCCCCCTCGGGCGATCGGTTCGACGGTCAGGCACCACTGGCGGGATTGGCGAGGCCCCGACCGGCGCGCCGCCTTTGCGAGAATGACGGCAATGGCACTCCCCACTGAAGATCAGGTAACCGAGGCCCTGCGGGTCGTCATCGACCCCGAGCTGCGCAAGAACATCGTCGAGCTGGGCATGGTCCGCTCGATCGACGTCCACGAGGACGGCCGCGTCGACGTGGTCGTCTCGCTGACCACCGCGGGCTGCCCGATCCGCTCCCACTTCGAACAGGCGGTCGCCAAAGCGGTGACCGATCTCGACGGCGTCAGCGCCTGCGGCGTCGGCTTCGACGTCCTCTCCGACGAGGAGAAAGGCACCCTCCAGCAGACGCTCGGCCGCGGCAAGCTGCCGCAGGGCGCGCTGGCCAAGGTGAAGAACGTGATCTGCGTCGCCTCCGGCAAGGGCGGCGTCGGCAAGTCGACGATGACCGCCAACCTGGCCGCGGCGCTAACCGCCGAAGGCCACCCGGCCGGCGCCCTCGACTGCGACGTCTACGGCTACTCGATCCCCCGCATGCTCGGCATCAACGCCAAGCCGGAGGTGAACGGCGAGCGCAAGATCCTGCCGCTGCAAGCGCCGAGCGGGGTCAAGGTGATGTCGATCGGCTTCTTCGTCGAGGAGAACGCGGCGGTCGTCTGGCGCGGCCCGATGCTTCACAAAGCGATTCAGCAGTTCCTCGAGGACGTCGCCTGGGACGAGCTCGAGTACCTGCTGCTCGACCTCCCGCCCGGAACCGGCGACGTCTCGATGACGCTCGCACAGCTGCTGCCGCAGGCCAAGTTCGTGATCGTGACGACGCCGCAGCCAGCGGCCCAGTCGGTGGCCCGGCGCGGCGCCGAGATGGCGGCCAAATTCGACCTCGAGATCCTCGGCGTGATCGAGAACATGTCCGGCTTCACCACTCCCGACGGGGAGCGCTTCACGATCTTCGGCGAGGGCGGCGGGCAGCTGCTCGCCGACGAGCTCGACGTGCCGCTGCTCGGCAAGGTGCCGCTTTCGGAGCCGCTGCGCGAGCACGCCGACGATGGCTCGCCGCTGGTCCTCGACGACCCCGACGCTCCGGCCTCGCAGGCGATCCGTCAGGCGGCCCGCGGGATCATCGCCGCGACGCCCCAGGAGCTGCCGGTGCTGCAGGCGGTGCCGGCGAGCGCCGAACCCGCTCCGGTCAGCGGCACGCCGCTGCCGATGGTCCAGTAGCGGCGCGACCGAGCCTAAATTCTCGGTCGCGGCGCAACCTTCCGCCCAGCCATAGGTTAAGGTCTCCAAACATTTGCCTAACCCCCGGCTAAGAGAGTCGAGGGGCGGGGGAACCAGGTTTTCGGGGCGAGCCCACCCGTGGGTGGGGGCGCAGACTCCTTCAGCGCCAGCCCGTCAGCTAACCCCGCCGGCTGTCGAAGGAGGAGTTAGATGCAGAAGGCCCCCGCTGCGGCCGCCCGGATCGCCGTATTAAGCACTTTCATCGCGCTCGCGGCGCTGTTCATCGCGATCGCACTCCCATCGCTCGCCCAGGCCAAGAACCGGCAGGCCCTCGGCGGGGGACTCTCCGCCTACGAATACGAACCGGCGGAAGCCCCGACCGAAACGGAAACGGAAGAAACGACCGTGGAAGGCGCCCGCGCTCGGCTGCTCGCCGGCCGCGCGATCGCGCCGGCGAGCGCCCCAGCCGCGGTCAAGGCCGTGATCGCCGCCGCCAACCGGATCCGCACCACCCCCTACATCTGGGGCGGCGGCCACGGCCGCTGGCTCGACCGCGGCTACGACTGCTCGGGCGCCGTCAGCTTCGCCCTGCATGGCGGCCGGCTGATGGCGGCGCCGCTGACCTCGGGCTCGATGATGACCTGGGGGGCGCCGGGACGCGGCCGCTGGATCACGATCTACGCCAACGCCGGCCATGCCTACGCGGTGATCGCCGGGCTGCGCTGGGACACCGCCGGCGACGAAGACGAAACCGGCCCGCGCTGGCACGAAGGCCTCGCCGCGGCCGCCGGCGGCGCATTCGTCGCCCGCCACCCGATCGGGTATTAGGACTTTTGCGACCAACCCGTGCGGCCGGGGGGCCTGCACGGGCGCAAAAAGAACGAGAGAGGGCCGCCACTTCCGGCGGCCCTCTCTCTCAAGCCCTGGTGCCGGCCTCAGTGGCCGGCGCGCCGAGCGCTAGCTACTGCTTCTTGTAGTAGTTCGCGTTGATCTCGGCGTATTTCGCCCACTCGGCGGGAAGCTGGTCCTCGGCGAAGCAGGCGTCGACCGGGCAGGCCTCGACGCAGGCGTCGCAGTCGATGCACTCGTCGGGGTCGATGTAGAGCATCTCGACCGAGTCGTAGTCGGGCTCGTCAGGAGTGGGATGGATGCAGTCGACCGGACAGACCTCGACGCAGGAGTTGTCCTTGGTCCCAATACATGGCTCGGCGATGACGTAGGTCAATTCGGAGAGTCTCCTAAATCGTTTGCTGTGCCGGGGACGGTGGCCGAAGCCCCCGCCAAAGAGCGAGTGCTCATTTTAGGGATGTGGCGGGCCTCTAGGGTGTGCGAGGGATGAGCGTGGCAAGGGATATGGCGTCGTGCTGCTGCTGACCGGCGCCACCGGCTCGATCGGCTCGCGGCTGCTGCCGCTGCTGCTCGAGCAGGGTGAGGAGGTACGCTGCCTGGTCCGCGAGCCGCGGCGGCTCGGCGAGCGCCGGGTCGACGTCCAGATCGCCCTCGGCGACCTCGGCCAGCTCTCGGACCCCTACCTGGTGCGGCAGGCGCTGCGCGGGGTCGACACCGTCGTCCACCTGGCGGCGACGATCCGCGACCAGCCGCCGAAGCGGATCGAGGAGCTGAACGGGCTGGCGACGGTGCGGCTGCTGCGCGCCGCCGAGCACAGCGGCGTCGAACGCTTCCACTTCTTCAGCGCCCTCGACGCCTTCTCCGCCCAGCGGACCCGTTTCTTCCGCGCCAAGTGGCTGGCCGAGGAGGCGGTCGACTCCTCGCCGCTGGCGAGCACCGTCTTTGCCCCCTCGATCGTCTACGACCACAGCGACCCCTGGATCACGCTGCTGCGCCGCTTCTCCTTCCTGCCGGTGCTGCCGGTCTCGGGCGCCGGCCGGGCCGAGTTCCAGCCGATCTGGGCCGAGGACGTCGCCCGCTGCGTGGTCGCGGCGCTGGGGCTCGGGGAGAGCGCGGCGCGGCGCTACGAGCTGGCCGGCCCGGAGACGCTCAGCTACGACCAGATGTCGGACCTGGTCAGCCGGATCGCCGGCCGGCCTCGACCACTCGTCCACCTGCCGCTGCCCCTGATCCGTTCCAGTTTGATCGCAATCCGCTCCCTTTTCGGGGAGGCCGTGTTCGCTACTTGGGAGGAGGCCGAGCTGATGGAGGTCTCCATGGTCAGCGAACGAGGAACGGCCGACGCGCAGGCACTCGGCGTCGAGCCGCGAAGGATGAGCGATGTACTGGAGACGACCTAGAGCTCGACGCTGGACCGCGGCCCTGGCGGCCGCCCTCGCCCTCGCGATCGCCGCGGCCGCCGCGCCCGGGGCGAGCGCGATGACCCTGGTGCCGCCGAAGCCGGACGTCCTGCTCGGGGTCTCCGACCGCGGCACGACGCAGGAATTCGAGAACTTCGCCGGGCTCACCGGCAAGCACCCGGCCCTGCTCGAGACCTTCCATCCCTGGGGCAACAGCCTCAACCAGGCCTACGAACGCTGGCGCGAAACCGGCACCCGGCCGATCCTCCACATCTCGACCGCCGACGACCAGACCCTGGCCGAGATCATCACCCCCGAGCAGATCGCGCTCGGCGCCGGCGATGACTACCTGCTGCAGCTGAACCAGTTCTTCTCCGAACGCAACCTGCCCGCCTACATCCGGCCGCTGGGCGAGCCGAACCGCTGCCTCAACGTCTGGTCGGCGTTCAACTGCGACGGCACCGAAAAAGGCGGCGAACACTCGACCCTCTGGTACAAAGAGGCCTTCCGGCGGATCGTCACGATCGTCCGCGGCGGCCAGAGCCTGGAAGGGATCAACGCAACCCTCGCCGAAATCGGCCTGCCGCCGCTGAACCGGACCACCGGCCTGCCCCCCGAATCCCTCCCGCTGGCGCCCGTCAGCATCATCTGGAGCCCGCTGCCCGGCGGCTCGCCGCGGGTCAAAGGCAACTTCCCCGGCAACTACTGGCCGGGCAGCCGCTGGGTCGACTGGGTCGGGACCGACTTCTACTCCGAATATCCCGTCTGGGAAGACCTCAACCGCTTCTACCTCGCCAAGCAGTGGCGGAACAAGCCGGTCTCGCTGACCGAGTGGGCGGTCGCCGGCGAAGACGAACCCAAGTTCGTCAAGCAGCTGATCGCCTGGATCGTCAAGCGCCCCCGTGTCCGCATGCTCGTCTATTACCAGGGCTTTGGCGTCGGCAACACCTACGACATCAGCCGCTACCCCAAAGCCCTCAACCAGATCCGCAAGAAGATCCGCCGCCCCAACTTCCTCTCCGAAGCCGAATACAACGCCGGCCTCCTGCCGCCGCTGCCGGTGAAGGAAAAGAAGGCGAAGTAGCCGAGGCGCGACGCCGGCTCCCGGTGGAGTGAGACCTCCCGACCCCGCTCGCAGCTCGAAATGCACCAAGCCCTTGGCGACGCCTCGCAAATCCAGTACGAGTACGAAGGCCCGGTCATCCGGTCATCCGCGCGGGCGCCGCGCGATGAGGTTGCCTTTTCCCGCGCATATCGCCTGAAAAGGCAAC
>DASXFL010000017.1:0-3283 GCA_036489595.1 Solirubrobacterales bacterium
ACGATCTTCGTCTTCAGCCTCGACGGGGTCCGCATCGCCCACTTCGGAGACTTCGGCCAGCCCGCGATGCGCCCCGAGCAGCGCGCCGCGATCGGCGAGGTCGATCTGCTCTTCATGCCGGTCGGGGGCGGCCCCACGATCGGCGGCGAGGCGGCCGCCCGGATCGTCGAAGAGCTATCGCCGTCCTGGGTGGTGCCGATGCACTACCGGACGCCGCGGATCGGCTTCCTCGAGGACGAGGCGGAGTTCGCCGCCGCCTTCGCCGAGGCGCTGCGCCTCGAGCGGCCCGAGTTCGAGACCGGCGAGCTCGGCGAGGCCGCGTCCGGCGCGGTCGCGGTGATCCCGGCGGCGCCGTAGCCTCCCGGGGGTGCTGCTAGGGAATCTGCAGCGGCCGATCGTCGCCGCCCCGATGGGCGGAGGGCCGTCGACCCCGGAGCTGGTGCGGGCGGTGGGCGGCGGCGGCGGCCTCGGCTTCCTCGCCGCCGGCTACCGCAGCATCGAGGACCTGGCGGCGCAGATGCGTGCGGTCGGCGACGGTGTCCGCTTCGGGGTCAACCTGTTCGTTCCGGGACCGGCGTCCGAGCCCGAGGTCTACACCGACTACGTCGCCGGGCTGGGGGAGGGGGCGGGGGAGCCGCGCTGGAGCGACGACGGGTGGGAGGCGAAGCTGGAGCTGCTGGCGGCCGAGCCGGCGCCGGTCGTCTCCTTCACCTTCGGCGCCCCGAGACGGGAGGAGGTCGGCCGCCTGCGCGAGGCGGGCAGCGAGTGCTGGCTGACGGTGACCGACGTCGCCGAGGCCGAGCGGGCGGTCGCGGCGGGCGCCGACGCGCTGGTCGCCCAGGGCTACGAGGCGGGCGCCCACCAGGGCGCCTACGACCTCGGGGCCGAGGAGGAGCCCTACGGGCTGCTGGCGCTGCTGCAGCTGCTGCGGGCGGAGACCGGGCTGCCGTTGGTAGCTTCGGGCGGGATCGGCTCCGGGGCCGGGGCCGCCGCCTGCCTCGCCGCCGGTGCCGCCGCGGTCCAGCTCGGGACCGCCTTCATGCTCTGCCCCGAGGCCGGGACGACGCCGGCTCACCGGGCGGCTCTACAAGAGCGGCGGCCGACCCGCCTCACCCGTGCCTTCACCGGGCGCCGCGCCCGCGGCGCCGTCAACCGCTTCCTCGCCGAGCACGAGGACGCGCCCGCCGCCTATCCCGAGGTCCACTACGCGACGGCGCCGCTCCGGGCGGCGGCCCGCGACGCCGGCGACGCCGAGAGCCTCAACCTCTGGGCCGGGCAGGCGCATTGGCTGGCGCGCGAGGAGCCGGCGGCGACGGTGGTGACGCGCTTCGCGGCCGAAGCCGAGGCAGCGCTCGCCTCCGCGCAGCGGACTTTTAGGGGGCTATAGCAACCCAAAGGTCCAACGCGGCGCGTCAGACGCCGGCGGCGGCGCGGGCCGAGGCGTGGGCGGCGTCCTCCAGGGCGTCCGGGAGGGGCGCCAGCTCGGGGCGGGCGCCGTAACGGCGGCCGAGGGCGAGGGCGATCAGGTGATCGGCGAGCCAGGCGTTCTTCGGCAGCAGCGGACCGTGTAGGTAGGTGCCGATGAGGTTGTGGCGGCGGACGCCCTCGAGGCCGTCGGCGCCGTTGTTGCCGTGGCCCGCGAGGACGCGACCGAGGGCCGGGACGCCGGCGCCGAGGTAGGTGCGGCCGCCGTGGTTCTCGAAGCCGGCGAGGACGCGCGGCCCCGGGCCGAGGTCGACCTCGATCGCGACGTTGCCGATCAGCCGCGGCCCCTCCTTGCGCACCGTCTCGAGGTCGACCAGGCCCAGCCCCGGCAAGGTCTCGGCCTTGACCTGGTAGCTGCGGCCGAGCAGTTGGTAACCGCCGCAGACGGCGAGGAGGACGGCGCCGCTCTCGACCGCCGCCGCCAGGTCTTCGCGCTTGCTGGCGACCAGGTCGGCGGCGACCATGGCCTGATCGCGATCCTGGCCGCCGCCGATGTAGAAGAGGTCGGCGGCGCCGGCGTCGACCGGTTCGCCGGGGCCGGCGCTCCGGTAGGAGAAGCCGATCCCGCGCCACTCGCAGCGCCGCTGCAGGAAGAGGATGTTGCCGCGGTCGGCGTAGATGTTCATCTGCTCCGGGTAGAGCGCGCAGACCCGCAGCTCCAGCTGCCGCGCCGCCATCACCCCTCCTCCCTGGCGAGCAGGGCGACCAGCGAGCCGACGTGGGAGGCGGTGGCGGGGACGGTGCGGCGGCCGGCGGGACGCAGGCGGGCCGCGGCAGCCTCGACCTCGAGCTGGTCGGCGGGGAAGGTGCTGAGCCGGATCTCGTTCGCTTCCTCGCACAGCTCGCCGGCCGGGGAGACGGTCTGGCGCAGGCGCAGGAGGACGACCTCGCCGTCGCCGAGCGCCGCCGCGGTCGGCAGGCTCGAGTAGACCCAGCCGCCCGCCTCGCGCACGTCGGGGATCGGCGGCGCCGGGTCGTCGGGAACCTCGAGTCCCTCGACCAGCGCCGCCGCGAGCAGCGCCCCGGGCGGCAGGTGCCGGGCGACGGCGATCATGCAGGCGATCCGCTCGGCCGGCGTCGGTAGCAGCTGCATGAACTGCATCGGCGCCAGCGCCAGGCCCACCCCCTCGCCGAGCTCGAAGTCGCGCCCGTCCGCCTCGACCGCGCTCACCGCGAGGCCGGCGCCGCGCTCACGCAGGGCCGCGATCAGCTCCGGGTCGCTGTCGAGGCCGATCACCCGGTGGCCGCGGCGGGCCAGGTGCAGGGCGACACGGCCGGTGCCGCAGCCGAGCTCGAGAATCGGTCCGTCGACGGCTACGGCCAGCTCCTCCCAGAGCGCCAGGTCGGCTTCGTAGCCGCCGCACTCGACGTCGTGCCAGATCGTCGCCGGAGCCGGCCCGCTCATCGCCAGAACTCCGGCGCGAGGCCGCGGTCGGAGAGCAGCTTCCGCAGCTCCAACAGCGCCGTGTAGGTGGGGAGGGCGAAGAGGCGGGGGGAATGGCCGTCCGCCGTGCCACCCTCGCGGGCGAGCGCAACGGCGCGGTCGAGCGAGGCGTCGATCGCGGGCACGACCTCGATCCGCTCGGTGTCCCAGCCGGCGTACTTGAGCCGCAGTGCCATCTCCGGTGCCCGCGTGCCGGCGCAGACAACACGTTTCACCGCCGCGCCGAGCAGCTCGAAGTCGGCATCCCAGACCCAGGAGACGTCGCGGCCGTCGGCAATCCGGTCGTTGAGGGCGATCCAGAGGTCGATTGCGCCGCCGCTCCCGGCTCCCGGGCGCTCGGCCTCGAGTCGCAGC
>DASXFL010000040.1:0-8210 GCA_036489595.1 Solirubrobacterales bacterium
ACCCGGAACTCGAGGATGGTTGAGCATCTCGCGACCGAGAACGGCGAGACACCCACCGACTCCTCGCGCGTCTGGCGCGCGAGGAGTTCAAAAAGGAGCTGGACCCTGCGTTTGAGAGCCAGCCGGTGTCCCGCTATGGGCGCATATTCGCCGAGCGGTTTGGGCAGGACGAGCCGGTGTTCGATCCCGACGAAGAGCTGATCGACGACCCTGAGGAGGGCTCGGAGCGAAAAGCCACCGCCTCGAGCGGCTATTCGAGCAGCATCACCTTCACCGGTGACGCGGGACCCTTGGTTTCCTTGGTCGTGAAGGTGCCGTTGACACCGGCGTACTTGCCCGTGCCGCCCGTAATCGCCCCTTCGCTTACGCCGGCGCCGCTGATGATCGCCGAGGCGACCAGCGTTCCGCCCGGCAAGACGAAGGTCCCGTTGCAGGCGAACTGGGCGCCGTCGAACTTCTTGCTGGTCTTCGTGGCGACGCAGGAAGCCGAGAGATGGCCGATCCGCTTACCGCCTTCGAGCAGCGGGTTGTTGAGCACGATCATGTCCCCGGCGCTGATCGTCGTCGGGAAGCCGTGCTTCTTCGGGGCGGTGGGCGGGTTGTCGACGAAGGCGAAAGTCGCGCCCTTTTCGGTTTCTTCGAATTCAAGGGTCGTCGTCGCAGCGCTCGCAGAGCTGACAGAGATCGAGAACAGCGTCAAAGCTGCTGCGCTCAAGGCAAGGAGAAAGCGGGGACCCTTCATGGAAATCCTTTCCGGTTAGGAGATGTAAAGGAGGGACGAGGCCGGCGGCAGCCTCTCACGGGAGCGAAGCGACGGCAAGCGCCCGACGGAGGCAAGCGCTTCTGTCGGCTGGGGCCGCCAGGTTTCGAGAACAAGAACGCGGAGGCGGTATCGCCCGGAGAATGCGGTCCGATCCGTCTCCCAGCGGTGAACCTCTGATCGTTTCGGAAAATCCGGCCTGGTTCTGCTCGTAAACGAGAACCATGATCCGTTCTGTTGGCCGGTCTCGTCGAACGACCTGCCGCCGAAGACGGCGCGGGCCACCGTAGGGTCGCGGCGACGGCGCCGGGCGGCCTTCTCACACGCCCCTCGCTCAGAGAAGTCGCGCCGCGCGCACCTCCAGGTCTTCAACCCTCGCTCGCTGGTCCTCCGCCCGCCTGATCAGCGCGCCGAGGTCGGGCGAGCTTTCCTCGCCGACCAACTCATCCAGGAGGGCCCAGAGCCGGAGCTTGCCGGTGATCCCGACGAGGAGCAGTTCGAGCTCGACCACTCGGCTGAGCGGCGAGTAACCGCGCAGCTGGCCGTTCGGCTTCAGGCGTCCGAGCTTCTCGCCGACCCACCCGAGCGCCGGCTTCCACCGCGACCGGGCGACACCGAGCTCCTCCATCACCGCCTCGAGCGTCTCACGGTCGGACTCGATTTCCTCGCAGATCTGGGCAAGCGGCTCGCCGAACTCCGTGCCTTCGTTGGAGTTCCGAGCCCGGCGCGCCGTCTCCACCCCGCCGGTCGCGCCGGCGAGGTGGTCGTTCAGATAGATCGCAAGCAGCTCCGGACGGTTCATTTTTTCGCTTTGCGTTTGACCGCTTTTTTCGCTTTCGCGACTTTGCCCTCCTGCGCGACAACCCCGGTCGGCTCCTTCGGGAGGTCGGCAGCCTGGCGGAGCTTCTGCGCGATCTCCTCGATCTCACCGGCGTCCGGTCCCGGCGCGAAGAGCGCCTCCTGGGGTGGGAGGTCGAAGGCGGGAGCGCCCTCGGGGTGGATCTCCTCGGCGACTTCGAGCTCCTCGCCGGTTTCCGGGTGCGGGCCGTTGAAGACGGCCCCAAGCTCCTTGAAGTCCTCCGGCGACCAGCGGTAGAGCTTTAGGTGTTCGCCGCGTTTGATGTGCGGTTGGCACTCGGGGATTTTGGCGGTCTCGATCCGCGGCGTCGGAAACAGTTTTTCCATCCTCGCCCCGGTCAGGTTCTCTAGTGCGCGCGCATACGCAACTTGGTGGACGCCGCCGCGGACGAGGAGATATCCGGTGAGCGCCCGCGCCGCGGGATGGTCGACCGCCTCGTAGACCTTCAGCTTGTTGTTGCGAGCGCCGGTCTCGAGGAAGAAGTTGTGGGTGAGGTCGCCGATCAAATCCCCGGTGGCGTTGACGTAGTCGCCGTTCCAGGGCTTCCCCATCGAGTCCTGAACCGTCGCCGAGGCCGCCCCCGCCAGGAACTCCTGGCTGTTGCGGCAGTCCTTCAGCCCGCTCAGCGCCCCTCGTTTCCCAGGTTTGCCATCGCCCGCGCCGGTCAACATAGTGTTGATCGCCGTCGAGACCAGCTCGATATGGCCGAACTCCTCGGCGGCGATCGAGGCGACGAGGTCGTAAAAGGGGCGTGCGCCCTGCCGGCCGAAGCTCTCGGTCAAGCCCGCTCCGCCCTGTAGCGGCGATCGCCCTTAAGCGGGGAGCGGTAGGTTCCGACCCGAGGCCCTAGCTCTCGAGGGCGGTGAGGAGCTGGGCGACGAGCGCCCGCAGCGAGCGGACTTCAATGTCGGCGAAATCGGAGCCCTCGAAGGTCTTGCCGACGGGATCGATCGCCGCCACGACGGGATCCTCGCCGCGCTCCTCCTTGGCCTCGGCGAGGAGCGCGTTGAACACGTCGCCGAGGTTGGCCGGAACTGCGTCCGCACCACCGAAATCCGTGAGGCTCTCGTCGAGCTGGGCTAGCTGATTTCGCGGATCGGGCATGGGCCGCTTTCTCTACCCGGGCCCGGCCCGTTCACTCCGATTGGCGGTGGGATCAACAACGCTCAGGCTGCCCCGGGGTCCGATGATGGCTCTAACCCATTCTGGCTCCACCCGGGACGGCTCCGCAACGACGCGGGGGAGCGCTATGGCACCGTTCCCGCTGACCGCCGGTGGGCGCTTATCGTCGTGCTCGCGGAGTTCGGTCGCCGCCGCGGGGGCGGCACCCGGGTCTTCCCGGCCTCCTCCTCCGTGCTCGCCCCTCTCTGGGTGCTGGAGCGCGGCGCCTGCGCCTGGCTGGCGTTGGCGGCCCGACTGCGGCGCGGCGGGGTCCTTTACGCCGGCTCGCGGATCCGCCGCGCGGCGAGCAGCGGCGTTTAGGATCGATGGCGATCTCGGTTTCGGCCAGCGGCCCGCTCTGAGCGGCGAGGTGGGCTCCGAGACGCGCGTGCGCCGAGTGCTCGTGCGGCGGCCGCAGCGGGAGTTCGATCGCCTCGCACCCGAAACGCCGCCGGCTCCATCCGGTCGGGGAAGCGCTCGGCGTCATCGGCGGCCCAGTCGCCGCTGAGCTCGGCACGGCGTCATGAGCCGGCCGCTGCGGGACGGGTGTGGGCCCTAAGCGCTCTCGTTGCCGACAGGCTGGCGGCTCAGGTCGATCATCGAGTACTGGCCGAGGAACGAGCTCCTTAAGCGACGAGTTGACCTTGAAGGTCGAGTTGTCGTATTGGCAGTTGTCGAACGCGTCGAGAGATCCGCGCCGGCGACAGCGTCTTCTTCGAGCCTGGCGAGACCACTGGCACGGCGCCGTCCCCGACCGCTTCATGACCCACATCGCCATTCAGGAGGCCGATGAGTCGGGTAGCCCGGTCACCTGGGGCGAGCACGTCACCGACGAGGAGTACGGCGCCGGCGCCTGACCGGCGATCTCAGTTCAAGGAAGGAGCTTTATATGCAGTACGAACATCTCGGCCGCACCGGCCTGCAGGTCAGTCGCACCGGCTTGGGAACGATGAACTTCGCCATGGTCGTCGACGAGCCCTCGAGCATCAAGATCCTGGACGCAGCCCTGAGGCGGGAATCAACCTGATCGACTCCGCCGACGTGTATGGGGGGCCGCAGTCCCCCGACATGGAGCAGGGCTACGGCGCAAAAAGGCCGCTGCAAAATGGCGACATCTTTCAGCGCAGATCGCACCGCTGTCTAAGCGCCCACTCGACGTCGGCGAACCGGGACGCCGTGGGGCAAGAAATGGGGCAAGGTGCCCCACAGATTCCAGCCGATTCCGGCCGAACTCGGTCCGTCGAAAACCTCTCTAAATCGTGCTCCACGGAGCCCAGCCGCACTCCGGATTCGGTCTCCAAAACCGGCGATTCCAGGTTCGAGTCCTGGCTGCCCCGTCTCGCTATCCCGCTTGGGAAGAGGGATAGCTGATGTCCAGGGCGTGACAGATGCCCTCAAAATCGGCCGTGGGGCAAGGTGAGGTCGAAGTCGAGGCCGAAGAGCCTTGCGCTGGGGCGACGGGTCCCCTCCGTTCGATGGCGAAAGGAGGTGAACGCCATTTCGGGAGCCCCCGGCGGCGCTGCCACAGCTCGTCGCCCCGCGTCAACTGTGGTGGCTGTGAAGGAACGAACCACCTCTCCGTCAGCAGCGTGAATTGGCAGGTCAAGCAGACTGAAGGCGGCTCCCCAGTCAAAGAAAAAGAAATCCGAGGACCCAACCTGAACAAGAGCGAAGGCGAACAGCCATTTACGTGGAACAACTGGAGCCGCAAATCCGCACCGATCGAATCCGATTGCCTCAATGGGGTCGAATATACGTTCACGCTGTCGGTAACCATCGGGCCGCCCATGGGATCGGCGGAGAAGTCCACGTTGATTCCGTAAAGCTGACGATGGAAAAGGGAGTAGGCAGCGGGACCATAGTTGGAAGCGAACCCCTTGAAAGCCCGACGCTAGAAGGTAAAATGCCTTGGGGCTGGGAGAATTGGAACAAGGGGCCGCCAATTGAATTTTCCTGTGAAATTGGACAGGAATACAAGGTCACGCTCACCGTCATAATTGATGTGACCTTTGGCAGAACCGAAACCGAATCGGTGTCCGCGGAGGAGGTTTGCGGCCATGGACGATACTGAGACCGATCGCAAGACTCCTGGAGGGAAGTGATGTCACGCAAGACTCGGTTAACCGCGATCGGCGTCGCCCTGATATGCGCGGCGGGTATCGGGGTTGCCGTTCATACGGCGTCCGGTTCTGCTGGAGGAGTCTGCTTGAAACGTCCGCTTCGGGCGATGATCGGTCATGGAGTGTCACCCGCCGGGCAGAAATGGTACGTCGTGAGTCACTTGAAGAACGACGCCCATTGCCATACGCGAATGTTGGAAGTGTCGTTTCACCCGTCTGGAAGTAGCGCAGTCAGTTTTGGGGCCGGTTACGGCGTTCCCATCGGAGGCAGCCTATCTTCTACTTTCGTAGTCTTTTCGGAGCAGATGAAAGTTGGCGAAGAGATCGCGTATGGCGGGTTCACCTCGGATAAGGTGGCACTGGTTGAAGCGTCGACTGGTGAGGGCCACTGGGTCAAGATCAAACCAAAGAGGCCGCAGGTACGGAAAGTCCCGACTTGGCTTCGCAATGTTCGTTACTTCATCGAATATCTGCCGCGGGACGAGAAGGCCGAGTTTGTTCGGGTTCGAGACCGAACGGGGCGCGTCTTATACCAAGGACGCGAAACGGTCTTCGGAAAATTCGAGGACGTAGGCGTTCTATAGCACGAGGGCTGGCAGGTGTCTGCGTAGGCGGACCATCTGCATAAGCGGCGTGCGGTGAAACCATCGCCGCGCAGTGGATTGTTGATCAATCCGCCTCGGATACATGCGTCGGTATCACGCCGGGCTACGGGAACGTGGCGTCAACTCAAGGGCGAGCTGCGCATGGTCCAGCGCCCTCGGTCCGGCTATTTCCCGAGGGCCGACTTGAGAGCCGCGACCGCATCGTCGAGGCTCTCATAGACGAGGCCGTCGTCGGAAAGCCCAGTGATGTCGAGGATCCGCTCGACCTGATCGGCCGGGCAGCAGACGACGAGACGCCGTCCCTCTGCGGCAAATCGCTGGCTGGCGCGGATGATCACCGCGATTCCGGTCGAATCGATGAACTCGCACTCCCCGAGTCCGATTACGAGGCCGGCGTAGCCTTGGTCCACCTCCCCGATCGCCGCGTCGAGGCGATCAGCTACAGCGAGGTCAAGCTCTCCTTTGACAGAGATCTCACAGTAACCCGCATCGAGTTCGCGCTGCTCGAGAGCGAAGCCAGGCACCCGCGCATTATCTCACCGCGGCCGACAGTTACCGCCGGTCTCCCCCATTGGCATGCAGATCCTCAGCTCGGTCCCTTGCCCGCGCCTCGAAGTGAGGGAGAGCTCCTCGGAGAGCGCGCCGATCGTCGGCAGACCCAGGTGGAGACTCGGCATCTCGCGGTCAGGTTGCGGGAAGAGGCCGGCACCGAAGTCGCGAAGGGTTAAGACAGAGGATGTCCTCGCTGGCGCTGACCGCAACCTGCACTTGGCCCCCGTTCTCGTATGCGTAACGCAGGTGCCGAGACGATGCTCTCGGGCCGCGGGCTGGGGAGCTCGATCTCCACCTCACCGCCTTGTCACTCCTGGCAAATGCCCAAGGCGATCGGAGGCAAATCCCGCGGGGGCGCGTCGTTCACCATCTGGGCACTTGCGCTCCGACGAAGTGGTGAGACACTCGCCGTGGTCTCGGCACCGCGACCAAGGAGGTTGAAATGAAGTTCCTCGTCACCGCCAAGCCCGGCCCGCTGCCGCCGAGCCCCGAGCAGTTCGACGCTGCCACCGCCTGGATCCAGGGCAAACTCGACGACGGCAGCTTCGACTGCGTCTACGGCTATCTCGAGGGCGGCGGCATCGCGGTTACCAATGCCGACTCGCACCTCGACGCCCTGAAGCAGATGACCGAATACCCGCTCTTCGGCTTGGTTCAGTGGGATGTGAGGCCGCTGCTTGACTTCGGCGAAGGCGAAGACCTCGTGCGCGGCAAGCTGGCCGAGGCGCAGGCGGCGATGGGGGCCGGCTAGCTCTCTACTTAGCGAGTCGCTCCGCGAGGCGCGAGGCGAGCGCCATGATCGTCAGAGCTGGGTTGGCCGAGCCCTGGGTCGGCATCACGCTGCCGTCGGCGACGAAGAGGTTGGGCACTCCCCAGACGCGGTGGTCGGGGTCGACGACCCCGGTGGCCGGCGAGTTCGACATCGGGCAGCCGCCGACGAGGTGGGCGTAGCGATCGATCTCCAGCACGTCCTGAGCGCCGGCCGCTTCGAGGATTTTGTGCAACTCCGCTTTGGCGAGGGCGATGTTGGCGCGGTCGTTGTCGCACTGGCTGTAGTCCATTCGCGCTACCGGCATCCCGCGTGAGTCGGTCTCCTCGGCCAGCGTCACCCGGTTTTCGGCTCGCGGCAGCAGCTCGCTGAGGGCGCCGAGCGTGTACCAGTGGTTGTAGTCGCGCATGTACTCGCGCAGCGCCTGGCCCCAGTGGCCGTCGGCGAGGACATGCTCGGCCCAGGCGATCGGCAGCGGCCCGACCGTCTGGATCGAGAAGCCTCGGGCGAAGCCGCGACTCTCGTCGGTCTCGTAGAACTGCTCGGAGCAGACCTCCGGCGGCGGCGCCTTGTACATCCGCATCTCTTCAGGGAAGCGGCCGGCGACCTGCGGCGCCCCCTGGACCATGACGCCGCGGCCCACCAGGTCCTCCTGGTTGCCGAGCCCGTTGGGGAAGCGCGGGCTGGTCGAGTGCAGGAGCAGGCGCGGCGTCTCGATCGAGTAGCCGGCGACGGCGACGGCGGCGGCGGGCTGGAAGCGCTCGGCGCCGTCCTGGAAGTAGGTGACCCCGGAGCAGCGGCCGCTTTCATCGACCTCGACCCGGGTCGCCATCGCGCCGTCGCGGACCTCGACCCCGTGGGCGAGTGCGTCGGGCACGTGGGTGATCAGCGGCGAGCCCTTGGCGTTGACCTTGCAGCCCTGCAAGCAGAGGCCGCGGTAGATGCAGTGGGGACGGTTGCCGAAGGAGCCGTTGGCGATCGCCACCGGCCCGACCCGCATCTCGATCCCGACCCGGCGCGCCCCCTCCATCGCCCGCAGCGCCCCGCCGGCGACCGGGTGCGGCGAGTGCGGGTAGCCGTGCGGGTCGCCCCAGGGCCAGTGCTCGCCGGCCGCCGGTAGCTCGCGCTCGACGCGCTCGTAATGGCGCTTCAGGTCCTCGTAGGCGATAGGCCAGTCGGCGGCGACGCCGTCGCGGCTGCGGACCTCGAAGTCGGAAGGGTGGAAGCGGGGGACGAAGCCGGCGAAGTGGACCATCGAGCCGCCGACCCCGCGGCCGGAGTTGTTCTTGCCGAGCTCGACCGGGTCGCTGCCGCCGGTCACCCGCGGCTCGTTCCAGTAGAGGGCGTGCGAGCCGGCCTCGTCGGAGACCCAGTCCTCGTCGGG
>DASXFL010000091.1:0-2180 GCA_036489595.1 Solirubrobacterales bacterium
GAGCAGGAGAAGGGAATCTCCGCCGACAAGTTGATGGACGCTCTCGAGGACGCGCTGCTCTCGGCCTACAAGAAGACCCCCGGCGCCGCCAAATACGCCCGCGTCGACCTCGACCACGAGACCGGCGACTTCCGCGTCTTCGAGCTGATCCTGCCGCCGGAGCTGGAGGAGAAGCTGCTGGCCGAAGCCGCCGAGGCCCAGGAGGAGCCGGAGATCGACCCGGAGACGGGGGAGATGCGCGAGCCCGAGGACCCCGAGCTCGACCCGGAGATGATCGCCCCGTACGAGGACCAGATCACGACCCGCGACGTCACCCCTGACGACTTCGGCCGGATCGCCGCTCAGACCGCGAAGCAGGTCGTCCTGCAGCGGATCCGCGAGGCCGAGCGGCAGATGATGTACGACGAGTACCAAGACCGGGTCGGCGAGCTGATCACCGGGATCATCCAGCAGTCCGACAAGCGCTACACGCTGGTCCAGCTGCGTGAGCGGGTCGAGGCGCTGCTGCCGAAATCCGAGCAGGTCTACAACGAGCGCTACGACCACGGGATGCGGATCAAGGCCGTGATCACCGACGTCTCCGACTCGACCAAAGGGCCGGCGATCGTCGTCTCGCGGCGCTCGCCGGAGCTGATCAAGAGCCTGTTCGAGCTCGAGGTGCCGGAGATCGCCGACAAGCTGGTCGAAATCGTCGGCGTCGCCCGCGAGCCCGGCTACCGCTCCAAGATCGCCGTCGTCTCGCACGCTGACGGGGTCGACCCGGTCGGCGCCTGCGTCGGCCCGCGAGGCTCCCGGGTCCGCATGGTCGTCTCCGAGCTGCGGGGCGAGAAGATCGACATCATCCCCCACAACGACGAGCCCGCCCGCTTCGTCGCCAAAGCGCTCTCGCCGGCCCGCGTCCGCGAGGTGATCGTCGACGACGCCGAGCGGCAGGCGACGGTGATCGTCCCCGACGACCAGCTCTCGCTGGCGATCGGCCGCGACGGCCAGAACGCCCGCCTCGCCGCCCGCCTGACCGGCTGGCGCGTCGACATCAAGTCCGAGACCGAGTTCGCCTCCGAAGAACAGGAGATCGAGATCGAAGGCGAGGAGAACTTCGACGGCCGCTGCATGGCGGTGCTCTCGAACGGCCGCCGCTGCCCGAACGCGGCGATCCCGAGCTCAACCTACTGCGGCCTCCCCCAGCACCAGGCCCTCACGCGCTTCGAGACCAGTCAGGTCGCGGTGCTGGCGACGCTCGAGGAGGCCGAGCTCGCGATCCTCGCCGATCCCGACGCCGACGAGGGCCAGATCGAGGAGATCGTCGCCCGCGCCACCTCGCAGTTCGACGAGAGCGCTGAGGAGGCCGCTGCCGAGGAGTCGGCGGTCGACGAAATCGTCGATGGGGCGATTGCCGAGGTCGAGGCCGAGGAAGCGGTCGAAGACCCGGTCGAGGCCGAGCTGGCCGAGGAGGCAGCCGACGAGGCGGCGACCGAGGAGGAGGCGGCCACCGAGGCCGAGGTCGAAGCGGCAGAGGCCGGCGAACCGGTCGCCGAGGAGGCTGAGCAACGCTAGTGCCGCCGCTCGCGAAATCGCACCTGAGTTGGGGGCCTCGGGACGCCGCCGAGCGGCGTCCTCGGTTCTTGCCTGACGACGTCCGAGTCGCGCCGCTCCAGGCCCGATGCGACGGGAAGGGGCGCTAGTGGCCAAGAAGCGCGTGCACGAAATCGCCAAGGCCCAGGGCCTGAGCTCGAAGGACTTGCTAGCTGCGCTGAAGGCGGCCGGGGTGGAGGCGAAAGCCGCCGCCTCGAGCGTCGAGGAGGCCGACGCGGTGAGGGCGATTTCCGTCGCCAAGGGCAATGGCGCTGCCGCTGCGCCCTCCCCCGCCGAGCCGGCGGCGAACGAGCCCGCCAAGCTGGCGGCGGTCCAGCCTTCGACCAAGGTCGCCCCCGGGCCGCCGCAGCAGCAGGCCAAGCAGAGCGCTTCTGCGTCCCAGGCGGGACAGGCGCCGCCGAAAGCCGCGGCCGCCCCGGCCGGCGCGGCCGCCAAAGGACCTGCCAAAACCGGCACCTCGAAAACTTCGACCGAACCCGTCCGCCCCGCCGGTCCTGCCGGTGGTGGAGGCGGCGGCGGCGCCAAAAAACGCCGCGTGGTGATCGACTCTCAGGCCGCTCGCCGCGACCAGATGGGCGGGCCCCCAC
>DASXFL010000191.1:0-7627 GCA_036489595.1 Solirubrobacterales bacterium
CCGTGCTCGGCGATCGCCTCGGGGTCGCCCGACTTCGCCCCCTTGCCAACCCGGTTCAGCCGCCGCTCGACCTGCTCGAAGTCGGCCAGCACCAGCTCGGTCTCGATCGTCTCGATGTCGGCGAGCGGGTCGACGCGGCCATCGGGATGCGGCACCCCGGAGTCCTCGCCATGACAACGGACGACGTGGCAGATCGCGTCGGTCTCGCGGATCGAGGCGAGAAACCGGTTGCCGAGCCCCTCCCCTTCCGAGGCGCCCTTGACGAGGCCGGCGATGTCGTGGAAATCGATCGTCGCCGGCACCAGCTCGGAGCTGCGAACGGTCTCGGCGACCGCCTCCAGCCGCTCGTCCGGGACCCGTGCCACCGCCACGTTCGGCTCGATCGTGGTGAACGGGTAGTCGCCGGTCTGGGCGCCGCCCTTGGTCAGCGCGTTGAAGAGCGTCGACTTGCCGGCGTTCGGCAGCCCGACGATTCCGACCTTCATCTGGCCCCGCGATCTCTGATCACAGCGAGAGCGGGACGATCAGGCCGGCGACGACGCCGAGGGCGACGCCGACGAGAACGTCGGACGGGTAGTGCATGCCGAGGTAGGGGCGACCGAGCGAGATCAGCGCCGCCAGCACGAGGGCGCCGGCGGTGGCGGGGTCGACCCGGAACATCGCCGTTGCCACCGCGAAGGAGGAGAAGGCATGGGCGGAGGGGAAGCTGAGCGAGCTCGGCGCGCCGCCCAGCGGCGGCAGCCCCTCCAGCACCGGCCGCGGCCGCCTCACCGCCAGCTTGATCAGGTAATTGAAGCCGATGCAGAGCGGCCCGAGGACGGCGCAGATCAGCCACTGCTCGTGCCGTTCCCAGTCGAGCGCCGTCAACACCAGGTTCAGCAGCGCCCAGATCAGCGCGTGGTTGCCGGTCTTGCCGAGCGCCACCGCCGCCGCCTCGAGCCCGGGCGAGTGCCCGCGCGTCCGCATCGCCCGCAGCAGCCTCAGGTCGGGGTTTGCGCTCTCGGCGGCCATCAGTCGACCGAGCCGGGGCCGTGGTCGGCCTCGCGCTGCCGCGCCGCCTCGATCGTCTCCTGGGCCTCGGCGCGTTGGCGCCAGCCGTCGGTCTCGACCGGCTTGTGTTCGAGCTCCTTGTAGACGTTGAAGAAGTGCTCGACTTCGATCAGCAACTGCTGGGGCAGGTCGTCGAGATCCTCGACGCCCGACCAACCGGGGTCGCGCAGCGGCACGCAGACCACCTTGTCGTCGGGCCCGGCCTCGTCGTGCATCTTCAGCAGCCCCACCGGCTTGACCGGGACGATGCAGCCGGGAAAGGTCGGCTCGGAGACGCAGACGAGGCAGTCGAGCGGGTCGCCGTCCTCGCCGCGGTGGCCGGTGAGGAAGCCGTAGTCGACCGGGTAGACGGTCGAGGAGGAGAGGAAGCGGTCGAGCACCACATGCCCCGACGCCGGGTCCCACTCGTACTTGTTGCGGCTCCCCTTCGGGATCTCGATCAGGGCGAGCAGCTGCTCGTCGGCGGTGGAGTGGCGGTCCATTGGTGGCGGATGATGCCAAGCGCGCTCAGGCGGCGCGGACCAGCTCGGTCACGTCATAGGCGCCCATCTCCCCCCGCTCGAAGCGCAGGGTCTGCTCCCGGCCGCCGCCGGCCGGGCGAAAGGCGAGGAAGGTGAGCTCGCTGCGGCGGCGGCGGAGGCGCCAGGACGTCGGCACCTGGGCCCTGACCAGGATCGGCTCACCGCTCGGGTGGGCGGCGCCTTCGTCTCCGAGCTCCTCCCAGCGCCTCCGCACGATCGCCGCGAAGCCGGCGGCGTTGTCTTGGTCGAGGTAGAACCGCCCCCTCCGCTCCCAGCCCACAAGCAACGGCCGCTCCTCAGCACGAGGCCGAAGATCGTCCCGATCCCGACCATCCCCGAGAGCGTCACCAGGCTCTGCAGGGCCGGCGCGATTGTCCGGGTCAAGGGCGAGCGACTTCACTTCACCGGTATCGGACCGGCCCACCACAATGATCCGCTGCAAAAGTTCACCCTCCGCAGGGCGAGGCGGGATGCCGCCGGACTACTCGAGGGCAGCGACAGGGTGGGCCTGGGTGGCGGGGGCGCCCTCGCCGCGGGCCTTCAGGGCCATCCAAAGCGCCGGGATGAAGGCGAGGGCGAGCAGGATCACGGCCCAGACGAAGGTCTGCGCGAACGCTTCGGCGATCGGTTCGGAGACTTTCTGCTGCAGCGCCGGCGGCAGGTGCTGGAGCTGGCCGAAGCCGCTTTCCCCCGATCTCGAGCCGAGGCCGTTGAGGTTGTCGCTGATCGCGCTCGAGAGCAGGACCGAGAGGATCGCGGTGCCGATCGAGGCGCCGGCCTGGCGGATGATGTTCATCGCGGTCGAGGTGCGGGCGATCGCCGCCGCCGGGACCGCCTGCATCGCCGCGGTCATCGTCGGCATCATCGAGAAGCCCATCCCAAGGCCGAGGACGAAGGAGAAGGAGAGCAGGAGGACGTAGGAGGTGTGGGCGGTGACGAAGGCGAACGGCAGGATGCCGATCACCAGCAGCGGGATCCCGACGACGGGCCATTTGCTAGGGCCATAGCGGTCGGTCAGTTTGCCGGCCAGCGGCATCGTGATCATCGCCCCGAGGCCCTGCGGGACCAGCAGCAGGCCGGCTTCGAGGGCCGAGGCGCCGCGGACGGTCTGGAAGTAGAGCGGCATCAGCAGCATCGCCCCGAAGAAGGCGATCGCGAACAGCATGAAGGTGACCGCCGAGGCGCCGGCGCGGGTCTGGGTGAAGGTGCGGATGTCGATCAGCGGCGCCCCGGTCCGCCAGCTGTGCCAGAAGAAGGCGGCGATGGCGGCGATCCCGGCGACGATCGGCAGCCACGACTTGGTCGCCCCGAAGCCGCCGCTGGAGGACTCGGCGAGGCCGAAGATCAGTGCCGTCAGGCCGGGCGAGAGCAGCGCCATCCCGAGCCAGTCGAGCCTGTGGCCGCGCTGCGACTGGTCGGGCTCGAGGACGATGTAGGCGAGGGCGATGGCGACGATCCCGATCGGCACGTTGATGAAGAAGATCCAGCGCCAGGAGACGTCGTCGACCAGCCAGCCGCCGAGGATCGGCCCGAGGATCGGCGCCACCAGCATCGGCACGCCGAGCACGCCCATCACCCGCCCCATCCGTGCCGGCCCGGCCTTCTTGGTCATGATCGTCATCACCGCGGGCATGATCATGCCGCCGCCGATTCCCTGGAGGACACGGAAGGCGATCAACGAGCCGGCGCTCCAGGCCAGCCCGGAGAGGATCGAGCCGACCATGAACAAGGCCAGCGAGGCGATGTAGATGCGCTTGGTGCCGAAGCGGTCGGCCGCCCAGCCGCTCATCGGGATCACCGCGGCGAGCGCCAGCGTGTAGCCGGTGACGACCCACTGGATCGTCGTCAGCGAGGTGTTGAAGTCGATCGCCAGGCGGTCGATCGCGACGTTGACGACGGTGGTGTCGAGGATCGACATCACGGCGCCGAGGAGGACGACGCCGGCGACGATCCAGGTCGAGCGGTCGAGCCCTTCGTCGGCTCCTGCCGGGAGTCCAGATGCGGCCGGTTGCGCTGCGGAGGGTGCCATAGCCGTACACCGTATCAGGTTTGCGATACAGCGTACGGTAGACTAGGTTCTGCCGATGGCGAGCCAAATCCAGACGCCCTGGAGCAAACCCCCGCCGGAGCGGCCGGCCGGGCTCTCGCGCGAGGCGATCGTCGCCGCGGCGGTCGAGCTTGCCGACGCCGAGGGGATCGAGGCGGTCTCGATCCGCCGCATCGCCGCCAAGCTCGAGGCCCGCCCGATGAGCCTCTACACCCACATCGAGCACAAGGGCGAGCTGATCGACCTGATGGTCGACGAGGCGATGGGCGCCGCCGTCCTCCCCGGCGAGGTTCCCGAGGACTGGCGCGAGGCGCTGCGCCAGATCGCCCAGCGCACCCGCGCCGCCGCCCGCGCCCACCCCTGGAGCATCGCCCTCGCCTTCCGGCGCTCGCTGCTGGGACCGAAATCCCTTCACCACATCGACCAGTCGCTGGCCGCCGTCTCCACCCTTGACCTTCCCTTCGAGCGCAAGCGAGCGGTGCTGCTGGCGATCGACACCTACACGCTCGGCTACGTGCGCTGGGAAGTCCTCAACTGGAAGGACAACCAGAGCAACTGCGCCAACGGCGGCGAGTACAGCCAGGAGCAGATCGACGCCTACCTGGCCGAGCAGGTGGCGAGCGGCGAGTACCCGCACCTGGCGGCGATCGCCGCCTCCGACCTCACCCTCGGGGTCAAGGCCGAGAGCTTCGAGGCGGGGCTGGAGTGGCTGCTGGGCGGGATCGCGGCCGAGGTCGAAGGCACGGTCTAGGCCGCGAGGCGCTCGCGGACGTCGATCCGCAGCAGCGACTCCGGCTCGGCCGCCAGCCGCCGCTCCCAGTCGCGGGCGGCCGCGAGTCCTCGAGCTCGCCCTCGCCGAGCCGTGGCTGCAGCAGCCGAAGTAGGCGACGCCGGTGAGGCGGCGGCGGCCGAGCTGAGGCCGAGGATCGCCCCGAGCAGGGCGACGACGGCGGCCACCGCCTGGTTGAAGCGCGGCGCCCGTGCGTCGATCACTGCGGTGTCGCGCCAGGGGTCGGCCATTCGTTGCATCGCCACCGATCGAGTGCAGGCGCGGGCGGTTTCGCGCTTAGATGGGCGCGTGCCGGACTACCCCAGCCGCTACCTGGTCGCCCCCGACTCCTTCAAGGGCACCTTCGAGGCGGCGACGGTGGCGCAGGCGATCGGCGAGGGGCTCGAGCAGGCCGGCGCTGCCGCCGACCTCTGCCCGATCGCCGACGGCGGCGAGGGGACGGCGGCGGCGCTGCTGGCGAACCTCGGCGGCCGCACGGTCAAGGTCGAGGCCCACGACCCGCTGCGGCGGCCGATCGTCGCCTCCTTCGCGCTCCTGGCCGGCGAGCGGACGGCGGTGGTCGAGGTCGCCGCCGCCTCTGGGCTGCCGCTGGTGGCCGCGGAGGACCGCGACGCCGAGCGCGCCGACAGCTACGGGACCGGCGAGCTGATCGCGGCGGCGATCGCTGCCGGCGCCCGCAAAGTTCTGGTAGCCGCCGGCGGCAGCGCCTCGACCGACGGCGGCCAAGGCACGATCGAAGCGATCGGCGGCCGCCGCGGCCTCGGCGACGTCGAGCTCGAAGTCCTCTGCGATGTCGAGACGCCTTACGAGGACGCGGCCCGGGTTTTCGCACCGCAGAAGGGCGCCGGCCCCGACGCGGTCGCCCGGCTCAGCGCCCGCCTGCGCGAGCTCGCCGACACCCTCCCGCGCGATCCGCGCGGGCTGCCGATGAGCGGCTGCGCCGGCGGCCTCTCGGGCGGCCTCTACGGCGCCCTCGGAGCGCGGCTGCGGCCGGGCGCCCTCTTCGTCCTGCGGCGGGCCGACTTCTCGCGGCGGCTGGGCGACGCCGACGCGGTGATCAGCGGTGAGGGCAGGCTCGACGAGCAGAGCCTCGACGGCAAGGCGATCGGGACCGTCGCCGAGCTCTGTGCCGCCGCCGGCAAGCCGCTGCACGTGATCGCCGGCGACAACGCGCTCGACCCGGTGAGGGCCGCGCAGGCCGGGATCTCGTCGGTCCGCACGGCTTCGAGCCTGGCGGCGATCACCGGAATGGCCCGCGCGATCGGGGCGGCCGCCTCGGGCGTGCCTGGCCAAGCAGGTCAAGGGCGCAGGGAGCGAAGCGTGCTCGGCAGGCGAGCGACCGAGGACGCCGAGATGCGACGCCCCAGGCGCGGCCGAGGCCCTACTTGAACTGGAAGCTGGCTAGGTCCTGGCTGAAGGTCGGGTTGAAGACGACCTCTTCGAGGTTGATCGCGCTGGAGACGAAGGTCGGCGCGGTGGCGTTGCCGTAGGGCACGAGCGGCGCCGCTTCCATCACTTCCTTGTCGATCTGCGCGTATTCCTTTTCCTGTTCGGGCCCGAGCGGTTCGGTCGCCAGCTTTTCGATCCCGGCGCTGATCTGCGGATCGGCGAAGCGGGCGAGGTTGGTGGCGTTGGTCGGCGCCAGCGCGCCTTCGGTCAGCATCGGCTGGAAGAAGGCGTTGGGGTTCGGGTATTCGGCGAACCAGTTGGCGAAGCCGGTGTCGAGGTCGGGGGTCGAGTCGTTGCCGATCACCGTGAAGTAGGTGTCCGAGTTGACGATCTTCAGCTTCACTTCGAAGCCGATTTCTTCCAGCACCGAGCCGTAATATTCGACCGCTTCCTTGTTCGGGCTTTCGTTGTCGCCCCAGACCGTGATCGCGCGGTCGCTCGGGTTCGCCGCCGCCAGCAGTTCCTTCGCCTTGGCGAGGCTGTGCGGGTAGAGGTCGAGCTTTTCGTAGCCGGGCATTTCGGCCGGCAGCACCTGCTGGGTGCCGCTCAGCTGGCCGGCGTAGATCCGTTCCAGCGCCTGCGCGTCGACCGCGTACTCGACCGCCTGTCGCACCCTGGCGTCGTCGAACGGCGCCTGCGTCGTGTTGAGCCAGAAGAAGTAGGTGCCGGGGGCGGTGTTGACCTCGAACTGGGTGCCTTCGTACTTTTCCTTCACCGCCGCATAGCGTTCGGCCGCGGGCGCGTTCTCCATCCAGTCGTAGCGGCCCGATTCGACGTCGCTGACCTGGGTCGACGGGTTGCGGAGGACGTCGAATTCGATCTTGTCGACGTGGCCGGCGGGAACGTTCGGCACCAGCTTCGCGTTGCGCTTCGCCCACTCCGGGTTGCGTTCGTATTCCCAGCCTCGGCCCGCCTGCACGCCGACGATCACGTAGGGGCCGGTCGCCGGCGGCGGATGCAGGCTGAGGTCTTCGGCGGCGGTCTTCGCCGGCAGCGGCGCCGCCGTCGGCAGCGCCAACTCGTTCTCGAAGGTGCCGCGCGGGCGCACCAAGTGGATCGTGATCTCCCCCGTCTTGTCGTTGGCTTCAATCCCCGGGATCCCGCCTTCCTTGGTCTTGGCGAATTCGGCGGCGCCGACGATGTCTTCGTAGAAGGGCGTGGCGGGCGAGTTGAGGCGGAAGTCGCGTTCGATCGCGGTGCCGAAGTCCGACGCCCTCACCGCTTCGCCGTTCGAGTAGCGCAGGCCCTTGGCCAGGGTGAGCTCGTAGGTACGGCCGCCGTCGCTCACCTTCGGCATTGCCGTCGCCAGGCCGGGGACGACCTTGCCGCCGGCCTTGCCGCCGGCGTGGGCATAGGTGAGCAGCGGGATGTAGGTGTCGTAAAAGGCGTTGAGGCTTTCGACCGAGAGGCCGAGGCCGGGGTCGAGGTAGTCGGGGAAGGAGGCGATCGTCGCCTTCAGCGTCCCCCCTTCACTCCCTTCGGAGGAGCCAGAGCCGTTCCCCGTTCCCGAGCCGCCGCAGGCCGACAGCGCCAGGACCAGCGAGAGCGCCGCGGCGAGACTTGCGAAAGCCAGTGTTTTCGGGCGTCGATAGAACATGCGTCCGGTCAATCGGCAGCCGCCGGGCCGAACTTGAATCGCGATGGGCGCGGCTCACCGGTGAAGGAGCACGTCGCGCTCGCAGGAGCCACCCCGTCGATTGCCCTCCGCTCCGCCCTCGCCCCCGCCGATTTCTCACGGGGTGAGCTCGAACCTCTCGCGCAGGCCGGGCG
>DASXFL010000160.1:0-26006 GCA_036489595.1 Solirubrobacterales bacterium
CCGGGCAGGGCGACGGCGACGGTCTGGCCGGCGGCGACGTTGGGGGCGCCGCAGACGATCGTCCGCGCCGCGCCGTCGCCGACGTCGACCGCGCAGACCCGCAGCCGGTCGGCGGCGGGGTGCTGCTCGGCCGCCTCGACCTTGCCGACGACGAAGTTCTCAGGCGAAGGCGGCCCGACCAGGTCGATCCGCTCGACCTCGGTCCCGGTCATCACCAGACGGTCGGCGAGCTGCTCCGGCGACAGGTCGGTCGGGTCGCAGTACTCCCGCAGCCAGCTGTCGGGGACTCTCATGCGAACTGCTCCAGCATCCGCACGTCGTTATCGAAGAAGCGGCGCAGATCAGGCACGCCGTGCCGCAGCATCGCCACCCGCTCGATCCCGAGGCCGAAGGCGAAGCCCTGGACCCGCTCGGAGTCGTAGCCGAAGCGCTCGACGAAGCCGAGCACGTTGGGGTCGACCATGCCGGCGCCGAGGATCTCGATCCAGCCCTGGCCCTTGCAGAGGTTGCAGCGACTGCCGTCGGCGAGGCTGCCGGTGCCCTCGCACTGGAAGCAGGAGACGTCGACCTCGACGCTCGGCTCGGTGAAGGGGAAGTAATGGGGCCGCAGCCGCAGCTCGCGGCTCTCGCCGAAGAGCGCCCGCGAGAGCGCCAGCAGCGTCCCCTTGAGATCGGCGAGGGTGAGGCCCTCGGCGATCGCCAGCCCCTCCATCTGGCTGAACATCGGGCTGTGGGTGGCGTCGGAGTCGCGCCGGTAGACCTTGCCCGGGACGACCACGAAGATCGGCGGCGGCTGGGTCTCCATCGCCCGCACCTGCATCGGCGAGGTGTGGGTGCGGAGCAGGGCGTCGGGGCGGGAGGCGACGTAGAAGGTGTCCTGGAGCATCCGCGCCGGGTGGCCGGGCGGGTGGTTCAGGGCGGTGAAGTTGTAGTAGTCGTGCTCGATCTCCGGGCCTTCGGCGACCGTGTAGCCAAGGCCGACCATCACGTCCTCGATCTGCCGCTGGGTGCGGGCGACGAGGTGGGCGTGGCCGACCGGCCGCGGCGGCGCCCCGGGCAGGGTGACGTCGATCCGGTCGGTGGCGAGGCGGGAGTCGAGCTCGGAGGCGTCGAGCGCCGCCGCCCGGCGCCTCAGCAGCTCCTCCAGCTCCTTGCGCGCCTTGTTGGCGGCGCCGCCGACCTTGCCGCGCTCCTCCGGCGGCAGCTTGGAGATCGTCCGCAGGGCCCCCGGCAGCTCGGCCTTGCGGCCGAGGTGGCGGACCCGCAGCTCCTCCAGCTCGGCGCTCGAACCGGCGGCCTCGATCGCGGCGGCCGCCTCGGCCCTGATCTCCTCGATCCGCTCGATCACCTGGCTGCCTCGCTCATGCGCTGGCACGCTATAGCCGCCGCGGCGGCGACGTTGAGAGACTCGGCCCCGCCCGGCCGCAGGGGGATCATCGCGGCGGCGTCGCAGGCGGCGACCACGTCGTCCGGCAGCCCCTCGCGCTCGGCGCCGAGGCAGACGGTGGCGGCGCCGGCGAGCGCCTCGAGCCCGCCGCCGCCGTGGGCGACGAGGGCGACCCGAGGCGCCGCCGTCTCCCCCAGCTCGGCCCGCAGCGGTGGCCGCGTGAAGATCGAGCCCATGCTCGCCCGCACCGCTTTCGGCGAGAACGGGTCGGCGCACTCGGGGCCGAGGACGACGGCGCCGCCGAGCAGGGCGTCGGCGCTGCGGAGGATCGCGCCGACGTTGCCGGGGTCGCCGACCCCGTGCAGGTAGAGGCTCGGGGCGGTCGGCGCCGCGGCGAAGCGCCGCGGCCAGACGGCGATCGCCCGCGTCCCCGAGCCCAGGGTCGAGGCGCCCGCGAGCAGCTCCGGCTCGACCTCCTCGGCCGTCCCGGCGGCCAGCTCGGCGCCGCAGAACCCGGCGCCCTCCAGGCTCGCGCCCGCCGCGACGAGCACGAAGCGCGGCCCAGCGCCAGCGGCGAGGCCGGCGGCCAGCAGGTCCTCGCCCTCGGTCGCGAACAGGTCCTCGCGCTCGCGGTGCTTTCGCTCCCGCAGCTTGCGGACCAGTTTCAGCTTGGCGTTGTCGTGGCTGGTGATCGTCATCGAAGTGTCGTCGTCTGCGTCAGAAGGTCCCTGAAAACGAAAAAGCGAGCCGTTCTCACGGCCCGCCCGGGAAACCTCTGGTGTCGTTCGCCCTCAGGCGGCGGCACCCTCCCGGGCTAGCTCCACGAATCGGCGGAAGGCGTCGCGGTCGTTGACGGCGATGTCGGCGAGCATCTTGCGGTTGACCTCGATTTCAGCCTGGTTGAGGCCGTGGATCAGCTGCGAGTAGCTCATGCCCTCGAGCCGCGCGGCGGCATTGATGCGGGTGATCCAGAGAGCCCGGAAGGTCCGCTTCTTGTTGCGCCGGTCCCGGTACGCGTACATCCCCGACCGCTGCACCTGCTCTTTGGCGAAGCGGTAGGAGGAGTGCTTGCGGCCGAAGTAGCCCTTCGCTTCCTTCAGCACCTTGCGGCGCTTCTTGCGCGCGTGGACGGAGCGCTTGACCCGGCTCACCTGCCGCCTCCGAGCAGCTTCCGCACCCGCGGCGCATCTTGGGCGGCGATCTCGACCGGCCGGCTCATCCGCCGCTTCCGTTTCGGCGCCTTTTTCTCCAGGATGTGGCTGGAGAAGGCGCGGCGGCCGCGCAGCTTGCCGGTGGCGGTCTTCTTGAACCGCTTCTTGGCGCCGGAATGGGTTTTCATCTTCGGCATACGGGTTCGCTATTGAAGCAGACCGGGGGCGGTAGCCGGTTCGCGCCAAGCCCGCGCGTGCCCTTCGCCCCGATGCGAGTCCTCTAGGTCATCGGCACCTGCCCCAGCTGCCGGGCCTCGACCCGGCGGCGATCGCCGGCATCCCCGCCTCCCTCCGAGTCCGCCTCGGCCGCTAGGCGGTTTTGGCGTCGGCCGCCGGGGACTCCTGCGGCTCGGCCTCGGCCGGGGCGCCGTCTTTGTCGCCGTCGACCCGGCCGACCTCTTTACTCGGGGCCAGCAGCATGCTCATGTTGCGGCCTTCCTGGAGGGGCTGGGACTCGATCGTCGCCAGGCCGCCGAGGTCCTCGTAGAGTTTCTGCAGCAGCGCCCGACCGCGCTCCGGGTGGGCCTGCTCGCGGCCGCGGAACATGATCGTGATCTTGACCTTGTCGTGGTGGCGCAGGAAGCGTTCGACGTGGCCCTTCTTGGTGTTGTAGTCGTTTGCCGCGATCTTCGGACGCAGCTTGATTTCGCGGATGTTGGTCTGCTGCTGGTGCTTGCGCGCCTGCTTTTGCTTCTGCTCCTGCTCGTATTTGTACTTCGAGTAATCGAGCAGGCGGGTGACCGGCGGCTTCGAGTTCGGCGCGACCTCGACCAGGTCGAGGTCGGCAGCCTGCGCCTGGCGCATCGCCTCGGCGGTGTCGACGATCCCCAGCTGCTCGCCGTCGGCGCCGATCAGTCGCACCTGCGCCACGCGGATGCGCTCGTTTATCCGAGTCGTGTCGCGCTCGGGAGGGCGCCGATCGAACCTGCGCGGAACCGGCACTAGTGCGAAGAGTGGTGGAGCTTCAAGAGGACGAGTGGTCGACCGGCGGGCACGGGGCGCTCAGGCGCGGACGTGATTTGGGGTGCCAGCAGTCAAGTGTCGGGCCAGTATAGAGGCCATTGCCGAGTTGGCAAGCCGAATTTCGCTCTCCGCTCACTCGCCGGTCTCCGCCACCACCCGCGCCGCGAGCTCCGCCAGGGGCATCTCCCCCAGCTCGCCGTCGTCGTGCGAGCGGACGCTGACGCCGCCATTCTCCTGCTCGCGATCGCCGACCACCAGCATGTACGGATAGCGGCCGATCGCCGCGTCGCGGACCTTCTTGCCGATCGACTCGGAGCGTTCGTCGATCGTCACCCTTACGCCGAGGTCCCGCAACGTTGCGAGCGCCTTCTGCGCGTATTCGCGGTGGCGATCGGAGATCGGCAGGACGATCGCCTGCAGCGGCGCCAGCCAGACCGGGAAACGGCCGGCGTAGTGCTCGATCAGGATCCCGGCGAAGCGCTCCATCGAGCCCAGCAGCGCCCGGTGGATCATCACCGGCCGGTAGGGGGCGTCGTCGGCGCCGGTGTAGTAGAGCTCGAAGCGCTCCGGCATCTGGAAGTCGAGCTGGCAGGTGCCGCACTGCCAGGAGCGGCCGAGCGCGTCGGTGACGTGGAAGTCGATCTTCGGCCCGTAAAAGGCGCCGTCACCGGGGTTCAGCTCGTACTCGCGGCCCTGACGGTCGAGCGCCTCGGTCAGCGCCGCCTCGGCCTTCGCCCACTGCTCCTCGGTTCCCATCGACTTCTCCGGCCGGGTCGAGAGCTCGACTTTGACGTCCTCGAAGCCGAAGCGGGCGTAGAGCTCGTCGATCCCTTCGCAGATCGAGGCCACCTCGTCGGCGATCTGGTCCTCCGAGCAGTAGACGTGGGCGTCGTCCTGGGTGAAGGCCCGGACCCGCAGCAGCCCGTGGAGGACGCCCTCGCGCTCGTTCCGCGTCACCCGCCCGAACTCGGCCAGCCGCAGCGGCAGCTCGCGGTAGGAGTGACGGTCGGAGGAGTAGACGAGGCAGGCACCGGGGCAGTTCATCGGCCGCAGCGCGAACTTGCGCTCGCCGTCGCTCATGAAGTACATCTCGTCGCGGTAGTTGTCCCAGTGGCCGGAGCGGTGCCAGAGCTCCTCGTCTAGCACCTGCGGCGTCGCAATCTCCTCGTAGCCGCGCTTGCGCAGCTGCTTGCGGACCTCGGCTTCGATCAGGTGCAGCAGGGTGGTGCCGGTGGGGAGCCAGAATGGCATCCCCGGCGCCTCGTCGCGCAGTAGAAAGAGGCCGAGCTGGGGGCCGAGCCGACGGTGGTCGCGCGCTTTCGCCTGCTCGATCCGCTCCAGGTGCTGCTCGAGATCGGCCTTGGAGAAGAAGGCGGTGCCGTAGATCCTGGTCAGCTGCTCTCGGTTCTCGTCACCGCGCCAGTAGGCGCCAGCGACCGAGCTCAGCTTGATCGCCTTGATCCGGCCGGTCGAGGGCGAGTGCGGGCCGCGGCAGAGGTCCTCGAAGGGGCCGTTGCGGTAGAGCGAGACCGTCTCCACCCCTTCGTCGCGGACCAGGTCCTCGATCAGCTCGACCTTGAAGCCCTGGTCCTGGCCGCGGAAGATCTCGATCGCCTCGGCGACCGGGACGTCGCGGCGCGAGAAGCCCTCGTCGGCGGCGATGTGGGCGCGCATCGCCTCCTCGATCTTCGGCAGATCCTCCTCGGTGATCCTTGTATCAGGCGGGAACTCGAAGTCGTAGTAGAAGCCCGATTCGATCGGCGGCCCGATCGTCACCTTGGTGCCGGGATAGAGCTCGGTCACCGCCTCGGCCATCACGTGGGCGGCGTCGTGGCGGATCAGCTCCAGGCCCTCGGGGTCGCGCTCGGTGACGATCGCCACCTTGGAGGCGCCCTCAGCGGGGAGTGGCGCGGCGAGGTCGCGGAGCTCGCCGTCGACCTCGATCGCGAGGGCGGCGCGGGCGAGGCCCGGCCCGATCGCCGCGGCGGCGTCGGCCCCCGTCGCCCCCGGCTCGAGCTCGAGCGGCGCGCCGTCGGGCAAGGTGACGACGACCTTCTCCGTTGCAGCCTCCATGGGCGTGATGGTACGGGGGCGAGTGCGTTCGTTCTTTGTGCCCCTCCTGGGGAGCAAAGAACGAACGGCCTCAGCGCTTGGACCCCTGCCGCGCCTGCCGCACCGCGATCAGCGGGCACGGGCTTTCGCCGCCGACCGACCCGGTCGCTTCCCAGAGCACGTAGGGCTTGGCGACGCGGTCGAGGCGAAGGCCCGGGAACGGCGGATCGTGCCGCGAGCCTTCGGTGACGACGTAGCGGACGCCCCTGGTGAGGTCTTCCAATTCGCCCGCTTCGGCGATGCAGACCCGCCCGCCCCGCAATTCCCAGGAGATGAAGGGGCCGCCCTGTTCGCTCGCCAGCAGCTGGTGGGGGGCGAGGACGAGGGTTGGGCCTTCGCCGACGTCGGCGCGGAAGCCGGCGAGCGCCGGCGAGTAGGACGAGGGACCGACCGGGGCGTTGGCGAAGGCGAGCAGCGAGCAGGCCCCGGCGGCGACCACGAACAGCGCGGCGGCGAGGGGAGCGATCCGGGCCTTGGCGCCTTTTGCACCGATGAGATGCAAAAAGCGCCAATCGCCCACGCCGTTCAGCGGCAGCAGGATCGTCAGCGCGACCAGGGGGGCGCCGATCTCGATTGCCTTCGCCGCCGTGTATGGCGTGCCGCCGACCCGGGCGGCGGCATAGGCGACGGCGCAGGCGACCAACCCGGCGAGCGGCGCCGTCTCCCGCCGACGCCAGCAACACCAAAGGCCGCAGCCCAGGAGCACCGCCCCGAAGGCCGCGCCGAGGTAGTAGCCGACCGCCGGCACCGCGCCGTCCCCGGGGGCCAGCCGGAAGTCCCCCGACGGCCAGATCCCGAGCGCCTCGAACGGCGAGATCTGGCCGAAGAGGTTGCCGAGGCCGGGGCCGTTGGGGTCGAAGGTCTCGAAGCTCTGGAAGTCGACCATGCGGCCTAACTCGGGCACGACCGGGACCGCGAAGACGAGCAGCGCGAGGCCGCCCGAACGCCACTCGACCGGCCGCCGCCCCAGCGCCAGCTCGGCCAGCAACCAGAGCACCGCGGTCCCCGCCAGCCAGAGCAGGCCAGGGAAGCTGTAGACGTAGACGGCGCCGACGCCGAGCAGGGCCGCCGGCACGAACCGCAGCGTCAGCCCCTCCCAGCCGCGGGTCGATTCGCGCAGCGAGAGCGCGAAGGCGAGCACGAACAGCGCCTCGATCGTCTCCTTGAAGGCGCCCTGCGCGAAGTAGGAAGCGACCAGGTAGGCGAGCCCGACGACCAGCGCCGCGCAGCTCCGAACCAGCCACGGCAGGTCCCTGAAGGCCGCCAGCGCGGTCAGCGGCGCCAGCACCGCTACCGCGACGGTGAGGCCGCTGAAGCCGTGGACGAGACCGATCCCGAGGCCCTGGTTCAGGGCCACCACTACCGCGTGCGGCCCGAGCGGGTAGCCCTGGTGCAGCAGCTCCGACCCGTGGCCTTCGGCCAGCCGGTCCGCCGCCAGGAGGTGCTGCGACATGTCGGGGTTGAAGCTGGTGCCGAGGATCCCGAAGTGGCCTTCGACAGCGAATGGCAGCGAGGCCGCGACCAGCGCCGCCAGCGCCACCGGCCAGCCCTCGCGGAGCGCTCTCGCGCCGCCCTCCAGCCGCCCCCAGAGGTAGACCATCGCCGCGATCACCAATGCCGGCACCACCACGGCCGAGACCACCCCGTGGCCCGGCAGCCGTACCGTCCCCCAGCAGATCGCGCAGACCAGCGCCAGGCCGACCGGCGGCGCCATCCACGACCACCGCCGGGCCCCGCACAGCGACACCGCCGCCTGCCCCAGCGCCAGCGCGGCCACGCAAACCGCCACCGCCGCTGCGTAGGTCCCGATCACGGCCGCGAGCCTAGACTGCGCCGATGGCGTTCGTACCCCCCGCCCGCCACCTGCTGCGCGGCAAGGACCTCGCCGACCACCGCTTCGCCGAGCAAATCGACGTCGACGACATGGCGCGCGCGGCGGGGCTCTCGCGGGCGCATTTCAGCCGCGAGCTCAAGCAGGCGTTCGGCGTTTCGCCGCACGCCTACCTGCTGACGCGCCGGCTGGAGCGGGCGGCGACGCTGCTGCGGACCACCGACCGAACCGTGATCGAGATCTGCCTCGACGTCGGCCTGCGGAGCGTCGGCTCCTTCACCACCAGCTTCAGGCGCACCTACGGCAAGACGCCGGCCCAGTACCGAGCGGCTCACCCGCCGGCCGCCGCCTTCGCAATCGTCCCCGGCTGCGTCGTCCGCGCCTACGGGCGGCCGCAGCACCGCACGTTTCGAGAAGACAGCGAGGCAGTCCACTCCTAGGGTCTCCGCAGAGTTCAACGACCCCGCACAGGAGAGATACGAATGAAGATCGCAAACGCACATCTTTGGGTCCACGACCAACAGCAGGCGCTCGCCTTCTACACCGAGAAGCTGGGGATGGAGGTCCGCATCGACGTGACGATGCCCGAGCTCGGCGACTTCCGCTGGCTCACCGTCTCGCCCCCAGGCCAGGAGGACGTCTCGATCGTCCTAATGGCGATCCCGGGCGAGCCGGTACTGGACGCCGAAACCAAGAAGCAGATCGAAGAACTGATGGCGAAGGGCTTCGCCGGCACGGTCTTCCTCACCACCGACGACTGCCGCGGCGACTACGAGGCCCTGCGAGACCGCGGCGTCGAGTTCACCGAAGCGCCGGAAGACCGTCCTTACGGGGTCGACGCGGGCTTCCGCGACCCGTCCGGCAACAGCATCCGGCTGACCGAGGTGAAGATGCCGGCAACCGCTTGAGGCGGTGCCGCCCCGAGCGCCGTTGGTCGGACGCATTCTGGGCGCCGGCGCTCGAGTCACCCGAAGGCCGAGCGGGACTCCCCGCTCGGCAAGCCGCCGGCGCCCAGGTGCGCCCGTCGGTGCTGACCGCCATACGCGGCGCCCTCGCCGTTGGTTCGGACCACCCGGAATCTCGCTGCAGCGAGCCAGAGAGTGGGCGTTACTGGGCTCGAACCAGTGACCTCCAGCTTGTCGAGCTGGCGCTCTCCCAACTGAGCTAAACGCCCCGGGGGCGACAAGATAGCTACCGGGCCGCTCCCGTCGCCCGCTCGATCAGGTCGACGACGGCATCGGGATGAGTGACCATCACTAGGTGCCCGGCGCTGACCTCGACCGTCGTCGCTCCCATCCGCGCCGCGAACTGACGCTCGGCGTCGGGCGGGATGGCCTCGTCGTTGGCGGCGACCACGAACCAGGAGGGAGCGGACTTCCAGCCGGGCTCGCCCATCGTGTACTCGAAGGTGCTCATCGAGATCGGCTGCTGGACCGCATGGAGGACACGGGCCTGCTCGGGGTCGAGGTCGCCGGCGAAGTGCCCGACGAAGTCGGCCTCGGGCAGCCACCCGAACCCCTGCTGGTCGACGGCCAGATTCGCGAGCGCCGGGGTGGGCGGACCGCCTCCGAGCAACTGGCCGAGCGACTCCCCCTCGTCGAGGCCGAAGGCGGCGACATAAACCAGGCCGGCGACGTCCGGATGGGGACCGAGGGCGGTGATGATCTGGCCGCCGTAGGAATGGCCGGCGAGGATGATCGGGCCCTCGAGCCGCTCCAGCACCTGGCGCAGACGGGCGACGTCGTCGTCGGTCGAGGTCTCGGGGAACTGCGGCGCGGTCACCTCGTAGCCCTTGGCTTGCAAAGTCGCGATCACGGGGGTCCAGCAGGACCCGTCGGCCCAGGCTCCGTGGACGAGTACAACACTCGGTAGGTGGTTCATTCAAGCTCTCCTTGCTTGCTTGCCCGGTCCGGCTGGCCGAGCGAGTTGATCGTGCCAGGTGGCGGGCGGACCGCGGTTAAGAATCCGTCCTGGACAGATGGACTAAAGGTTCGGGCGCCAAAAGCCGACGGATTGGTGCAACTTTCCTACCTCCATGGTGTTGGTGGGGGCGTCGCCAGGGTTGCGGCACATAGAACTTCCAAGCTCGAGGACCGACGAGCCACGGAGCTCACCCTCCTTGGTGGTACGTCCTTCGGAATCAGGGGCCCTTCGGGGCCCTTTTCCGTTCTCGGGGGCGGTTCCGCCCCGCCGGCGCGCGCCGCTAGGCGTGGTTGCTCGGCAGGTGCCAGCGGCGCGACTCGATCAGCCGGTGGCTGCCCTCCGGTCCCCACGATCCCGGCTCGTACTCTTCGACGGGCGGCGGGCTCTCCAGCACCGGCTCTGAGATCTCCCACAGGCGCTCGATCGCCTCGGAGCTGGTGAACAGGGTGCGGTCGCCGAGCATCACGTCGTGGATCAACCGCTCGTAGGGGTCGAGGCCCTGCTCGTCGGCGTCGAGGCTGTCGTAGTTGAACTGCATGTGGGCTTCGCCGAGCTGCATCGTCGGCCCCGGAACCTTGGCGAGGAAGGAGGCCGAGATCGTCCCCGGCTCGCCGAGCTCGAAGGTGAGGTGGTCGCGGCCGAACGACTCGACCACCTGGTCGCAGTCGAGCGGGAACATCCGCCGCGGCGGCTGCGCGAAGGCGATCGTCAAGAGGTGCTTGCTCTCCGCCATCCGCTTGCCGGTGCGGAGGAAGAACGGCACGCCCTCCCAGCGCCAGTTGTCGATGAACGCCTTGACCGCGACGAAAGTCTCGGTGTCGGATTCCGGGTCGACCCCGTCCTCGTCGCGATAGCCGCGGTACTGGCCGCGGACCACGTTCTCCGGCTGCAGCGGCGAGAGAGAGTCGAAGACCTTCTCGCGCTCCAACCCGAGCGGCTTCGGGCCGAGCGCGACCGGCGGCTCCATGGCGACGAAGCCGAGCACCTGCAACAGATGCGTCACGACCATGTCGCGGAAGGCGCCCGTTTCCTCGTAGAAGCTGCCCCGCATCTCGATCGAGAGCGTCTCCGGGACGTCGATCTGGACGTGATCGATGTGGTTGCGGTTCCAGACCGGCTCGAACATGCCGTTGGCGAAGCGCATCGCCAGCAGGTTCTGGACCGCCTCGCGGCCGAGGTAGTGGTCGATCCGGTAGATCCGGTCCTCGGCGAAGACCGACTGCAGGAGCTGGTTCAGCTCGCGGGCGGATTCGAGGTTGGTGCCGAACGGCTTCTCGGTGATCACCCTCGAGCCGTCGCCGAGCCCGAGCTCGCCAATCGCGCTGACGGTGTCCTTGAAGGCCCGTGGCGGCAGCGAGAGGTAGAAGAGCACCCCGGCCTCCCCGCCCAGCTCGCTGTGCGCCGCGCCGATCTCCTCGCCGAGCGGCCCGAGGCCGTCGCCGACGCCGGCGAACCGCAGCGACGAGAGGAAGTCGTCGAGGGCACCTCCGTCCTCGCTGCGCCGCCCCGACCCGGATACCGCCTCGCGAGCTATTTCCCGGAACTCCTCGACGCCGACGTCGTGCCTGGCGGCGCCGATGATTCGGAACCGCTCCGGCATCAGCCCCACCTCCATCAGGTGGAACATCCCCGGCAGCAGCTTGCGCTTGGAGAGGTCGCCGGTCGCCCCGAAGAGGACGATCACCTGCGGGTCGGGCAGCTGTGGCGTCGCCTGCTGGGCGGTGGGACTTGAGGCGGTGACCGTCACGCCCCCAGGCTGACAGATGCGGCGCCCCGGCCGCGCGCTGTCGACAGATTCGGCGCGACTTATGCTGAGAGGCGAGCCGATGGCAGCCACCACCAAGTCGGGGGTCGAGTACGACCGGGGTGCGATCGAAGCGACCGAGACTCGCTTTTGGGGCGACGCCTGGGACGCCGTCCGGCCCGAGGCGGCGGCCGAGCACGGAATCGAGGCGGCGGGCTTCGGGCGGGTCCAGGCGACGATCGTCCGCTCGCTCGCCGACGTGCAGGTGGTCAATCTGGTGCTTGGGGCGGCCGCGCCCGGAGTGGTCGAGGACGGATCACTCGAGGCGGCGCTGGCCTGGGTCCGGGAGCGCGGCGCCGACCCCCACGTACCCGTCGCCCCGGGCCTGCCCGGGACCGCGGCCGCCGAGCGGTTCCTCGCCGTAGCCGGCTTCGCGCCCGGCTACGGCTGGATGAAATTCCTCCGCGACGCGCACGAGCCGCGCTTCGCGGCGCCCGCCGACGTCGAGGTGGTCGAGCTCGGCGAATCGAGCGAGGAGCCGTTCGCGGCGATCGTCGCCGCCGGCTTCGGCCTGCCGGCCTGGGGCGCCGAGCTCTTCGCCGGGCTTCCGGGGCGGCGGGGCTGGCGCTGCTACGTCGCCAAGGTCGACGGCGCCGCCCAGGCGGCCGCCGCGACCTTCCTCGACGGCGGCACCGCCGAGCTAGCGATGGCGGCGACGCTCGAGCCGGCGCGCCGCCGCGGCTGCCAGCTGGCGCTGCTGCGGCGCCGGATCCTCGACGCCGCTGCGGCCGGCTCCCAGTTGCTCTTCGTCGAGACCGGCGAACGCGACCCCGCCCGCCCCTCCAACAGCTACCGCAACATCCTCCGCGCCGGCTTCGAGGAGGCCTACCTCTGCCCGAATTGGGGCCGCACCCCGCCATGAGGGGGGACGGCGGGCGTGGAATCCGCCTCTGAGGGGCGATTTTCAGTGAGCTGAGTCACACGACGGCGCCGGTGTGACCGCGCTCACCAACGTTCGCCCGCTGCTCCCGCAAACTTGTATACCAGCAGTCTTCCCACCCCGAGGAGCGCGATTCAGATGCAGAAGTGGAAGTACACGAGCTACGAGGACGGCAGCGCCGTCACCCATGCCGACCTCTCCTGGAGCGAGGCCGTACGCGCGCTCGAGCGGGCGATGGCGGGCCGCTCTCCGTTCACCGAGGACGAGGAGCGCGAGCCCGGCACCGCCGAGCACCGGATCGCCGCGTAGCGATCCGCCCCCCGGCCGGGTCGTCGCCCACCAGCTGACCCAGGGCCTCGAGCGGCCGCGGCCGAGCGGCCGCCGGCCTCCGTGCTGCCTGGTCCGCCCGATCGCCCTGAAGGGTTCGCGCCGCCGGCCTCCGCCCGACGGTCGCAGCTGCGCTGTCACGCCGCCCTCGGCTCACTCGTCATCCCAACCGAGAGACCATTCCGAGGAGGTGTTGAGGCTGAAGGTGCTCGTTGCAGGCGGAAGCGGGGCGATGGGAATGCGGCTGGTGCCGCTGCTGCTCGACGCCGGCCACGAGGTCGGGGTCTCGACGATGACCCGGATCGCCGGCACCTCGAACTCGAAGGCCAGGCGCGAGCTCGACTGGGAGCCCCGCTACCGCACCTACGAGGAGGGGTTCCGCAACGGCCTCGGCGACGCGACCAGCGCCTAGCCCCATAGCATTCGCCGCGATGGCCACCTACTCGGTCAGCTGCCGCGGCGACCTCTCCGGCGGCGCGATCGCCCACCTCAAAGAGGCCGGAATGTACCGGCTCGCCGAGCGCGACCCCGACATCGCCGGCGGCGAGGGCCTGATCCGCCACTTTCTCGCGATCGAGGCCGGCAGCCCCGAGGACGCGATCCTGGTCGCTCGGGGCGCCCTCGCCGTCGCCGGCGGCAAAGGGACCGACTTCCAAGTCGAAGAGGCATCTGAGCCCAGCTGAGCGCGACCGAGGGGGCCCGACTCCCCGCCCGCCTTCAAGGCGCCTACCAGAATCGAACTGGTGTAAACGGCTTTGCAGGCCGCTGCGTAGCCACTCCGCCAAGGCGCCGGGGCGCTGGGGTCCGGGCGGGGGATGCGGGGCATCCGGCCGGACGAGCGCGGGGACAGCTTAGAGCGTCGGGAGATGGCTGCGAAGGGAGGTTTTAGCGGGTGGAAGGTCCAAACAGGAAAAATGAAGGTAAATAGGGGTCGAGGGGGTATCTGGCGGCTGGGAGCTTCCGGCTCCCTTGTTAATCGCTAGGCGCGTCGTCGCAGTTTGGGCGGCGCGCCGCATTCGTTTTGGTGTCGACAGGCCGGCGGGTTGGGTTAGCGGCGGGCGAGGTCTGGCAGGTGCTCACCGCAGCGGACGCCCGGCGGCCGCTGGATCCGCGCCCCTGGTAGGCCGCCTCCGAGGCCGGGGTCGATCCCGCGCCAGCAGGTCTCGTTCGGCGGCGACTGTCCGGCACCCTCGCTCGGCGGCCGCCGCACGGCGTTGATCCGCCAGCGGACTCGCCCGCACCGAGGCGGCATCATGCGGCACGTCGAGGGTGCCGTAGCCCCGCTGCAGGAGCACTCGGTGCCCGAGCGGTTGACCCCGAGCAATCGCACGGTCCTCCCCGCCCCGTCGACGAGCAGCAGCCGAGCAAGAACCGCCATGGCGAACGCCCGGCGCACCCGCTGGCAGCTCTAGTCCGTGTCCGTCTCGTCGTATTGCGACACGGTTCCGTAGTCCTCCACGGTGCCGCCGTCGCGCATCGAAGCGTGGTCGGGGTCCTCGCCGTACTGACGCAGGGCGCGCCGCTGTCGCAGGTAGTCCCACGCCTTGTCGAGCTGGACCCTGAGCTCCTCCATCCGTGCCTTCTCTTCGGAGTCGAGGCCATCGGCCTCGTGGCGGTGGAGCAGCTCCTCCTCCTCCCGGACCAGCTCGTCGATGCGATTCAGAACCTGTTGGTCGTCCATGGCGCCTAGAGTAGCCGCCGTGAGAGGTGGGGCACTGAGCCGAGTGGCGCCGCTCTACCTCGTCGTCTTCATCGGCTTCCTCGGCTATAGCCTGATGATCACCGTCTTCACGCCGCTGATCCTCCGCGACGACGGCGGCATGCTGTCGAGCTCGACCTCGCCGGCGACGCGGACCCTGGTCCTCGGCGCCGTGCTCGCCGTCTATCCGCTCGCCCAGTTCGTCGGCTCGCCGATCCTCGGCGCCCTCTCGGACCGCTTCGGCCGCCGGCCGGTCCTGCTCGCCTCGCTCGCCGCCAGCACCGCCTTCTACGGACTGCTCGCCCTGGCGCTGCACCTACGGAGCCTGCCGCTGCTCGTCCTCGCCTGCCTGCTCGCCGGCCTCTCGGAGGCCAACATCGCGATCGCCCAGAGCGCGATCGCCGACGTCAGCGCCGCCGCCGATCGCGGCCGCCTCTTCGGCTACGTCTACCTCAGCTCCAGCCTCGCCTACGTGGTCGGTCCGCTCGGCGGCGGCAAGCTCGCCGACCCCGCCCTCGCTTCCTGGTTCGGCTACCCGACCCCGTTCCTGGCGGTGGCGGCACTGCTGCTCGCCACCCTCGTCTTCACGGCCGCCCGCTTCGGCGAGACCCACCGCCCTGACCCCGGGACCCCGCTCGGCCTCGGCCGCGCCTTCGCCAACGTCGGCGCCGCCTTCGCGCCGACCCGGCTGCGGCCGCTCTTCCTCGGCAACTTCGTCCTCTACCTGGCGATCTTCGGCTTCTTCCGCGTCTACCCGATGTATCTGGTCGACCACTTCGGGATGGGTGTCTCGCGCGAGTCGGAGCTGATCGCCTGGGTCGCGGTGCCGATCGTCCTCGCCAACCTCGGCCTCGTCGCCTGGCTCTCGCGGCGGCTCGACCCGCGCCGGCTCACCATCCGCTTCGGCACCGCGCTCGCCGTCTGCCTCGCGGCGGTCGTGCTCCCCCACCCCGAAGGGGCGCTGTGGGTGACGCTGTTCGCCTGCTCACTGGCGCTCGCCGTCTGCCTGCCCTCGATGGCGGCGATGATCTCCGCCGCCGTCGGCCCGGCCGAGCAGGGGTCGGCGCTGGGCTCCAACCAGTCGCTGCAGGTCGGCGCCGAGGGCGCCTCCGGACTGGCCGGCGGAGCGCTGGCGGCGATCTCGAGCTCGGTGCCGCTACCGGCGATGGGGGCGCTGGCGCTGCTCGGAGCCGGCCTGCTCCGCCGGCCCGCCGCCCGCGCCGCGGTCGAGGCTAGGCCGACCCCGCCAGCGCCGGCGGAGTCTGTGTCGTCTCGGGCGAGTTGATCGCGCGCTCGCCGGAGCGGGCGAAGCGCATTTCGTCGTCGACCGGGCCGAAGCGCAGCGAACGCAGGTCGAGCGGGTAGTTCTGGCGCAGCTTCCAGGGCTCCTTGCTGCCCTGGTTCGGCAGCTCGGCCAGGGAGCGGAGGACATAGCCGGAGTTGAAGTCGAGCAGCGGCTCGCGGCCAAGCGCCGGGTCGCCGACCGCAGGCGCGCAGACGTCATAGCCGCCGGCCTCCATGTGGTCGAGGAGGCGGCAGGCGTATTCGGCGACGAGGTCGGCCTTCAACGTCCAGGAGGCGTTGGTGTAGCCGATCGTGAAGACGAGGTTGGGGACGTCGCTCAGCATCATTCCCTTATAGGTGAACCGCTCGGGCGGGTCGACCTCCTCACCGTCGACCGTGAGCTTGGCGCCGCCGAGGAACTGGAGCGCGAGGCCGGTCGCGGTGACGACGACATCGGCGTCGATCCGCCGCCCGGACTCGAGCTCGATCCCGTCCTCGTCGAAGCTCGCGATCCGGTCGGTGACGATCTCGGCGCTGCCGTCGGACAGCACCTCGAAGAGGTCGGAGTCGGGGACCAGGCAGACGCGCTGGTCCCAGGGGTTGTAGCGGGGGTTGAAGTGGGTGTCGACGTCGAAGCCGGGCGGCAGGGCGCGGACGACGCCGCGGCGGATCAGCTTCCGCATGAAGCCCGGGCGGCGGCGGCTGAGCCGGTAGAAGAAGCTCTGCAGGGCGACGTTTTTCCAGCGCACCACCGAGTAGGCGCGGCGCTCGCCGATCGCCCGCCGCAGCCGGTTGGCAAGCGTGTCTTCGCCGGGCACCGAGACGATGTAGGTGGGCGAGCGCTGCAGCATCGTCACCTTGGCGGCGTCGGCGGCGAGCGCCGGGACCAGGGTCACCGCAGTCGCTCCAGAACCGATCACGACCACCCGCTTGCCGGCCCAGTCGGCGTCCTCGGGCCATTGCTGGGGATGGATCACCTCGCCGCGGAAGCTCTCGATGCCCGGGAACTCTGGCGTGTAGCCCCGGTCGTAGCGGTAGTAGCCGCTGCACATCCAGAGGAAGCTGCAAGTGAGGGTCTCGCGCTCGCCGGCGGCAGTCTCCAGGGTCACGGCCCAAGCCGCCTCGGCACTCGACCACTCGGCGGCGGCGACCCGGCGGTCGAAGCGGATCTTCTCGTCGATCCCGGCGTCGCGGGCGGTCTCGCGGACGTAGCGGAGGATCGAGTCGCCGTCGGCGATCGCCTTCTGCTCGACCCAGGGCCGGAAGCGGTAGCCGAGCGTGTGCATGTCGGAGTCGGAGCGGATCCCGGGATAGCGGAAGAGGTCCCAGGTGCCGCCGATCGCCTCGCGGGCCTCGACGATCGCCCAGCTGTCGCTCGGGCGCTGGCTCTGCAGGTGGTGTGCAGCGCCGATCCCGGAGAGGCCGGCGCCGACGATCAGGACGTCGAGGTGCTCGGTCTCGGTAGCGGCGGTACTCGCGAGTCTCATCTGACTCGGAACGTTATACCGGCTTTCTGGAGCCTTGTGAGAAGCATGTCACCCATCGCCTCCACCGTAGTCGCTTGGCCGGCGACCTCGGGGAGGTCGTCGAAGGCCAGGCAGAGGGCCGACTCGGCCAGCATCTTCGTGGTCTCGCCGTAGCCGGGGTCGCCGCCGGCGACCTCGGTCACCACCCGCTCTCCCCCGCCCTCGCCGACGAAGACGAGCTTGAACCAGCTGCGCTCGCGGGTCGCCTCGTCGGGCCCCTCGCCCGGGTCTTTGATCTTCAGCAGCAGCTTGCGGGTCGGCGGCAGCGGCGCCAGGGCAGCGACCGCGCCGACGCCGAGGGCGAGCGCCGGGATCGTCGCCGGGTTGCGGGCGACGAGGTGGTGGCCGTAGGTGAACTCGGGCCCGTAGCGGGGGACCGCGGCGGCCGAGCGGCGAACGACCGTGCCGTCGATCGTCGGCAGCGGCGCCACCCAGCCGCCGACCTCGGCGAGATGGCGGACCCGCGGCGGCGCCGCGTGGATCGGCCGGGCGGGGTCGCGTGGCTCGGCCCGGCGGCGCGCTTTGGCGGCGCCGAACGTCTCGCGGGCGCGAGCGAAGCCGTTGACGGTGGAGTGGTAGGTGCCGCCGGAGAAGCCGGCGTTGGCGCGGACGTAGCCGTCGACCTTCAGCGGCACCCCCTCCGGCAGCTGCTGGACCGTGAAGTAGGCGCCGAGGTCGTGCGGGATCGAGTCGAAGCCGCAGCAGTGGACAAGACGAGCGCCGGTGCGGACCGCGGTCTCGTGGTGCTCGAGCCAGGTCCGGTCGACGAACTCGGGCTCGCCGGTGAGGTCGCAGTAGTCGGTGCCGGCGGCGGCGCAGGCGGCGACCAACGGGCCGCCGTAGAGCGCGTAGGGGCCGACGGTGGTGACGACGACCCGAGTCGCGGCGGCAACCTCGGCGAGCGCCGCCGAGTCGGCGGCGTCGGCGACGAGGATCTCCGGCGGCGGCGGCGCCGACCCGATCCCACCCAGCCGCGCGGCGACCGCCTCGAGCTTGGCGCGGTTGCGGCCGACGATCGCCCACTTGGTCCCCGCCGGCGCATGGGCAGCCAGGTATTCGGCGGTTAGACCGCCGGTGAAACCGGTCGCGCCGAACAGCGCCAGGTCGAATCGCCGGCTCGCCTCCACCGGGGTATTGTGGCGTACCCTGGCCCCGATGGTGCGGACGAGGAGGAATGCCGGGCGGGGGCTCGCCGCGGTTTGCGCGGTCGTGACGCTCGCCCTCGGTGCCCGCGGCGCCGCCCGGACGGAGGTGGCCGCGGCCGCCCCAGTCCCGGTGCCTCCCTCCGTCCCGAGTAGGGTCGAAGAGGTCCGTATCCGGGTCGTCGACCGCCTCGGCCCCAGTGCCGTGCTCGCCCATGTCTCCAGCGGCTACTGCGACGGAGATGCCTACCGGCCTTACATCGAACGGGTGACGCTCGGCTGGCGCCGCCTCGGAGCGGCCCGCTTCCGCGCCGTGCTCACCGCCCGAGTTCGCAGCCCGGTCTATCCACAACCTCCCACGCCTCCTCATTCGGAGGCATCGGAAGGGCCGGCATATCTGCAGGCCTGCGCCGGGCTTTACTTGGATCTACTGGCGAAGGTCCAGCTGCCGCAGCCGGTCGGGAGGACCACGTTCCTCGACGGATCGACCAACCCCCCACGGCGGGTTCCCGTCTTCCCACACAATTCTTGACCTCTTGACTCTACAAAAGGTCGAGCGAGGCGCTAACTTCTCCCCATGCTCTTCCGCCAGATCATCCACGAGGACCTCGGCTGCGCTTCCTACCTGGTCGCCGATCGCGAAGCGGGGGTCGCCGCGGTGGTCGATCCGCAGTGGGACGTCGAGCCCTACCACCGGCTGGCGCGGCTGCACGGGGTGCGGATCGGGCACGTGCTCGAGACCCACAACCACGCCGACCACGTCTCCGGGCACGGGCGGCTGGCGGGGACGACCGGAGCGACGATCCACATCCACGGGCTGGCCGGGGCGCAGTTCGAGCACGAGCCGTTCGCCGACGGCTGGGTGCTGGAGCTGGGCGACGTCTCGATCGAGGCGATCCACACTCCCGGCCACCGGCCCGAGCACACCGCCTTCCTGCTCCGTGACCGCGGCCGCGGTGGCGAGCCGTGGGCGCTGCTGAGCGGCGACTCGCTGTTCATCGGCGACGTCGCCCGTCCCGACCTCGCGGTCGAGCCGCGGGAGGGCGCCGCCGACATGTTCCGCTCACTGCACGGGCGGCTGCTCGAGCTCGACGACGAGGTCGAGGTCTGGCCGGGCCACCTCGGCGGCTCGCTCTGCGGCGGCTCCGGCCTCGACCTCAAGACCTCTTCGACGATCGGCTTCGAGCGCCGTCACAACCGCGCCCTCGGGCTCGCCGACCTCGACGAGTTCGTCGAGGACTCAGTCGGCTCGCTGAGCGACAAGCCGCCCAATGTCGATCGGGTCGTCAACCTCAACCGCGGCCCTCTGGTCGAGCACTTCGGCACTCCGCAGCCGCTGACCCCGCACCAGGTCGAGGAGGCGGTCGCCGCCGGCGCCTGCGTGATCGACGGCCGCAGCAACGAGGAGTTCGACGAGTCCCACATCGCCGGCGCCCTCAGCACCTCGGCCTACGACACCGGCTTCGCGACCAAGGTCTCGCGGGTGGCGCCGGCCGGGACCGAGATCATCGTCGTCGCCGCCTCCGACGGGGACGAGCGCCACGCCGCCGAGCTGCTGGCCTCGGTCGGGATCCGGGTGCGCGGTTTCCTCGAGGGCGGAATGACCGCCTGGCGCACCGACGGCCGCCCGGTGCAGCGAATCGAGCTGATCGATCCGGAGGAGCTGATGCGTCGGGTCGAGGGTCCAGCGGCGCCGCTCGTGCTCGACGTCCGCAACGACGCCGAGTACGCCGGCGAGCACATCCCCGGCTCCCTCCACATTCCCTACGGCGACCTCGCCCGGCGGCTCGACGAGCTGCCCCGCAACCGGCCGGTCGCGGCAATCTGCCGCGGCGGCAAGAGGTCCGGGCTCGCCGCCTCGATCCTGCAGCGCGAGGGCTTCGACGAGGTGGTCCACGTCGGCCGCGGGGTCGGCGCCTGGCGCGCCGCCGGTGGCCCGGTCGAGAGCGGCTCGGCCCAGCCCAGCGCGGCTTAGCGGCGGCTGTTGAGGTGGTCGTCGGCGCGGCCGTTGGCGGTGGCGATCGCCTCTGCCTGGCTCTCCGGGCCCCAGGGATTGCGTTCGTGGGCGATCGCGTCCTGGACGGCTGGCTCCGGGTTCGCGTGGTAGGGCCCGCGCCAGCTGCAGGAGCAGGCGGCGAGGTAGCCCTTCTTCAGCAGCTCGACCTTGACGATGTGCGGAAGCTGAGAGGTGTCCACGGGTAAGGGATCGGCAGCTGGGCGGCGCGGCTTGAGCGCGTTCGCAAAGATGGAGCGGTGAGCTACGTCGCCGCCGCCGACCGCTACGAGGGCACGATGCGCTACCGGCGCTGCGGCCGCTCCGGCCTCGACCTGCCGCTGCTCTCGCTCGGCTACTGGCACAACTTCGGCGACGACCGCCTGTTCGAGACGCAGCGCCAGATCTCCCGGCGCGCCTTCGACCTCGGCATCACCCACCACGACCTCGCCAACAACTATGGGCCTCCTTACGGCGCCGCCGAGACCAACTTCGGCCGCCTGATGCGGGAGGACTTCCGCCCCTACCGCGACGAGATGATCGTCTCGACCAAGGCGGGCTGGGACATGTGGCCCGGGCCCTACGGCCAAGGAGGTGGTTCGCGCAAGTACGTGCTCGCCTCGCTCGACCAGTCGCTGCAGCGATTGGAGCTCGAGTACGTCGACGTCTTCTACTCGCACCGCCTCGACGCGACCACCCCGCTGGAGGAGACGATGGGCGCTCTCGACGCCGCGGTGCGGGCGGGCAAGGCGCTCTACGTCGGCATCTCCTCCTACGACGCCGAGCGGACCCGGCAGGCGGCGGCGATCCTGCAGGAGCTGGGCACGCCGCTGCTGATCCACCAACCCTCCTACTCGATGATCAACCGCTGGATCGAGAGCGACGGACTGCTCGATGCCGCCGGCGAGCTCGGCGTCGGGGTGATCGCCTTCACCGCCCTCGCCCAGGGGCTCCTCACCGACCGCTACCTCGACGGCGTCCCCGAGGACTCGCGAGCGCGCCGCACCGAGCCCGGCTACGGGACCTTCCAGGGGGGTTGGCTGGAGGAGGAGGCGATCGCGACGCTGCGCGAGCTGAACGCGGTCGCCGAGCGGAACGGGAAGTCGCTGGCGCAGCTGGCGCTGAGCTGGGCGCTGCGGGACGAGCGCGTCACCTCGCTGGTGATCGGCGCCTCCTCGGTGCGCCAGCTGGAGCAGAACGTCTCTGCGCTCGACCATCTCGACCTCGCCGCCGAGGCGCTGGCCGAGATCGACGAGATCATCGCCCGCAATCCCCAGATCGACCCCTGGCAGGAAGCGCGGGAGGGCGAGCTCTAACAGCTCGCCGCGGTGGAGGGATGGAACCGCTCCCCTACACCGACTCGGCGGCGAAGGTCGTCTTCTACGTTCTCGTGCTCGGCTTCGTCGCGCTCGAGCTGCGGACGCGGCTGCGCAGCCTCACCGCCGAGGACGCCCCGATCGAGCGCCTGAGCCTGCTGGTGATCGGAGCCTCGCTCGGGGTCGGGCTGATCGCCGCGCTGCTCGCGGCCGCCCTCCTGCAGTCGGCGGCGATCGCCTTCGCTCGCTGGCCGGTCTTCCTGCTCGGGGCGCTGACGATGGCCGCCGGGATCGCCCTGCGCCAGTGGGCGATCGCGGTGCTCGGCAGCTCGTTTACGGTCGAGGTCCGGGTGCGGCCCGAGCAGCGAGTCATCGAAGCCGGCCCCTATCGCCACCTCGCCCACCCCTCTTACACCGGCCTCGTCCTCAGCCTGGTCGGGCTCGGGCTGATGCTCGGCAACTGGATCTCGATCCTGGCGCTGGCGGTGCTCCCCACGCTCGGGCTGGTCTACCGAATCCGGGTCGAGGAGCGGGCGCTCCTGGCCGGCCTCGGCGAGCCCTACCGGCGCTTCCTTCAGGGTCGCCGGCGCCTCTTGCCAGGCGTCTGGTGAGCGCGGTGCGCGGGCTGGCCTAGAGCTTGCGGGCCTTGACGGCGGTGCCGTAGGCGCAGATCTCGGTCCAGGTGCTGCCGAGCTCGGATGAGTCGAAGCGAAAGGCGAGAATCGCGTTGGCGCCCTTGGCTTCGGCCTCCTCGACAAGCCGTTCGGTCGCGTGCTCGCGGCCTTCGACCAGCATTTTCGTCATCCCTTTGAGCTCGCCGCCGCGCAGCGATTTCAGCCCGGCCCCGATCGTCGAGCCGATGTTGCGCGAGCGCACGGTGAGGCCGAACACCTCGCCGAGCACCTGCTCGACCTCGTAGCCGGGGAGGTCGGTGGTGGTGACGATCAGCACCGGCGCAGCATATGGGCTGCGCTCAAATGCTGCCCGCGGCTCGGGTCCGGTGCGGCATCTCGAACAGCGCGGCGAAGGCGATCCCTGACACCTGCGGAACGTCGCTGTTGAACGTGCGGACGTCGCTCTCGGCGCAGATCTCGATGACCCGGTCGAGCATCTCACGGTGCAGATCGGAAAGTTCGTCCCACGCCCGCTCGTCGATTGAGAACGGCATCCGGGCGATGTGGTGATTGTGCCGCTCGCCAAATTTCTTCGTCTCGAGCGAACAGCTCGCCTCTGCAGTCGCGACTTGGAACGTCAGGCGGGCAAACGCCACTCGCTCCTCGACCGAGAGCTCCTCGTATTCCTCGTCTGTGATGACGATGTTCTTGATCACGGCCCGATAGAAGTGCTCGGTCGAACCTCGCACCGGTCGCTCCTCGACCAGTTCGATGATCCCAGCGTCCTTGAGGGTCCGGACGTGGTAGCTGACGTCGCCGACCGGCATTTCCAACTCTTGGGCGACTTGGTTCGGACTAGCTACGCGGTCCGCGAAAATCGCCACCAGCCTGCAGCGAACCGGGTGAGCCACGATCGCGCCGAGCGCCGCGTCGGAGACGCCGCGCCACTTACCCCGCGTCGCTGAAGCCATTTGGTTCTCCAATTTCGAATGACGAGGAAGGTTTGGAGCATAAACGCTCCGTTCTCCGACAGTGCGGTTTCCTTAGGGCCAGACATTCCATTGGTGGAATCTATTCCAGCAGTAAGGAGGTCGAAGCGCCGGAAGGGATAGCCACTTATGGGAGGGGGTGAGCTAATGACCGTCGCTGCTTCGAAGCCGGCGATCCCGGCGATTGCGACCGGGAAGTTCGCGTAAGACGGAGGACCGAGCTCGGCCCTCGTCTCCTGGGAGAGCGAGCGCCGGGCTCATCCAGCCGCGGAGTGGGACCGTCGCGAGCGGGTAGCGTTCGCAGCGAGATGGCGATCGACACCGGACAGAGCCGGGAAGCACAGCACGCGCGGCTGATGGAGGGGCTCGCCGCCTCGATCCGCGAAAAAGGGCTGGCGCAGACGCAGGTCACCGACATCGTTCGCCACGCCCGCGCCTCGCGCCGCACCTTCTACAACCACTTCGAGGACAAGGAAGCATGCTTCGTCGAGCTGATGAACACGCTGTCCGACGCCTTCCTCGACGAGGTCGACCGCTCGATCGACCGCGAGGCGCCGATCGAGACCCAGATCGACCAGTCGATCGACACCTATCTCGGGCTGGTCACCAGCGATCCGGGGCTGACCCAGACCTTCGCCAACGCCTCGACCGGGGAACGAATCGTGATGGCGCAGCGGCAGGCGTTCGAGCGTTACGCGGCGCTGATCGTCTCGGTGCTCGAGAGCGACTCGGCCCGCGACCCGACGGTCGAGCCGATCTCGGTCGAGCGCGCCTACATGCTGGTCAGCGGCCTCCACCACACCCTGGTGCGGGCGCTGGTTCGCGGCGAGGACCTCGACCGCGTCTCCTACGAGTTCAAAGCGGTGATGAAGCTGGTGCTCTCGGGCAAGAGCTCGAGCTGACGGCGGCGGACGGCGGCGACGCCGCCCTTGGCGGGGGCAAAGGCGACGCCGCGGAAGCTTTCGCGCTCTGGCTCGGCGTCGGTCGGCTGCAGCTCGAAGTTGCGCAGCAGGGTGCGGAGGACGACGTCGATCTCGAACTGGGCGAAGGCGGCGCCGAGGCAGCGGCGGAGGCCGCCGCCGAAGGGGATCCAGGCGTAGGTGTCGGGCTTGCGGCCGAGGTAGCGGTCGGGGTCGAACTGCTCCGCTCGCTCGTGGAAGCGGCCGTCTTCGTGCAGCGGCACGATCCCGGTCACTACCCGCGAGCCCGGCGGCAGCCGCCACTCCCCCAGCTCGAACGGCTTCATCACCAACCGCCCGGTGGCGCTGATCACCGGCCGCACCCGCAGCACCTCGTTGGCGGTGGCAAGCCGCAGCGCCGACTCGGAGCCGCGGGCCTCCTCCTCGAGCCGGCCCAGCACCCCGGGATGGCGGCGCAGCCGCTCGACGCTCCAAGCGAGCGCCGAGGCGGTCGTCTCGTGGCCGGCGACCAGCAGGGTGAGGAGCTCGTCGGCGGTGTCGGCGCGGTCGACCTCGCCGGCCTCATCGAGCTGGGCCCGCAGCATCAGGGCGAGGATGTCGATCCGCTGCTCCAGCTCGGGGTCGGCGAGATGGTCGTCGACGAGGGTTTCGACGATCCGGCGGTAGCGGGCGAGCATCCGACGCCAGCGGCCGCCCGGACTGCGGCGGCCGTAGTCGCGGCGCAGGATGGGAGCGGTGACGAGGCGCTGGCCGACCGCGGTCAGGGGCGGCAGCAGCTGCTCCAGTTCGGCCAGCTCGCGGCCCTCGGCGCCGAAGACGGCGCGGAGGATGATCCGCAGGGTGATCCGCTGGAAGGACTCGATCGAGGCGAACTCCTCCCCATCCGGCCAGTGGTCCATCTCCCGCAGCGCCTCCTCTTCGACCAGCTCCTCGTAGGAGCGCATGCGATCGCCGTGGAAGGGCGGCAGCAGCATCCGCCGCTCGCGCAGGTGGCGCTCTTCGTCCATCGAGAACAGCGAGCCGCGGCCGAGGATTTCGCCGAGCGGGTTCTTGCCGCCGTGGAGGACGTCGGGCTTGGCGGTGTAGACCTCTTTGACGAGGTCGGGGCGGGAGACCAGGACCATCGTCCCGAAGCCCGGCATGACGATCGTGAAGGCGTCGCCGTAGCGGCGCTGGAGGCGGCGGATCATTGCGTTGCGGGAGGCGAGGAAGAGCAGGCCGTTGAACAGGCGCGGCATCTTCGGGCCGGGCGGCAGGCGGTACTCGGGAGCGGGGGCGGCGGGAGACTCGACGGCAGTCGTCATGGGCGCTGATGGTACTCGCTAGTACCGGCGCGCGCAACGCCGCCGGTGATCCGGCCGCGCGGCGGCGGCGTAGCTACGGCGAATCGCAAACCAGGCCGGGAGCGCGAAATGTCGAAGATGGAGAGGCATGGCCGGTAATCGCCAGAAGGCAGAGCGGCTGGCCGACGAGGAGCTGATGCCGCGGATCGGGGCCAAGGACCCGGAGGCCTTCGAGGTCCTCTTCGACCGCCACGGCGGCGCCGCCTACTCGCTCGCCTACCGGATCGTCGGCGAGCGCGGGGCCGCCGAGGACGTCACCCAGGAGGCCTTCATCTCGGTCTGGCGCTCGGGCGCCCGCTTCGACCGCGCCCGCGGCAGCGTCCGCGCCTGGCTGCTCAGCATCGTCCGCAACCGGGCGATCGACACCCTGCGCGCCGGCGCGAGCAAAGCACCGAAGCTGAACTTCGACGACGAGGCGATCCTCGAGCAGCGCCCGGCCGAGGAGCGGACCGAGGAGGAGGCGCTCCGCCACGAGACCGCGACCGAGATTCGCGGCGTCCTCGACACCCTGCCCGGCGAGCAGTCGAAGGTGATCGAGCTCGCCTACTTCGGCGGCTTCAGTCAGTCCGAGATCGCTGCGATGCTCGGGCTGCCGCTGGGGACCGTGAAGGGGCGAATGCGCCTGGGCCTGCGGAAGATCCGCGGCGAGCTGGCGGAGGGACTGGCATGAGCGAGACGGGTCACGAGCGCTGGAACGAGGAGCTCGCCGCCTACCTGCTGGGGGCGCTGGAGCCGGGCGAGG
>DASXFL010000162.1:0-7014 GCA_036489595.1 Solirubrobacterales bacterium
TATCCCGGATTGCCGATCATGGCCCGGCCCAACGGCTACGAAATCCCGGACGGGGCGTCTCGGCCGGACCCCGGCGGGCGGGAGCGGGGCGGGTCGCGCCTGCGGCTCGCCCACTTCGGCGTTCTCTACGCCGCCCGCCTCGACGTCGTCCCCTTCCTCACCCGCCTGCAGCAGAGCGGCAACTGGGACTCGGTCCGCTTCGACCAGTTCGGCGGCGACCCGGACGGGATGCTGAACGCCGCCCCGCCGGGGGTGGAGGTCGCCAACCACGCCGCGATCCCGTGGCAAGAGGTGATGGCGCGGTCGAACGAGTTCGACGCGGTGGTTGTGCTGGGGAACGAGCTCGGCGAGCTGCTGCCTAGCAAGGCGGTCCAGTACCTGACCCTGCAGGTGCCGAGGATCGCCATCACCGACACCGAGCGCGACGACGCGCTGACCGACTTCGCCCGCGAGCACTCCGGCTGGCTCGCCGTCTCGCCCACCGATCCGGAGGCCGGGCGCCTGGTCGCCGAGCACGTCGACCGCGCCTGGACGGCCGCCGAGCTCGATCCTCCGGCCGCCGACGCCTGGCCGGCGGTGGCCGAGGAGCTGGGCGCCTTCGTCTCCCGGTGCGTCTCGGGCCGGTCCCCGGACCGGCTCACGCCTGCTCGATGAAGGCGCGGTGCCAGTAGCCGAACTCGAGCAGGCAGTAGAGGATCCGCTTGTGGTCAGAACGGCCGCTGCGGTGCTCTTCGCAGAGCCGCTTCACCTCGACCGGATCGATGTGCTCAGCGACCGGGCTGCCTGAGCTGTAGACGCTTTCCAGCTCGTCCCCGAGCGAGCTGCGGAACCAGTCGTCATACGGAGTCGCGAAGGGGTGCTTGCGACGCTGCAGGGCCCCTTCGGGGACCCTTCCGTGGAGGGCCTTGCGGTAGAGCCACTTTCGCTTCAGCCCCCGCATCCGCACCCGCGCCGGAATCCGCTCGACGAATCGCATCAGCTCGAGGTCGAGGAACGGGACCCGCTGCTCGAGGCTGGCCGCCATCGAGGTCTTGTCCCCATAGAGGAGCAGGCTGTCCGGGAGGAACATGTGGGTGTCGAGGTAGAGCACCTGCGAGAGCGGGTCGGCCTTGGCTCCGAGGTCGGCGAGCACCTCGCTCGCCAGCTGCCGCCGTTCGGCGGCAGCCTCGGCCGCCGGGCCCCGGCTGAGGCGGGCGCGCGTCTGGAGGTCGGTGATCTCGAAGATCCCGAGCACCCGGTCGAGGCCGGGGGGGGCGCCGAGCAGGCGGCTCGCTCGCTTGACCCGCTCGTTGCGCGGCAGCCGCTCGGCCAGCAGGTTGATCGGGCGGGTGAGGGCGGACGGGACCGAGCCGAGCAGGCGCAGCGCCGCGGCCGCCTGGTGGCGCTCGTAGCCGCCGAGCGGCTCGTCCGCGCCCTGGCCCGAGAGCACGACTTTGACCGAGCGTGCTGCGAAGCGGCTGAGCTGGAACGCGGCCGGCGCCGAGGCGGCCCCGGTCGGTTCCTGGAGATGGCGGACGCAGGCGTCGAGCTCGGCGCGGAAGTCGAGCTGCTCCATCGCCGTCGCCTGGTGGCGGGTGCCGATCAGGGCGGCCGTTTCGGCGGCGGCCGATCGCTCGTCGAGGGTGTCGCCGTGGCCGGGAAAGCCGATCGTGAAGGTCAGCGGCGGCTCCTCGCCGGCCCGCCGCATCGACTGCACGATCGCCGCCGAGTCGAGGCCGCCACTGAGGAAGGCGCCGTAGGGGACGTCGGACATCATCTGCCGGCTGACCGCGGCTTCGAGCCGGCTGCCAAGCTCGTCGGCGAGCTCCTCGCTCGCCAGGGAGAGCCGCTCGCCGGGGGCGGCGCGGTAGGAGCTGACCCGGACGCCGTCCCTTCCGGCCTGCAGGGTCGAGGCGGCGGGGAGCCGCGAGACGCCCTCGAACATCGTCCGCGGCGAGGGGGTGAAGCGCCAGGTGAGGAAGTGCTCGAGGGCGACCTCGTCGACGGCCGGGGAGACCAGGCCGGCGGCCAGAAAGGCGCCGACTTCGGAGGCGACCCCGATCCGGCCGCCAGACTCGAACCAGTAGAGGGGCTTGACGCCGAACGGGTCGCGGGCAGCGAACAGCGACTGCTTCTCCTCGTCCCAGAGGGCGAAGGCGAAGATCCCGTTGAGGCGAGTGACGCAGTCGGCTCCCCACTCCTCGTAGGCGTGGACGATGACCTCGCAATCGGAGTGGGTGGAGAAGCGGTGGCCGGCGGCCTCGAGCTCCGCCCGCACGCTCAGGTGGTTATAGATCTCGCCGTTGGCGACGAGGTGGCAGCGGCCGTCCTCGGAGTGCAGCGGTTGGTCGCCGCCAGCCAGGTCGATGATCGCCAGCCGGGTGTGGATCAGCGTCGCCGGGCCGTAGCGGCCGATCGACTCGCCGTCCGGGCCGCGGTGTCGGAGTGCCTCGCAGATCGCGGCGGGCGCCGCCTCGGGCAGGGGATCTCCAGAGTCGAGTATCGCCGCGACGCCGCACACGGCGCCTACCCTAGAACAGGGCTGGCCCTACGGCTGTCCGATCGCCGCGGCCATGGTCGTCGCGATCGCCAGGCGATCGTGTTCGACCACGCTGATCCCACCGTCCGAAGTGTCCTTCGAGCGATTGATGCCGATCTTCAGGTAAAGCGATTCGGTGTTCATCAGCTTGCCGCTGAAGTCGGCGACCTTGACGCCGTTCCACCAGGCTTCGAGGTGACCGTCGGTCGGTGAGGGCTGCAGGTGGTAGAGCAGTTCCTGCCAGACCCCGCGCTGGACGGTCGGGCCTTGCCAGTAGACCGGTGCGCCGTTGCCGTTGGCGAGACGGATGCTCTGGCCATAGCGGAACAGTGCCACCGGCGGGCTGTACTGGCCGCCGGTCGGGCCCCCGTCATGCCACTGGTCGACCAGTTCCCAGGGCGGGTTTGCGGTGTCTTCTACGCCCCAGCGGAATTTGTCGTAAACCCAGACGTCGTCGCCGGCGTGCAGGTCGGGACCGCCGTTGGAGAGCTCGCAGCGCGGTGAGCCGGTATCGGTCTCGATGTCGGTGGGCTGGACTTCGAAGCGGACGACTCCACCGGTATCCGTCATCCGGCCGGGGTTGCACTGCGAATACCAACCACCGGCCGAGCCATGGGCAGCCGGGATCGAGTCGAAGTCGTCGCTGAAGAGCAGCTGGCCGATCGGTCCGGAGGGAGGTTCGCTCGGCACTTCTTCCTGTTCGGCGGGCGGTTCTTCGACGGGGGGTTCTTCAGCCGGAGGTTCTTCCACGGGCGGTTCTTCGATCGGCGGTTCGGTCACGGGCGGTTCTTCGGCTGGCCGTTCTTCGGCCGGCGGTTCTTCAGCTGACGGTTCTTCGGCCGGTGGTTCCCCGGCTGACGGTTCTTCAGCCGGTGGTTCCCCGCTGGGCGGTTCTTCGATCGGCGGTTCGGTCACGGGCGGTTCCCTTGCCGCGGGTTCTTCGGCGGGCGGTTCTTGCCCCGGCGGCTGGGCGGCGGGCGGTCCGACCGCAGATTCCCCACCCTCACTCGAGGGGGCGCCAGCCGCACGGCTGCCTCTCGTCGCTCCGCCTTTCGGCGACCCCGACGCCGGGGCCAGGGGGGCCGCGCCGCTGTGCGACGGGCCGCTGCCGGCCGGAGCTGGGGGCCCGATCTGCGGCGGCTTCACGGTGCGGGCGCCGCCGTGGACGCCGTCGAGCGAGGGTTTGTGGCAGTGGCGATGGGGGGTCGCGCCGTGGCAGCGGTGGGCCTTGTGGGCCGCGCGGCCGCTCGGCCTGGTCAGGCTGGTTCTCGCTTCGGCATGGGTTATTACCCCGACCGCTGCGCAGAACAGGGACAGAACGAACACCAGCGTGCCGCGCCTCCCGTACGACATATGTCCAGTCTAGGCCCAAAGCCGACCACGCGCGTTTACGTCTCAGACGAGAGCGTCTACGAACATCAGTGGGCCTCGTCGGAGGCGTGGGCGGGCGGCCGCGACTCCTCCGCCAGCGAGGTGATCTCGAGCTGGCCCTGGGCGGCCTCCTCGAGCACCTCGGTCGCCTCCTGGGCCGAGCGCGCGTAGAGCTCGACCAGCAGGTGGATGACGATCCGCTCCTCGTCGTGCTTGTGGAAGCGGACGTGGGTGAAGAACTCGCGCACGCCGGCGTCGCCGAAGGCGCCGAAGGTGAGGAACTCGATCGCTTCCGGCCCAGAGCAGCTCTCGACCCGGTCCTGCTCGACAGTCACCGTGCAGGAGGCGACCCACGGCGTTCCGGCGACCATCCGCTCCCAGCGGTCCTCGATCGGCACCACCCGGTCCTCCTCGAAGGTCAGGTGGGGCTGGTCGTGCATGCAGGCGAGGCACTGAACGACCGCTTCCTGGACCTCGTCGACCCCTTCCGCCAGCGCCCCCGTCTCCGGGTCGACCCGCCGGATTGCGTCGTAGTGAAGCTGGATCTCGAGGTCCTGCGACCAGCACCGGTAGCAGCGCAGCCAGGCCGAGCGGTCCCCGTTCAAATCGTTCATGTCCTCATTGTGGCGGTCCGGGGGCGCCGGGGCAGCTCCGGCGCACCGCCGTGAACGAGACTGCATCGTGGGTCCCCACGACCCCAAATGCAGTTCTCGTCGACCGAGGATCTACGGGAACGCTTCGAGCAGCTCGCCACCGCCGTCGAGTGGCTTCTGCCCGGCTTCGCCGTGCGGGTCGAGGAAGGGCTCGCCATACCCGCTCCAAGGACGGGCCGATCGATTACTGCGGTCGCTCGGATCAGGCCGCGGCGCCGGCGCCGGCGCGGGCGCTGAGCAGGTCGACGATCTCGCCCATGATCTGGTTCAGGTCGAAGTCCTTGGGGGTGTAGACGCCGGCGACGCCGGCCTCGCGCAGGCGCTTGGCGTCGGCGGCGGGGATGATGCCGCCGACCACGACTGGGACCTCGACGCCCTCGTCGGCGAGCAGCCGGATCACCTCCGGGATCAACTCCAGGTGGGAGCCGGAGAGGATCGAGAGGCCGACCACGTCGACGTCCTCCTGCAGGGCCGACTCGGCGATCTCGGCGGGGGTCAGGCGGATGCCCTGGTAGATCACCTCCATGCCGGAGTCGCGGGCGCGCAGAGCGATCTGCTCGGCGCCGTTGGAGTGGCCGTCGAGGCCGGGCTTGCCGACCAGGATCTTGATCCGGTGGCCGATCTGCTCGGAGGCCTCGTCGACGCGGCGGCGCAGCTCCGCGAGCTGCTCGCGGTCGCTCGGGGCGCCGGCGCCGTCGACTCCGGTCGGGCCGCGGTAGGCGCCGAAGACGTCGCGCATCGTCTGCGCCCACTCGCCGGTGGTCGCGCCGGCCTTGGCGGCGGCGATCGTCGCCGGCATCACGTTGGCCGCCTCGTCGGCGGCGACGCGGGCGAGCTCCGCCAGCGCCTCGGCGACGGCGGCCTCGTCGCGCTCGGCCTTCCACTCGGTGAGCGCCTCGATTCGCTCGCGCTCGACCTCGGGGTCGGGGGTGAGGATGCCGCCGTCAGCGCCGGCGGTCAACGGCGAGTCCTCGGACTCGGTGTAGCTGTTCTGGCCGATCACCTTCTGCTCGCCACGCTCGATCCGGGCGACCCGCTCGCGGTGGGACTCGACCAGGCGCGCCTTCATGTAGGGGACGGCGTTGACGGCGCCGCCGCGCTCCTCGACCACCGCCATCTCCTCGCGGGCGCCGCTCGCCAGCTCCTCGACCAGGCCGTCCATGACGACGCTGCCCTCGAAGAGGTCCGGGTACTCGAGCAGGTCGGTCTCCTCGGCCAGCACCTGCTGGATCCGCAGGCTCCACTGCTGGTCCCACGGGCGGGGGAGGCCCATCGCCTCGTTCCAGGCCGGCAGCTGCAGGGCGCGGGCGCGGGCGTCGCGGGAGAGCGTCACCGCCAGCGCCTCGAGCACGATTCGCTGGACGTTGTTCTCCGGCTGGGCCTCGGTCAGGCCGAGGCTGTTGACCTGGACGCCGTAGCGGAAGCGCAGCATCTTCTCGTCCGTGACCCCGTAGCGCCGGCGGCCGATCTCCTCCCACAGCAGCGCCATCGTCCGCAGCTTCGCGATCTCCTCGATCAGCCGGATGCCGGCGTTGACGAAGAAGGAGATGCGGCCGAAGACCTTCGGGAAGTCCTCCTCGGCGACCTGGCCGCGGGCTTTGACCTCGTCGAGGACGGCGATCCCGGTCGAGAGCGCGTAGGCGATCTCCTGCACCGGCGTCGCCCCGGCCTCCTGCAGGTGGTAGCTGCAGATGTTGGTCGGGTTCCAGCTCGGCACCTCGCTGACGCTGAAGGCGACCATGTCGGCGATCAGCCGCAGCGAGGGCTCGGGCGGGAAGGCGTAGGTGCCGCGCGAGAGGTACTCCTTGATGATGTCGTTCTGGGTCGTGCCTTTGAGCTTGTCGCGGCCGATGCCGTTCTCCTCGGCGACGGTGACGTAAAGGGCGAGCAGCCAGGCGGCGGTGGCGTTGATCGTCATCGACGTGTTCATCTCGTCGAGCGGGATGCCGTCGAGGAGCTGGTGCATGTCGCCCTTGTGGGCGACCGAGACGCCGACCTTGCCGACCTCGCCGCGGGCGAGGACGTGGCCGGGGTCGTAGCCGGTCTGGGTCGGCAGGTCGAAGGCGATCGAGAGCCCGGTCTGGCCCTTTTCGAGGTTGCGCCGGTAGAGCTCGTTGGAGCGCTTGGCGTCGGAGTGGCCGGCGTAGGTCCGCATCACCCAGGGCCGGTCCCGCTGCGGCAGTCGGTGCTCACTCACGTCAGGAATGTTATTTGCATTCAGCCATCGCTACGGTTTCCGGGTGCCAAACAGCGCCCGGGCCGCGGTGGCGGCCTCGCTAGCCTGCCTCGGCGCTTTGGCGCTGCTCGTCTACGTCGCCTACGACGTGAGCCCGCTCGACGCTGCGGACGCGCATGCCCTGGGCTCGCTCTCCTCCCTCGAGGACACGGCTGTCGGCTCGATCGCCTCCGTCGTCGCCTTCCTCGCCGACCCGGTGCCGGTGCTAGTCGTACTCGCGGGCGCCAGCTGGTACG
>DASXFL010000165.1:0-15722 GCA_036489595.1 Solirubrobacterales bacterium
CGCCACGATGAGCTCCTCCGTGCGGGAAGCCAAGCGGGTGGTTCTCTGCGACGACCACGAGATCGTCCGCGAGGCGATCAAGGCGCGGATGGCCAACTCGAGCACCGTAGAGATCGTCGGCGAGGCCGGAAACGGCCGCGACGTGGTCGACGTCGTCAAAGAGCTCGAGCCCGACGTCCTGATCATCGACGTCGAGCTGCCGAAACGCGACGGCATCGAGGCGACCAAGGAGGTGCTGCGGGTGCGGCCGCGGACCAAGGTGATCATCTTCACCGCCCACGCCCAGCCGGACCTGCTGGCGCTCGCCCTGCGGGCGGGTGCCTCCGGCTACGTGCTGAAGTCGGCGCCCTCCGAGGACATCGCCCGCGCGGTCAAAGCAGTGACCAGCGGCGGCACCTTCCTCGGCGGCGACTTCGCCGGCGGCAAGCCGTCGGAGGTCGAGAAGCTGCTCGAGCTCTCCGCCCGCGAGCGGCAGATCCTCGAGCTGCTGGCCGAGGGCCTGCGGGTGAAAGAGATCGCCGAGCGGCTTCAGCTCAGCCCGGCGACCGTCCACACCCACGTCCGCAATGCGATCGCCAAGCTCGAGGTCGACACCCGGACCGAGGCGGTCGCGCTGGCGGTGAAGTTCAGCTACCTGGGTGCTGGGGGGACTGCTTGAACTCCAGCGCGCAGCCGTTGATGCAGTAGCGCTGGCCGCCGCGATCGGCCGGACCGTCGTCGAACAGGTGCCCCAGGTGGGCGTCGCAGTTCTTGCAGATCACCTCGGTCCGCCGCATGAAGTGGCTGTTGTCCGGCCGCAGCTCGACGTGCTCGAGGTTGGCGGGCTCGGTGAAGCTGGGCCAGCCGGTGCCGGACTCGAACTTGGTGCCCGAGGAGAAGAGCTCGGTGCCGCAGCAGACGCAGGTGTACATCCCTTCGCCCTTCTCGTTGACGTAGGGGCCGGTGAAGGCACGCTCGGTCCCGGCCTTGCGGGTCACCTCGTACTGCTCCGGCGTCAGCTGATCGCGCCACTCCTGCTCGGACTTCTGGACTTTCGTCGCCATCTTTCGCTTTCTCCTTTCGTCTCTGTGTCCAGAGTACGCGCTCTTCCTTACGGGTCTGTGACGAAATTGACGAGGCGGACGACGTGATGCGCAAATCAGCGGCCCTGGGAGCGTTCCTCGCGGTGGTCGTGTGCGCGGCGGCGCCGACGGCGCACGCGGCGCCGGCGGACGGGATCGCGCCGGCCTCGGCCTGCCCGGACCAAACCGATCTCTCGGCGCCGGCCGGGGTGCAGCTGAAGGCGATGCTCTGCATGACCAACTACGCGCGGCGGGCGAACGCGCTGAAGCCGCTGACCCGGTCGCGGCTGCTGGTCAAGGCCGCCGGCCGCAAGTCGGCCGACATCCTCCGCTGCGACGAATTCAGCCACCAAGCCTGCGGCCGCGAATTCACCTACTGGATCAGCCGCTTCGGCTACACCAAGGGATGCTGGAGCGCGGGCGAGAACATCGGCTACGGGACCGGCGAGCTCGGCGGCGTCCGCAGCATCTTCATCGCCTGGATGAGCTCGCCGGGGCACCGGGCGAACATCCTCGACGGGTTCCGCGAAATCGGGATCGGCCGCCGGGTCGGCTCGCTGGAAGGGAGCTCGGGCGCGGTCGTCTGGACGCAGGACTTCGGCAGCCACAGCTGCTAGCGCGGCGGCCGGCGCGGAACTGGGCACAGCTAGGAGGGGAAACTCACGTTCGCGACTGGCGCGCGCCACCGTGTCCGCCGTCGCCAGGCGTGGGCGCGGGGGGTTCGCGGGTCCCTCCTAGGATATGCGCGTGCCGGACTCCTTCTACCTGCCGGACGGCGAGCAGCTCGCCGCCACCGAGCTGACCCGCGGCCCCTGGGACCCCGAGGCCCAGCACGCCGGACCGCCGTCGGCGCTGATCGGCCGAGCGCTGGAGCGGCTGCCCGATGGCGACGAGCTCCAGTTGGCGCGGCTGACCTTCGAGATCCTCGGGCCGGTGCCGATCGGGACCGTCGCCCTCGGCGCCCGGATCGTCCGCCCCGGCCGCCGCGTGCAGATGGTCGAGGCCGAGCTCGAAGTCGACGGCCGCACGCGAATCCGGGCACGCGGCTGGCGGCTGCGGCGCGCCGGGCTGGCGCTGCCGAAGGCGGCGATCGTCGAGGACCCTCCACCGCCGCCGCCCGAGCGGGCGACCGGCGGCGGCTTCTTCGCGACCGGCCAGGAGCACGGCTACCACACCGGGATGGACGCACGGTTCCTCGAGGGCGGCTTCCGCGAGGCCGGCCCGGCCCGGGTCTGGCTGCGGATGCGCTATCCGCTGCTCGCCGGCGAGGAACCGACGCAGCTCCAGCGGACCCTGATCGCCGCGGACATCGGCAACGGAATCAGCTCCGCCCTCGACTTCCGCGACTGGGTCTTCATCAACGTCGACCTCACCGTCCAGCTCGAGCGGCTGCCGGCTGGCGAGTGGATCTGCGTCGACTCGGTGACCAGGCCGCACCCGGACGGGATCGGCTCCTCGGACTCGGTCCTCTTCGACGGTGAGGGCCGGATCGGCCGCGCCCTGCAGACGCTGATCTTCAGCGAACGCTGAACGCGCCGCGCTCGCTGCGCGCCGAGCCGCCGCGCCCGTGCACGGTGAGGTAGATCGCCACGCCCGAGGCCAGGGCGAAGGCGCTCGCGAGCAGGAAGGCGCCCTCGTAGCTGCTCAGCGTCGCCGCCAGCCCGGCCACCGGCGCCCCGACCCCGACCCCCGCGTCGAAGAAGGCGGTGAAGGTGCCGAGGGCGGCGCCGCGGGCCGCTTCGCTCACCTGCTCGACCACGATCAGCATCAGCGAGGGGTTGAGGAGGGCGAAGCCGGATCCCATCGCGACGCCGCCGAGCAGTGCCACCGGCAGGCTGCCGGCGACGGCGATCGCCAGCAGCCCGGCCGCCTCGGCGACGGTGGCGCCGATCGCGACCCGGGCCGGCCCAAGCCGATCCGGCAGGTGGCCGAGCAGCAGCCGGGCGACGACGATCGCGCCGGCGAAGGCGGCGAAGACGACCGAGCCGTCGTCGATCCCGCGCCGTTCGAGCAGCAGCACGACGAAGGCGGCGACGGTCGCGTAGCCGATCGCGGCGAGGCCGACGGCGATCCCCGGCCGCACCGCCTCGGGCGCCACCAGCGGATGCGGTTCGGCGTGGGCGAGCGGCGCGAAAGGGTCGGCGACGGCGGCGCCGGCGAGCGCCCCGGCCAGTGGCAGCAGCGCCGCCAGCAGCCAGACCTCGTCGTAGCCGGCGGCGTTGTGGACGAGGCTGCCGAGCAGCGGCCCGACGCTGAGGCCGCCCCAGACCGCCAGCCCGTAGAGACCGAGCACGCGGCCGCGGCTGGCCGGCGGCGCTAGGTCGACCGTCCAGGCCGAGCACGCGGTGTAGACGGTGCCCTCGCCGGCCCCGAGTACGAGCCGGGCGACGATCAGCCCGGCGAGCCCGAGCGGCGCCAGGTAGAGGAAGCCAGCGGCGCTCAGCAGCAGCGAGCCGGCCAGCGCCGTCCGCTTGCGGCCGCGGCGGTCGGCGAGGCGGCCGGCGACCGGTCGCAGCAGTAGGCCCGAGATCGCGTAGCAGCCGATCACCACGCCGACCGCGAAGTCGCCGTAGCCGAGCTTGCCTTTGACGTAGCCGGGCAGGACCGGCAGCACCGCCCCGACCGCGAGCAGGCCGCAGAAGGTGTGGGCGAAGACGCCGGCGAAGGCGCGGCCGGAGAGCGGCGCCGGAGCGGCGCTCACCTCAGCAGCGCGGCCAGGTCCGGGAGGACGAAGTCGGGTTGTGGGTCGGCCGTGGCCAGATCCTCAGAGCCGCCCCCACCCTCGCCGCTGGTGCCACTGAGGACGAGGATCGTCCGCAGCCCGGCGGCGTGGCCGCCGGCGACGTCGGAGGAGAGCCGGTCGCCGACCATCGCCACCCGCTCGGCGCCGTCGACCGCCGCCAGCGCCAGCTCGAACAGGTGGCGCTCCGGCTTGCCGGCGATCTCGGCCCGCTTCCCTGCCGCGGTCTCGACCGCGGCCAGCACCGATCCCGTCCCCGGCGCCTCGCCGTCGGGAGTCGGCAGGGTCGGGTCGCGGCTGGTCGCGAACAGCGCTGCGCCGCCGTCGAGCGCCCGCTTCGAGGCCAGCAGCTCGGCGTAATCGAAGTCCCGGTGGCCGGAGACGAGGACAACGGCCGCCCCGGCCGCCTCCTCGGTCCCGACCACGCGCGCGCCCTCCTCCTCGACCAGGCGCTTCAACGCCGGCGCCCCGACCACGAAGACGGGCCCGCCCTTCCCGGCCACCTCCGCCGCCAGCCGCGCGGCGACGATCCCGGCGGTGACGATCTGCCCCGGCTCCACCTCGACCCCGAGCGCGGCCAGCCGCTCCGCGTAGACCGCTGGCTCCCGTCCCGGGTTGTTGGTGACGAAGGCGATCCGCTTCCCCGCCCCCAGCAGCGCCGCCAGCGCCTCCGGCGATCCCGGCACCGGCTCGCGGCCGATCCAGACCACCCCGTCGAGGTCGACCAGGAAGCCATCGAATTCGTCGGCGAGGACCACCGGGGCAATGTATTCATCCAGCGGCACGCAGCCCGCCTCCGCTCTCGATACGGTGGGTCGCCGGATGGTGGGAGCTAACGGAAAGGTCGTCGTCGCCGACAGCCTCGGCCGGCGATACGGACAGGGGGACACCGCTGTCGACGCCCTGGTCGACGTCAGCATCGGCTTCGATCGCGACCGTTTCACCGCGATCATGGGACCCTCCGGCTCCGGCAAGTCGACGCTGATGCACATCCTCGCCGGCCTCGACCGGCCGACGGCCGGCACGGTCGAGCTCGACGGGGTCGAGATCACCGCCCTCGACGACGGCGAGCTGACGAAGCTGCGCCGCGACAAGCTCGGCTTCGTCTTCCAGTTCTTCAACCTGCTGCCGGTCCTGACCGCCGAGGAGAACCTGGTGCTGCCGCTCTCGATCGCCGGTCGCAAGCCCGACCGCGAGTGGCTCGAGCAGCTGATCCAGACGGTCGGGCTCGAGGACCGGCGGACGCATCGGCCGGCCGAGCTCTCCGGCGGCCAGCAGCAGCGGGTCGCGGTGGCGCGGGCGCTGGTCTCGAAACCGGCGGTCGTCTTCGCCGACGAGCCGACCGGCAACCTCGACTCGAAAGCCAGCGAGGACGTGCTGCAGCTGCTGCGCCGCGCCGTCGACGACTTCGGCCAGACGGTGGTGATGGTCACCCACGACCCGGTCGCCGCCGCTCACGCCGACCGCCTGATCACCCTCCGCGACGGCCGCGTCGTCCACGACGCCGCCCCCGGCTCGGCCGACGACGTGATCGAGCTGATGAAGAAGCTTGACTAGCCTCGCCCTCAAGAGCCTCTGGGCTCGCAAGCTCCGAGCCCTGACGACGACGATCGCGGTCGTGCTCGGGGTCGCCTTCGTCGCCGGCTCCTACGTCCTCACCGACACGATCCTGGCGGCCTTCAACGAAATCTTCTCGGAGTCGCTGAAGGGGACCAGCGTCGTCGTCACCGCCCAGAACCCGGTCGAACAGGAAAACGGCGAAACGGCGTCGATCCCGGCCTCGCTGCTGCCGCGGATCAAATCAACCCCTGGGGTGAAGCTGGCGGCGGGAGCGATCTTCACCCCCGGCGCCTTCTTCGACTCCGAAGGCGACAAGATCGGCAGCAAATTCGCGCCGAAGTTCATCTCCTCGACCCTGCCGGGCAGCCTCGAGTCACTGAACTACGTCGAAGGGCACAAACCGCGCGGGCCGACCGAAGCCTCGATCGACAAGGGGGCGGCGGAAAGCTCGGGGCTGCACTTGGGCGATGAGGTCGGCCTGGTCGGCCAAGGCAAGCTGCGCCAGTTCGAGCTCGTCGGCTTCACCCAGCTCGGCAGCGCCTCCTTCGGCGGCACCTCGATCGCGCAGGTGACGCTGCCGGTGGCGCAGGCGCTCACCCACAAGGTCGGCCGCTTCGACCAGATCTCGGTCGCCGCCGAAGACGGGGTATCGGCGACGGCGCTGAAACGGCGGATCAAAGCCGAGATGCCGCCCGGGGTGCGGGTCGAGACGGCGGCCGAAAACGCCGACCGCTCGAGCGAAAAGATCGACGAAGCGCTCGGCTTCTTCCAGACCTTCCTCCTCGTCTTCGGCTTCATCGCCGTCTTCGTCGGCTCGTTCCTGATCTTCAACACCTTCTCGATAACCGTCGCCCAGCGGATCAGCGAGTTCGGGATGCTGCGGACGCTCGGCGCCTCGCGGCGCCAGATCCTCGCCTCGGTGCTGGTCGAAGCGGTGGCGATCGGCCTGGTCGGCGCGATCCTCGGGATCGGCGGCGGCTTCGTCGTCGCGCTCGGGCTGAACGCGCTGTTCGAAGCGCTCGGAATCGACCTGCCGACCACCTCGCTGGTGCTGGAGGCGCGGACGGTGATCGTCGCCCTCCTGGTCGGGGTCGTCGTCACCGTAGTCGCCGCCTTCGTACCGGCGCTGCGCTCGACCCGGGTGCCGCCGATCGCGGCGCTGCACGGCTTCTCACCGCCGTCGAGCCGCCGCCGCCGCCGGGTCGCGATCGTCGTCTCGGTCCTGCTGGCGGCGCTCGGGCTCTTCCTCGTCATCTCCGGCCTGACCAAGGGCGGCGGCGCCGGCAACCGCGCCCTCCTGGTCGGCGTCGGTGCCCTGCTGGTCGTGATCGGCGGCTCCTTCTACACGCCGACGGCGGTGCCGCCGATCTCGACCCTGGCCGGCTGGCCGCTGGAGAAGCTGCACGGCCTGACCGGGAGGCTGGCCCGCGAGAACGCCCAGCGCAACACCAGCCGCACTGCGATCACCGCCGCCGCGCTGATGATCGGCGTCGCCCTGGTCGCCTTCGTCACCGTCTTCGCCGCGGGCCTTAAGAGCACCGTCGCCCAGGTCGTCGACGAAAATTTCGCCGGCGGCCTGGTGATCCAGAACACCGACGGCTTCTCGCCGATCCCCGACGGCGCCGCCCGCGCCGCTGAAAGGGTGCCGGGGGTCGAATCGGTGCAGTCGATCCGCTCCTCGAAGGCGCGGCTCGTCGGCGGCGGCGACATCCAGGTGACGGCGCCGACGCCGGAAATCGAAAAGGCGGTGAACCTCGAATGGAAGGCCGGCGGACCGTCGGTGTTGCGCAACCTCGGTGACCGCGAAGCGATCGTCTCCGACGACTTCGCCTCCTCCCACGGCCTGCGAATCGGCGACAGCATCCGCCTCCTCACCAGCAACGACACCAGGCCGCGGTTCACCGTCGCCGGCGAATTCGAATCGAAGCTCGGCGTGCTCGGCGACGTCCTCGTCACCCAGCCAGTGCTGGCGCGGGCGTTCGGTCAGCGCCAGGACACGATCGACTTCGTCGAGGTCGAACCGGGCGCCGACGCTGCCACCGTCCAGGCGATCCTCACCAAAGGCGCCGAAGCCGCCTTCCCGATCGCCGAAGTCCTCAACCAGGGCGAACTGAAGGAAAGCCGCGAAGAACAGATCGGCCAGATCGTCAACCTCTTCTACGCGCTGCTGTTCCTCGCGGTGATCATCTCGCTGTTCGGGATCGCCAACACGCTGACGCTCTCGATCCACGAGCGCACCCGCGAGTTGGGGATGCTGCGGGCAATCGGGATGTCGCGCCGCCAGGTGCGGGCGATGATCCGCTACGAGTCGGTGATCACGGCGCTGATCGGCGGCATCCTCGGGATCGTGCTCGGGATCGTCTTCGCGACCCTGATCGCACAGCCCCTGGAGGGCGAAGGCTTCACGCTCTCCTATCCGGTCGGCTCGCTAATCGGATTGCTGATCGTCGCCGCGATCTTCGGCGTCCTGGCGGCGATCCTGCCGGCGCGCCGCGCCTCCCGCCTCGACGTGCTCGAGTCGCTGCAGTACGAGTGAGCGCGCGACCGCCCCGGTCGGTAAGGCTGTGTGGATGCGGCGCCTCGTCCCACACCCCGGCGAGACCACGGTCGAGCGGCAGCTCGCCGACTACCGGCCCTGGGAGCAGGCGACCGCCGGCCGCCCATTCGTGGCGATGAACTTCGCCGCCACGCTCGACGGCCGGGCGGCGATCGAAGGGCGCTCGGGGCAGATCGGCTCCGCCACCGACACCGCGATGCTGGGCGGGCTGCGCGCCCGCTTCGACGCGGTGATGATCGGCGCCGGCACGATGCGGGCCGAGCGCTACGGCCGGATCAGCTCGAGCGAGGCGAGGCGGCACGAGCGCGAGGCGCTCGGGCTCCCCGCCGATCCCCTGCTGGTGATCGTCAGCGGCCGCCTCGACCTGCCCTGGGACGCGCCGCTGTTCAGCGAAGGCGGCCGCGTCCTCGTCTTCACCGCCGCCGAGGAGGAGCAGCCGCCGCCGACCGAGGCATCGGTCGAGGTCGTCCGCCACCAGGGCCAGGTCGATCTGACCGAGGCTCTCCGTCAGCTGCACCGCGAGCGCGGCGTGCAGGCGCTGCTCTGCGAGGGCGGGCCGCGACTGCACTCGGAGCTCTGGTCGCTCGACCTCGTCGACGAGCTGTTCCTGACGCTGGCGCCGAAGCTGACCGGCGCCGGCCCCTCGATCGTCGAGGGCGAACTGCCGGCGCCGGCGGAGCTCGAGCTGGCCTGGCTCTTGGAGGATCGGGGAGAGCTCTTCGGTCGCTACCGCCGGGCCTGAGCGGCGATCCAATAGCGTTGACCGCCAGCCGACCAGGAGGAACGATGGACTTCAGCCCCAGCCCCGAAGTCAGCGCGCTGCGCGAGCGCCTGCTCGATTTCATGGACGCCGAGATCTACCCGCGCGAGCGCGAGATCATGACCGCGCTCGATGACGAGGTGGCGCCGGGCGTCCCCTACTCGCAGAACCTGACCGAGGTGCGCGAGACCGCCAAGGGCGAGGGGCTGTGGAACCTGTTCATGCCCGACGAGCGCTATGGCCCGGGCCTCGCGAACTGGGAGTACGGACTGCTCTGCGAGGAGATGGGCCGCAGCCCGATCGCGGCGCCGATGGCCTTCAACTGCGCCGCCCCGGACACCGGCAACATGGAGATCCTCGCCGAGCACGGGACCGCGGAGCAGGTCGAGCGCTGGCTCGAACCCCTGCTCGAGGGCCGGATCCGCTCCTGCTTCTCGATGACCGAGCCGGACGTGTCGGGGTCCGACCCGACCCTGCTCCGGGCCGAGGCGCGACTCGACGGCGAGGAGTGGGTAATCGACGGGCACAAGTGGTTCACCTCGGGGGCGATGGGGGCCGAGCTGGCGATCGCGATGGTCGTCACCGACCCCGAGGCGCCGCCCTACGGCCGTGCCTCGATGATCTGCGTGCCGACCGACAATCCCGGCTTCGAGCTGGTGCGGCCGATCTCGGTGATGGGCCACGAGCGCGGGCCCGGCCACTGCGAGATCCGCTACACCGAGTGCCGCGTCCCCGCGCAGAACCTGCTCGGCGAACGCGGCGCCGGCTTCGCAATCGCCCAGGACCGGCTCGGCCCAGGCCGCATCCACCACTGCATGCGGGCGATCGGCACCGCCGAGCGGGCGCTCGAGATGATGTGCCGGCGGGCCAACGAGCGCGTCGCCTTCGGCGGCCCGCTGGCCGACAAGCAGTTCGTCCAGGAGGCTGTCGCCGCCTCGCGGATGGAGATCGACCAGGCCCGCCTGCTGACCCTCTACGCCGCCTGGAAGATGGACACCGAGGGCAAGCGCGCCGCCCGCCAGGCGATCTCGGCGATCAAGATCGTCGCCGCCAACATGGTGATGGACGTGCTCGACCGGGCGATCCAGGTCCACGGCAGCCTCGGCATGACCGACGACACCCCGCTCGCCGCCCTCTGGCGCTTCAGCCGCATGCTGCGCCTCGCCGACGGCCCCGACGAGGTCCACAAGATGGTCCTCGCCCGCCGCGAGCTCAACCGCTGGTCGAAACGGGCCGAGGCCGAGACCAGCGGCGAACCGCTCGAGCCGCGCCACCCGGCGCGGATGGTCTAGCCAAGCCCCGGGGGCGGGGGCCGGCAAATCGCCGGCCCCCGCTGATCCCGAACGCGCGGCTCGGGCCTAGCCGATGCAGTTCGCCTGCACGGTCACGTTGTTGACGGCCCCGGTGCCGTTGTGGGCGCGGACGAAGGCGACGTTGCCGAAGAAGAACTCGGCTTCGATCGTGTTGGCGTTGTCCACGGTTCCCCAGAGGACGCCGATGCCGACCAGCCTTTCGTTGCTGGGGCAGCTGGAGCTGGCCAGGCCGGTCGCGTTCGCCGCGATCGCGGTGGTTTCCGAGCGGGCGATGACCGCGATGTTGCCGGCGGCCGCGCCGGTGGCGAGCTTGGCCGAGGTGACCGCGGCGTTGGCGATCTTGGTGTTGGTGACCGCGTTGCCGGCGATCTTTTCTTCGGTCACCGAGTTGGCGGCGATCTTGCCGGAGGTGACCGCGTTATTGGCGATCTTTTCGTTGGTCACCGCGTTGGCGGCGATTTTTTCCGCCGTCACCGCGTTTTTCGCGATCGCTCCCGCGTTCACCGCATTGTTGGCGAGGTTGGTGGCGCCAACTGCGTTGTTGGCGATCTTTTCGTTGGTCACCGCGTCTTTCGCGAGCTGCTGGGGACCGACCGCGCCGGCGCCGAGCTTGGCCTGGATCACCGCCCCGTTCTTGATCTTCCCGGGGGCGACCGCTTCCTTCTTCAGCTGAGCGGTGCCGACGCTGTTCTTGGGCAGCTGCGTCGCGGCGAAAGCGGTGGCGCCGCCGAAGGCGGCAAAGACTGCGATCGTCGACATCACGTTGGCATACGTCAGTCGCTTGCGGATGCTGTTCACCTGAGACTCCTTCAGAGAGACGGGCGCAGGTCGGCCCGGTTGCGTGGACGAAGCAGTCCGACACTTTCAGTGACCGCGGACGGCGTCAACCGGCCCGGACGAACCGGCGCGCCCTTTCAGGCGACCCGGCTCAGCTCTGCTCGGCCCGCTCGGCCGCCTCGGCCAGCTTCTCGACCAGCGTCTTGAAGGCGTGGACGCCCTCGTCGACCTTGCCGTAGCCGCCGCCGAGGTAACGCGCGTAGACGCCCTCGAGGATGATCGCCAGCTTCCAGTAGCCCAGCGCCAGGTAGTAGTTGAGGTCGGAGAGGTCGCGGCCGCTGCGCTCGGCATAGCGGGCGGCGAGATCGGCGCGACCGGGGAAGCCCGGGGCGAGGTTGGCGGGTTCGCCGAGCCGCAGCTGCTCCTCTCCCTGCTCGGGCCAGTAAGCCATCAGGGTGCCGACGTCGGCGAGCGGGTCGCCGAGCGTGCAGAGCTCCCAGTCGACGACCGCGGCGACCTCGCCGCCAGGGGTGAGGATCATGTTGTCGAGGCGGTAGTCGCCGTGGACGATCGTCGCCGCACCCTGCGCCGGGATGCGGGCGGCGAGGCGGTCGTGGACACGGTCGATCGTCGCCAGCTCTCGGGTCTTCGATTTCTCCCACTGCCCGTGCCAGCGGCGCAGTTGACGGGCGACGTAGTCCTCCTTGCGGCCGAGGTCGCCGAGCCCGACCGCGTCGGGGTCGACCGCGTGGATCATCGCCAAGGTGTCGGCGACGCGCATCCCGATCTGCCAGCGGTCGTCCTGGTCGGGGAAGGTCTCGGCGTCGGCGAGGCCACGCAGGACCGGCCCGTCGACGAACCCCATCACGTAGAAGGGGGCGCCAATCACCGCCTCGTCCTCGCAGAGCCCGACCAGCGGCGGCACCGGCACCTCGGTCGGGGTCAGCGCCGCGACGACCTTGTGCTCGCGACCCATGTCGTGGGCCGAGCCGAGCCGCTTTCCGAGCGGCGGCCGGCGCAGCGCCCAGCGCCCGCCGGCGGCGTCGCGGACGCCGTAGGTGAGGTTGGAGAGGCCGCCGGCGATGCGCTCGAAGGAGAGCGGCGGCGGCGCCTCCGGGGCGTGCTCGGCAAACCAGGCTTCGAGACCGTCGCGCTGCAAACCCTCCGGAGCGGTGGCCGAGCCGTCGCCCGGCGCTGTAGCCTCGTTTCCCATAGCGGCGAAAGAATATTCAGGATCATCTCGCCGGCTCAGCCCGTCGCTGGCAAACCGCTTGCGAATCGGCTTCGCGATCTGCTTCGCGCTGCTCACGGCGATGGCCGTGATCGGCGTCGGCCGCTTCATCTCCGAGCGCCAGGACTACGAGAACGGGGTCGAGCGCTCCTACCAGACCGAGATGGTGGCGCGGGTGCGGATCGCCGAAGGTCGCGGTGGCGTCGCCGACCGCAAGGTCGTCGCCAGGCAGATCCAGCAACGGCAGGAACTGCAGGACCACATCTCCAACGACACCCGCGACACGGCGCTGCTCGTCGCCGCCGGTCTGATCGCCGGCCTGACCGGCGCCCTGCTCCTCTTCAGCGGCCTGATCTCCTCGATGCGGCGGCCGCTCGAGGAGCTGGTCGACGCGGCCGGTCGGCTCGCCGGCGGTGACCTCAGAGCGCGGGTCGAGGTCGGCGGCCTCTCAGAGACCGCCGCACTCGGCGCCGCCTTCAACGAGATGGCCGAGCAGCTCGAGCGCGAAGCGAGCCAGCGCGAAGTCCTCGACCGGCTCAAAGACGAGTTCGTGCTGACCGCCTCGCACGAGCTGCGCAGCCCGCTGACCTCGGTCCAGGGCTTCGCCGAGCTGCTGATGCTCGAACGCGACAGCCTCACCGCGCGCCAGGTGGAGACGGTTGGGGTGATCCTCGACAACAGCCGCCACCTGGTGCGACTGCTCAACGACCTGCTCGACCTCGCCCGCTCCGACGCCGGCCGCCTGGCGATCCGGCCGCAGCCGATCGAGGTCGGGCCGGTGGTCGAGGACGCGGTGCGGCTGATGCGGGCCCAGACCGATGCGTCGGACCAGGGCCTTGGCGTAAGAATCGAGGAAGAGCTGCCGACGGTCGAAGCCGAGGCAGATCGCGTCCGCCAAGTTCTGGTGAATTTGCTTACCAATGCGCATGAGTATTCCCCCGAAGGAGCGTCTATCGAGGTAATGGCGCGGCTTGACCGTGCCGAGGTGGAGATAGCTGTGAGCGACAACGGACCAGGCATCCCCCAAGACCAGCTGGAGCACATCTTCGAGCGCTTCGTGCGCGGCGACGCCGGGCTGACGCAGCGCGTCGGCGGCACCGGCCTCGGCCTCGCGATCTCGAAATCGCTGGTCGAGCTGCACGGCGGCCGGCTCGCCGTGGAGTCGACGGTCGGCGCCGGCTCGACCTTCAGCTTCACCCTGCCGGTGGCGGCGGATGTGCCGGCGGCGCCCGCAGCGGCGACCCGGCGCGAGAAAGCGGAGGCGAGCTGATGGCGCGCGTGCTGGTCGCCGACGACTCGGAGACGATCCTGCTGCTGATGCGGACGCGGCTCGAGCTGGCCGGGCACGTGGTCGCAACCGCGGCCGATGGGCAGGAGGTGATCGAACAGGTCACAGCCGACCCGGCCGGCCATCCCGACGTGCTCCTGCTCGACGCGATGATGCCGCGCAAATCAGGGATCGACGCCCTGCGCGAGCTCCGCGACGCCGGCGTCGACACCCCGGTGCTGATCGTCAGCGCCCACCAGAATCCGACCGACGCCGACGCCCCGACCGACCTCGAGATCTCCGGCTACGTCACCAAGCCGATCGACTTCGACCACCTGCTCGGCGAGATCGACGCGCTGACCAAGGTCGCCTGACGGTGCGGCGCTCGCTGGCGCTCCTGCTCCTTCTCCTTCTCTCGGCTCCGGCGACCTCCGCCGCAGCCGGGGACGCCACCGTGGTGCGGGTCGGGGCGCCGCCGCCGCTGCCGGCCGGTGCCGCCGTCGCCGGCGAAGCGCCGGCGGCCGAACCACTGCAGCTCTACGTCGCCCTGCAGCCGCAGGACCCGGCGGCGCTCGAAGGCTTCGCGGCTGCGGTCTCGACCCCCGGCTCGGCGCAGTTCCGCGACTACCTCTCGGTGCCCGCATTCGCCCGGCGCTTCGGCGCCACCGAAACCCAGGTTGCCGCCGTCCGCTCGGCCCTCGAAGCGCGCGGCCTGGTGGTCGGCCCGACCGCAGCCAACCGGCTCGCGCTGCCGGTGACCGCGACCGTCGGCGAAGCCGAGGAAGCGTTCGGGATCTCGCTCGATCGGATCGACCTGCCCTCGGGACGGCTGGCGCTCCGCAACGACCGGGCGCCGGCGATTCCGGCCGCCGCGGCGCCGTTCGTCCAGGGCGTGATCGGGCTCGACGACGTCGCCATCCCCCACCGCCACGTCAGCCCGGCGCGGCACGTCCTCACCGGCGGCCCGCAGCCGTGCCCGGACGCGCTCGCGCGCCAGGCCAAAGGCGGCGGCTTCACCGCCGACGAAATCGCCGCCACCTACGGCTTCTCCGGCCTCTACGCGGGGGACGACTTCGGCGCCGGGCAGACGGTCGCGGTGATGGAGTTCGAACCGTACCTGCCGGAAGACGTCCAGACCTACCAGTCCTGCTACGGGACCGCGGTCCCGCTCACCAACGTCCCGGTCGAAGGTGGCGCCGGGCCCTACGAAAAAGGCGACGACGGCGAGTCGGCCCTCGACATCGAGCAGATCGCCGGCCTCGCGCCGGGGGTCCGGCTACTGGTCTACGAAGCACCCGAAACCGGCAGCGAAATCTCCGTCCTCTCCGAATTCGTCGACCAGGACGCGGCCCAGGTGATGTCGAGCTCGTGGGGGAACTGCGAGGCGGAAAAGACCAAAGCCGAGTTCGCCGCCCTCGGCACCCTGCTGCAGGAGGCGGCGGCGCAGGGGCAGTCGTTCTTCGTCGCGGCCGGCGACGACGGCTCCAGCGACTGCTACGAAGAAAACGGCAAACACGACAAATCGCTCGCCGTCGACGCTCCCGGGAGCCAGCCCTTCGCCACCGACGTCGGCGGCACCGCGATCCTCGAAGCGACGACGCCGCCGGCCGAGTACCTCTGGAACGAAGGGCCCGAATTCCTCGGCGGGGGAGGCGGCGGCCGCTCGGCCCAGTTCCCGATGCCCTTCTACCAGCGCGAAGCGGCGGCGGGGCTGCACGTGATCGGGCCGCTCTCCAGCGCGGCGACCTGCGGGATCGCCCCCTACTGCCGCCAGGTCCCGGACGTCTCCGCCGACGCCGAACCGGACACCGGCTACGTCGTCTTCGCCGAACAGAGATGGCAGGTGATCGGCGGCACCAGCGCGGCGGCACCGCTGTGGGCATCGCTGGCGGCGCTTGCCAACGCCAGCCCGGCCTGCGCCGGCCACACGATCGGCTTCGCCAACCCGGCCCTCTACGCGATCGCCGGCAACGACTACGCCGCCAACTTCCACGACGTCATCGCCGGCCGCCCGGGCGGCCCCCAGACCAACAACCTCTTCGACCCCGAAGGCCTCTTCCCGGCTGGGCCCGGCTACGACATGGCGACCGGTCTCGGCAGCCCGGTCGTGCCGGCGCTGGCCGCCTCGCTCTGCGCCTTCATAGTTCCGGCGCCGCCCACCTCCCCGCCGCCGTCCTCGCCGGCTCCGCCCGTCTCCCCGCCGCCGGCGCCGCGAACGACGAGGCTGGTGCGGGCCTCGCTGCGGGGCCTCGGCCGCGGCAGGCCGCGGCTGCGGTTCAGGATCGTCGCCCGCCCCGGCGCCAAGCTGAGCACGGTCACGGTGACCCTGCCGCCGGGCCTCAACGCCGCCGGGGGCGAGGCCGATTTGGTCCGCTTCCGCCTCGCCAAGCCGCGCGCGCGGGCGACGCTGGCGATCGCCTACCCCGACCTGCTCGCCAGCCGGAAGCTGGTCCGGC
>DASXFL010000175.1:0-7876 GCA_036489595.1 Solirubrobacterales bacterium
TCGGGTCGCCCGGGGTGCGGCCGAGCTTGATCGGATTGCCGAGCTGGCGGACCGGCCCGATCCCCGGCTGCTCGACCTCGACCACCATCTCGCGGGCTCGGGTCAGCTCCGAGGCCAGCGCCTGGTCGAGGTCGAGGACCGGCTCGATGCAGCAGTCGTGCTCGTCGTTGAACGCGCCCCATTCCTCGCGGGAGCGTGAGCGGAACACCTCGGCGACCGCCCGCCAAGCGTCGGAGCCGGGCGGCTCGAACTGAACCTCGACGAGGTCGGGACGGCCGGCGCCGTGGCAGAAGGCAGCCCAGAACTTCGGCTCCAGCGCCCCGCAGCTGACCCAGCCGTCGGCGGCCTCGTAGGGGAGGTAGCAGAGGATGCCGCCGGAGAGCTGGCCGTCGCCGCGCCGCGGCACCTCGCCGTCGCAGAAGTAGCGGCCGGCGACCATCGCCAGCCAGGACATCGCCCCGTCGGTCATCGAGATGTCGACCACCTGCCCCTGACCGGAGCGGCGGCTCTCGTGCAGCGCCGCCATCACCCCGACCGCGGCGATCAGGGCGCCGCCGCCGAGGTCGGCAATCTGCCCGGCCGCCTGGGTCGGCGGGCCGCCGGCGGCGCCGGAGAGGCCGAGCAGGCCGTTGAGGGCGAGGTAGTTGGTGTCGTGGCCGGCGCGCTGCGTGTAGGGGCCGTCCTGGCCGTAGCCGGTGATCGCGCAGTAGACGAGGCCGGGGTTGGCTTCGCGCAGGCGCTCGTAGCCGACCCCAAGCCGGTCGAGGACGCCGGGGCGGAAGCCCTCGAGCAGGACGTCGTACTCGGCGGCGAGCCGCAGCAGCGCCTCCCGGCCCTCCGCGGCTTTCAGGTTGAGGCGGACCGAGCGCTTGCCGCGGTTGAGGGCGAGGTAGAGCGAGGAGCGCGTGCCCTGGCCGTGCAGCTCCTCGCCGCCGTAGTAGGGCGGCGCCCAGCGCACGTAGTCGCCCATCCCGGTGTCCTCGACCTTCAGCACCTCGGCGCCGAGGTCGGCGAGGAGCAGCGAGCAGAAGCCGCCGGGCAGGAGGCGGGAGAGGTCGAGGACCTTGACGTCAGATAGCGGCGGCTCGCTCACGACAGGCCCAGCAGCTCGCGCGCCTCGGCGATCGTCGCCGGACGGCGGCCGACGTCTTCGGCCATCTGCCGCGCCTTCGCGATCAGCTCGCCGTTCGAGCGCGCCATCTCGCCGCACGGCAGGTAGAGGTTGTCCTCGACCCCGGCGCGGACGTTGCCGCCGAGGACCAGCGAGGCGGCCAGCAGCTTCCACTGGTCGCGCGAGATCCCGATCACCTGCCACTGGTTCGGACCCTCGGGGCCGCCGGGAATCTGCTCGCTCATCAGGCTGACGTTGCGCGGCGTCGGCCGAATGCCGCCGGTCACCCCCATCACCAGCGAGATCTGCAGCGGCGGCTTGAGCAGGCCCATGTCGAGCAGCGGGTCGAGGTTGGCGACGTGGCCGGAGTCGAAGCACTCGTGCTCGGGCTTGATCCCGAGCTCTTTCATTGCAACCAGGAACTCGGTGATCGTGTCGAAGCTGTTCTCGAAGACCGTCTTGAAGACGAAGTCCTTGCGCCGGCGCGAGTACTTGGCGTAGTTCATCGAGCTCATGTTCAGGGCGGCGACGTCGGGGCGGAGCTGGCGCAGGTAGGCGAGGCGCTTCTCGATCGGGATCCCGATCGCCCCGGTCGAGTAGTTGACGATCACCTCCGGGACCTCGGCCCGGATCGCCTCGGTGATCGCCCGGAAGTCCACGATCTCGTAGGAGGGCGTGCCGTCGGGCTGGCGCGCGTGGATGTGGATCTGCGAGGCGCCCTCGTCGACCGCCCGCCGCGCCTCCGCCGCGTACTCCGCTGGCGTGTAGGGGATCGCCGGCGACTGCTCGCGGTTGGCGAGCACGCCGCTGATCGAGCAGCTGATGATCACCGGGTCCTCGAAGCGGCTCATACGAGCTGTTCCTCTTGCTCATCAGACGGACATGAGGAACAGCCCGGCGTCATACCGGCATCACGCCGTGGCGTTTGCGCGGCTTCTCGACGTGCTTGGTGCGGGCCATCCGCAGCGCCTTGACGATCGTCGGGCGGGTCTCGCGCGGATCGATCACTTCGTCGATCACCGCGTTGCCGGCGGCGATGTAGGGGTCGATGCTCTGGCGGACGGTCGCCAGCATGGCCTCCCGGGTCGCCTCCGGGTCCTCAGCCGCCTCGATCGCCGAGCGGCCGATGATGTTGACCGCCCCCTCTGCCCCCATCACCGAGATCTCGGCCCCCGGCCAGGCGATGATCAGGTCGGGCTCGTAGGCCTTGCCGCACATCACGTAGTAGCCGGCGCCGTAGGCCTTGCGGACGATCACCGTCACCTTCGGCACGGTGGCGCGGCTGACCGCGTAGAGCATCTTGGCCCCGTGGCGAATGATCCCGGCGTGCTCGACCTTCGAGCCGACCATGAACCCGGGCACGTCCTGGAGGAAGACGAGCGGGATCTGGAAGGCGTCGCAGAGGTTGATGAAGCGAGCCGCCTTGTCGGCCGAGTCGTTGTCGAGGACCCCGGCTAGGTGCTTGGGCTGGTTGGCGACGATCCCAACCGGCTGGCCGCCGAAGCGGGCGAAGCAGGTGATGACGCTGCGCGCCCAGCGCGGCTTAAGGTCGAACCACTCGCCGTCGTCGACGATCTCGGCGATCACCTCGTACATGTCGTAGGGCTGGCGCGAGGAGTCGGGGACGATCTCCATCAATCGCTCCGAGCGGCGCTCGTCCGGGTCGGCCGTATCGACCAGGGGCGGCTTCTGCTCGCAATTCGCCGGGAAGAAGGAGAGATACGTCTTGATCGCGGCGATGCACTCCTCGTCGTCGGCCACTTCGAGGTCCCCCACTCCCGATTTGCGGGTGTGGACCTTGGCGCCGCCGAGCTCCTCCATCGAGATCTCCTCGCCGGTCACCGCTTTGACCAGGTGGGGGCCGGCGAGCGCCATCGCGCCCTGGCCGGCGACCATGGGGACGAAGTCGGCGAGGGCCGGGATGTAGGCGGTGCCGGCCGCGCAGGGACCCATCATCGCCGCCACCATCGGCACCACCCCCGACATTTCGACCTCCTCGCGGAAGAGGTGGCCGGAGCCCGCGAAGAGCGATCCGGTCGCCTCCTGGATCCGGGCGCCGGCCGAGTCGAGCAGCCAGATGAACGGCATCCGCTTGCCGAGCGCCATCTCGCGCAGGCGGGTGACCTTGAGCTCGCCGGTCGTCCCCATCGAGCCGGCCATCACCGTGAAGTCGTAGGCGGCGATGCAGCAGCGTTGGCCGTCGACTTCACCCCAGCCGGTGATCACCCCGTCGGCGGGGGCCTCGACCCCGTCCATCGCCCGCTGCGAGAAGTGCGGGCGCCCGTGCAGCCCGAGCTCGTAGAAGCTGCCCTCGTCGACCAGCAGCTCGATCCGCTCGCGGGCGGTCAGCTTGCCGCGCTCGTGCTGCTTAGCGATCTTCTCCTCGCCACCGCCGAGCTGCGCCTGCTCGCGGCGGGCGTGCAGCTGCTCGGTCAGGTCGCCGAGCGGAGCGGTGCCCGGCAGCAGGTGCTCGCGGTCCTCGCTCACCGCCCCTTCCACTCCGGGTCGCGCTTTTCGAAGAAGGCTTTGACCCCCTCGGCGAGGTCCTCGGTCGAGAGGGTGAGGCTGAGCTGGGAGCGCAGGAACTCGAGCGCCTCGTCGAAGGCCATGTCCTGCTGGCGGTACATCGCGTCGTGGCCGAGCCGCATCAGCACCGGGCTCTTGGAGGCGAGCTTGGTCGCCCAATCGGCTACCGCGGCGTCGAACTCGGCGGCGGGCACAGCCTTGTTGGCGAGCCCGTAGGCGACCGCCTCCTCGGCGGAGAGCCGCTCCCCGAGCAGCATCATCTCGTTGACCCGCTTTCGCGGGACGTTGCGGTAGATGATCGCCATGATCATGTAGGGGAAGGCGCCAACGTTGATCTCGGGGGTGCCGAAGGTGGCTCCCTGCTTGGCGATCAGGAGGTCGCAGGAGAGCGCGATCCCCATGCCACCGGCGAGGACGTGGCCGTTCACCGCCGCCAGGGTCGGCTTGCCGAGCCGCGGCATCAACCGGAAGTACTCGAGGAAGAGGTCGGAGGCGAAGTGCTTGGCGACCAGCGGCACCTCGGCGGCGAAGCCGCCGAGGTCGGCGCCGGCGCAGAAGGCCTTGTCGCCGGCGCCGGTGAGGACGACGGCGCGGACCTCGTCGTCGGCCTTGGCCCGGCGTATCGCCGCAACCAGCTCGGTGAGCATCCCCCTCGAGAGCATGTTGCGCTTCTCGGGGTCGTTGAGGGTGACCGTGGCGACCCCGTCGGCGACCTCGTAGAGGACCTTCATCGCCGCGCACGATAGCGGAGCAGAGTCGAAAGTGGGAAGTGCTACTGTCTACTCGGCCTGGCGGGGCGAGGCGCTCCGCGCACCGAGAGCGAGGAGAGAGACAGTGGCGAGCGCGACCAGCGACGGCTCCAGCGTCATCAGGCCCGACCACGCGGCCGGGCGCAAGCACTTCATCTTCGGGCAGGAGCACGAAGACCTGCGCGAGTCGATGCAGGCCTGGGTGAAAGCGGAGCTGTGGCCCCACCGCAACGAGTGGGAGGAGACCTACTGGCCGACCTCGGCGATGCGGCGGGCGGGCGAGCTCGGCTTCCTCGGCCTCTGCTTCCCGGAGGAGTACGGCGGCCAGGGCGGCGACTACTTCTACTCACTGGTCCGGGCCGAGTGCATGAGCTACTCGGGCTCGGGCGGGACCAACATGGCGTTCGCGGTGCAGAGCGACATGTGCCTGCCGCCGATCCACCTGCTCGGCACCGAGGAGCAGAAGCGCAAGTACCTCGAACCCGGCCTGAAGGGCGAGAAGGTCGCCTGCCTGGGGATCACCGAGCCCGGCGCCGGCTCCGACGTCGCCGGCATCCGCACCACCGCGATCCGCGACGGCGACGAATACGTGATCAATGGCTCCAAGACCTTCATCACCAACGGCCCCCGGGCCGACTTCATCGTCCTCGTCGCCAAGACCGACCCCGGCGAGCGCCACGCCGGCATCACCCTCTTCATCGTCCCCCTCCATGACGAGAACGACGAGAAGGTCGCCGGCTTCACCGTCTCGGCCGAGCTGGAGAAGATGGGCATGCACGCCTCCGACACCGGCGAACTGGCCTTCGACGACGTCCGCGTCCCCGCCGACGCCGTCCTCGGCGAGGTCGGCAAGGGCTTCTACCACATCGCCTGGGAGCTCCAGGGCGAGCGCCTGGTCGCCGCTGCCGGCTGCCACGCCGGGGCCGAGCGGATGATCGAGAAGACCCTCGAGTACGCGAAGGAGCGCGAAGCCTTCGGCCGCCCGATCGGCAAGTTCCAGGCGATCCGCCACAAGTTCGCTGAGATGGCGACCAAGACCGAGGCCGCCAAGCAGTTCACCTACGCCACCGCCTGGCGCTTCGCCAACGGCGAGTACCCGGTGCGCGAGATCACGATGGCGAAGCTCTTCTCCTCGCGGATCGCCTGCGAGGTCGCCGACGAGTGCGTCCAGATCCTCGGCGGCTACGGCTACATGAAGGAGTACGAGATCGAGCGCGCCTATCGCGACGTGCGCCTCAACCGGATCGGCGCCGGCACCGACGAGGTGATGCTCGACGTGATCGGCCGCAGCTACGGGCTCTAGCGAGGTGGGTCGCGTTCGTGTCGCATAGCGAGACAAACGCGACCCAACCTTTCGGGGAGGAGCATGGGGAGTTGCGGGAGACCGTTGCGCGGTTCGTGGCGGCGGAGATCGCGCCGCACGTCGACGAGTGGGAGGCGGCGCGCGAGTTCCCGCGCGTGCTGTTCGGACGCTGCGCCGAGCTCGGCTTCCTCGGGCTGAAGTTCCCCGAGGCCTACGGCGGCCAGGGCGGCACGCATCTGCACGACGCGGTCTGGGTCGAGGAGCTGGCGCACTCGGGGGGCTCGGGCGGTGTCGCCGCCGGGCTCAACGCCCACGCGTCGATCGCGATGCCGCCGATCTTCAACTTCGGTACTGAGGAGCAGCGGCAGCGCTGGCTGGTGCCCGGGATTGCCGGTGAGAAGATCGGCGCCCTCGGGATCACCGAGCCCGGCGCCGGCTCCGACGTCGCCTCGATCGCGACCACCGCGGTGCGCCACGGTGACACCTACGTCGTCAACGGCGCCAAGACCTTCATCACCAACGGCGTCCGCGCCGACTTCCTCGTCTGCGCCTGCAGGACGAGGGCGGACGGCGGCCACGGCAGCATCTCCTTCCTCGTCCTCGAGCGCGAGATGCCCGGCTACGAGGTCTCGCGCAAGCTCGAGAAGATGGGCTGGCACTCCTCCGACACGGGCGAGCTCGCCTTCACCGACGTCGAGGTCCCCGCCGCGAACCTGCTCGGCGAGGAGAACGGCGGCTTCAAGCTGATCATGGCCAACTTCGCCTGGGAGCGCCTGCTGATGTCGATCGGCGCCGTCGGCGCGATGCGCCGCCTGCTCGAGACCACCGTCGCCTATGCCCTCGACCGCGAAGCCTTCGGCCGACCGATCGGCAAGTTCCAGGCGATCCGCCACCAGGTCGCCGAGATGGCGACCGCAGCCGAGGTCGCCCGCGCCCAAACCTACGACGCCCTCCGCCTCTTCCACGAAGGCCGCAACCCGATCCGCGAGGTCTCGATCTCCAAGCTCCTCACCCAGCGCACCGTCCTCCACATCGCCGACCAGTGCCTGCAGATCCATGGCGGCTACGGCTACATGCGCGAGTACGGCATCGAGCGCGCCGTCCGCGACGCCCGCCTCGGCCCGATCGGCGGCGGCACCGACGAGATCATGAAGGAGATCATCGGCAAATCGATGGGGCTGTAGATCGGTCGCCGGGCGACGCCGGTCGAGCATTTGTGCAGTGGCGGCGGCCGTCTAGCTAGTGGCCGGGGCCGGCGATGCATTGGTGGGACTTCCCGGAGCCGGGGAGGCCGTCGCAGTAGTTGCGGCCGGGGCCGCCGTAGAGCTGGTCGGCGCCGGGGCCGCCGTAGAGGCGGTCGTCGCCGCCTTCGCCGTGGCAGCCGTCGTTGCCGGCGCCCATCACGCAGATGTCGCGGCCGGGGCCGCCCCAGCAGCCGTCGGAGCCGGCGCCGGTGTGGCAGAAGTCGTTGCCGGCGTCGCCGACGCAGTCGGAGTTCTGGTCGCCGGTCCAGCAGACGTCGTCGCCGGCGCCGCCGATGCAGCGGTTGCGGCGGGCGCCTTCGGAGTAGCAGGTGTCGTTCTCGGCGTTGCCGACGAACTTGTCCGAGCCGCCGCCGAGGTGGGCGGTGAGGGGGATCGGGAGGAGGTTGGCCACTTCGACGAGGTCGCCCGAGTTGCCCATGTCGACTTCGACCCGATCGGCGCCACCGAGCTTGCAGACGGCGCGTTGGCGGTCGGCAGACAGGTAGCAGCCGCGCGGGTGCTGATGGGCCATCACGCCGTCGACCACGAGGCGGCCACCGCCCGCAGAGAGAGTCAGGTGGGAGCCGGAGGCGGCGCCGTAGATGACGATCTGACCAGCGCTGCTCGCCGCGGTGGGCACGATCAGGCAGATCAGCGCCGCGATCACCACGGCCAGCGAGCGGCGGCCGGGCATGAGCAACATGTGAGCGGATGCTAACGAATTCCTCCGATGGAGGCACTGCGGCGTTCGGCCGCGAAATCTCTGGCGTAGATTCAGCACCATGCTCTATCTACTTCGGCACGGCGACGCAGAGCATGAGACCGAGGACGACGCCGCCCGCCGCCTGACCGAGAAGGGCGAGCGCCAGGCCCGCCTGGCCGGCGCCGCCCTCGCCGTCCTCGGCCCCGACCTCGGCGCCTGCTTGACCAGCCCCAAGGTCAG
>DASXFL010000005.1:0-10813 GCA_036489595.1 Solirubrobacterales bacterium
CAGCAGCGCCGCCGCCTTCGTCACCCCCAACCTCGGCCGCCCCAACCTCACCGTCCTCACCTCGACCCAGGCCCTGCGCATCGTCTGGGAAGGAGAGAGGGCGCGTGGGGTGGAAGTGGAAGCGAGCGACGAGCGGCGGACGATCGCCGCCGCCGCCGAGGTGGTGCTGGCGGGCGGCGCCTACCTCTCGCCGCAGCTGCTGATGGTCTCCGGCGTCGGCCCGGCCGAGCACCTGCGCCCGCTCGGGATCGAGGTCAAGGTCGACAACCCCGAGGTCGGCGAGAACCTCCAGGACCATCCCGGCTGCTTCATGACCTACCTGGCGCGGATCGGGCGAGACGTCCCCGACGACAGCTGGATCGAGGCTGGCGCCTTCGCCCGCAGCCGTCCCGAGCTGCCGCGGCCCGACATCCAGTTCCACGCTGCTGCCGGCAGCTTCGGCGACGACGGAGTGCCGATGACGGGGATGAAGGCGATCTCCTTCGGCCCTTACGTCTCGCGCCCGAAGAGCCGCGGCCGCGTCCTCCTGCGCTCGGCCTTGCCACAGGCGAAGCCGCGGATCTGGCACAACTTCCTCAGCGACCGCGACGACCTCGAGCTGCTGCGCCAGGCGCTGCGGATGGGGATGGAGATCGCCGCCCAGCCGGCGCTCGCCGAGGTGCTCGAGCCGGTCGCCGCCTCGCGCGCCGAGGGCCTGGTCCCGGCGGGCGACTCCGACGCCGAGGTCGATGCCTACATGCGCGCCAACGCCTTCTCCTTCTATCACCCGGCCGGCACCTGCGCGATCGGGACGGTGGTCGACGCCGACCTCTCGGTGCGCGGGGTCGAGGGCCTGAGGGTCTGCGACACCTCGGTGATGCCGACCCTGGTCGGCGGCAACACGAACGCGCCGGCGATGATGATCGGAGAGAAGCTGGCCGACCTGATCCGGCATCGGTAAAGCCGGACGCAGCCTGCAATATAACGACTAGATGTAAACAGATAACGGATACTTGACGCGAGACGGCGACTTTCTGTACGTTATAACCGTACGGAACGACGAACCAGGAGGAGAGCAGAGCTGATGTCGACCGGAAAGGCGCTGCGCATGCGCCGCATCATCGATCCCGCGTCCAACTCCACCCTGATGTTCGCCTTCTCGCACGGGACCAGCTCGCCGGAGGTCATGCAGGGCCTCGAGAACCCGGCGGCCCAGTTCGAAGCGGCGCGCGAGGGCGGCGCCGACTGCATCTTCATCGCCCCCGGCCTCATGCACAGCCTCGCCGGCGTCGCCGCGGCCTCGCGCGACCTGGCGATGGTGGCGAAGATCACCTCGACCGCCTCGCGCGGCGGCGTCAAGCACCAGGAGCGGCTGATCGCCAGCGTCGAGCACTGCGCCGAGCTCGGCGCCGACGGCGTCGTCGCGATGATTCCGTTCGCGCCCGAGAACGAGCCCGACGTGATCTCGCTGGCCGCTCAGATCGGTGAAGCCTGCGACCGGCTCGGGATGCCCTACGTCGCCGAGGCCGAGTTCCCCAACGCCTACTACGACTCCGGCGACGATTACGCGAAGGAGTGGGGCCTGCCCTACCTGAGGCGGAGCGCTCGCCTCTGCGCCGAGCTCGGCGCCGACATCGTCAAGAGCAACTGGCCCGGCTCGGGCGAGGAATTCGCCGAGATCGTCGACTGCGTCTCGGTCCCGGTCGTGGTCGCCGGCGGCTCGCGCGAATCCGACCTCGACCTGCTGCAGAAGGTCGCCGAGGCTCGAGCCGCGGGCGCCGCCGGCTGCTCGGTCGGGCGCAACATCTTTCAGCATGACCGGCCGGCGGCGATGGTCGCTGCGCTCTCGCAGGTCGTTCGCGGCGGCGCCACGCCGGAGGACGCGCTCGAGAGCCATCTCGGCCAGGCGCAGCCGGTCGGCTGAGCGGACCGCAACCAGCAGAGGAGCAGCAGAGAGCATGAAAGCCGTCGTTCTGAACGCAGAGTGGGCGCCCAAAGACGGCGTCGAGGTCGATCCCAAAGACGCCGCCCGGCGCTGGGCCGTCAACGCCAACCTCGTCTACAAGAACCCGTCGGCGAGCTTCGAGACGGTCGACGATCCGGGCGAGCCGGGACCGCGCGAGATGATCCTCAAGGTCGGCGCCTGCGGCATCTGCGGCTCGGACGTCCACATGTTCGAAACCGACGACGACGGCTACATGTTCCTGCCCTACCACCTGGCGACGCCGGTCGTGACCGGCCACGAGTTCTCCGGCAAAGTCGTCGCCGTCGGCTCCGACGTGACCGAGTTCGAAATTGACGACTTGGTCACCGCCGAGGAGATCCAGTGGTGCGGCGAATGCGACCGCTGCCGCGGCGGCTACTGGAACCAGTGCCTCTACATCGAGGACCTCGGCTTCACGATCGACGGCGGCTTCGCCGAATACGTCAAGGTCCCGGTCAAGGCCTGCTGGTCCCTGAACGCAGTGCTCGAGCGCTACGGCGACGAGAAGACCGCGCTCGAGGTCGGCTCGATGAGCGAGCCGACCAGCGTCGCCTACGAGGGGATGTTCACCCGCGCCGGCGGCTTCCTGCCGGGCGGCGCGGTTGCGGTGTTCGGCGGCGGCCCGATCGGGCTCGCCGCGATCGCCCTCGCCAAAGCCGCCGGCGCCTCGAAGGTCTTCTGCCTCGAGCCGCTCGACGAGCGGCGCGAGCTGGGGGGCAAGCTCGGCGCCACCGACCTGATCAACCCGCTCGAGGTCGACGCGGTGGAGGCGATCGCCGAGGAGACCAGGGGCGACGGCGTCGCGATGGCGGTCGAGGCGACCGGCAACTTCCCGGCGGTGATGAAGACGATCGAGGGGGTGCTCGGGATCGGCGGCAAGGTCTCGATCGTCGGCATGGACGGTCGCCCCGCCCAGCTCAACTTCATCGACCACCAGCTGAAGGCGGCCTCGACCTACGGCACCGTCGGCCACTCCGGCTCCTGGGATTTCCCCAACGTGATCAAGCTGATGGCGTCGGGTCAGATCGACATGCACCACGCGATCACCCGGCGCTTCCCGCTGGAGGATCTGGTGGCGGCGATCGACGAGACCAAAACCCGGGTCGACGGCAAGATCCTCGTCAAGTCAGAGCTCTAAATCTTCCTCCCACCGCATCTCTCCCGCCCCGACCGGCCGCCGCACCCTCCTCTGGCGGTGGCCGGTCGCCGCGCGGGGGGCGGCGCGGCCGCAGGGACGGAGGAGGGGAGCTGAGCCGCGATGGGCCAGGCGGACGGCGACGGGCCGGCTGACAGCGACGCGCTGGGGATCGGCGCGCGGCTGACCGAGCTGCGCAGCCAGCACCGCTACAGCATCAGGCGCCTGGCCCGCGAGGCCGACGTCTCGGCGTCCTTGGTCAGCGACGTCGAGAAGGGCAAGGTCGAGCCTTCGATCTCGACCCTGAAGCGGCTGGCGGCGGCGCTCGGGACGACGCTCGCCTACTTCTTCAGCGGGCCCGCCCAGCAGAGCGGTCGGATCGTCCGCGCCGGCGAGCGCGACGTCCTCGGCGAGGGCGCCGAGCTGCAGAGCCAGGCCGCCCGCAGCGCGATCGAGACCTCCGGGGTGCGGTTCGAGATCGCCTCGCCGGCCGATGCGACCACGATCGAGGCGATCTACGGGCGCTACGAGGCCGGGGCCTCGCTTGGCGACGCGATCACCCACGAGGGCGAGGAGTGGGGGATGGTGCTGAAGGGCCGGCTCAAGGTCTGGGTCGGCGAGGAGATCTACTTCCTCGACCCGGGCGACGCGATCGGCTTCCACAGCACGATCCCCCACCGGCTCGAAAACGTCTCCGAGGATCCGCTCGAGTACATCTGGATCAACACGCCCAAGTCCTTCTGAGCGTTCGCCAGCCACAGAGGCCTTGACGGCCTCTTGTGCAGCGTGTACGGTCACAACCGTCCCGATAGGCGATACACGGCAAAAACGTTCGATATCTCGGACGTTCGTCGATCGGGACGATCTTTTCCGTCACTCAACTCCAAGGGGTACCAAAGGGATGTCCAGCTCGAACGGCTCGTTCCACTCGCGTCAACTGCTCGATCTCGCTCCACCCGACATCCGCGCCCACCTGGAGAGCGACGACACGATCCTGATTCCGCTCGGCGCCTGCGAGATGCACGGCGACCACATGCCGCTCGGCACCGACATCTACAACGCGATGGAGGTCTCGCGGCGGGCCGCCGAGAAGGCCGGCACCCTGGTTGCGCCGCCGATCTGGAGCGGCTACTCGCCGCACCACCTGCGCGAGCCCGAGCGCGGCATGGGGACGATCACGATGCGCTCGGAGACGCTGCTGGCGATCCTCCACGACACCGCCCGCTGCCTGATCCACCACGGCTTCAACCGGCTGATCTTCGTCAACGGGCACACCTCGAACACCAAGGTCACCGACCCCGTCTTCCGCAACCTGCGCTACGAGACCGGCGCCCTGCTGGCGATGTTCAAACCGTACGGCGAGCGCTACCTGGGCCTGATCGAGGACGTGATGGAGAACCCGCCCGAGGAGACCCCGGGCTGGCACGCGAGCGAGCAGGAGACCTCGATCATGATGGCCTACGACGGCGCCAACGTGAAGATGGAGCGCGCGGTCGACACCCGCGCCCACGCGCCGGAGTGGATGCCGGAGGCCTTCGCCAAGGAAGACGGCGCCGCCGACGCCGAATTCAAAGGGCACGAGTACTTCTACTTCCCGATGGAGCACAACGAGTTCGCCCCGCGCGGCGTGATCGGGAACCCGAAGCGGGCGACCGCGGAGAAGGGGAACGAGATCTTCGAGCGCTTCTCGACCTACCTCGCCGAGGCGGTCGAGGAGATCCGCAAGATCCCGGTCGAGATCAAGCAGCGCGAGTACATCCTCAAGGCGTAGATCTAGGGCTAAGGAGAGAGACGTGGCAAGCAGCAGATTCGAGGGCAGCGGCGTCGTCGTCACCGGCGGCGCCGCCGGCATGGGACGGGCGATCGCGACCGCGTTCCTCGCCGAAGGCGCAAAGGTCGTGATCGCTGACATCGACGAGGAGCGGGTCGCCCAGACCGCCTCCGAGCTCGACTCCTCGGGGGAGCGGGTCTCGAGCCTCGGGGTCGACGTGACCAACGAGGAGCAGGTCGAGGAGATGATCCGCCGCGGCGACGAGGTCCTCGGCGGGATCGACGTCCTCGTCAACAACGCCGGCGTGATCACGATGGACAAGGTCGTCGACGTCTCCGAGAAAGACTGGGACTTCGTCATGGACGTCAACGCCAAGGGCGTCTTCCTCTGCGTCAAGGCGGTGATCCCGGGGATGCTCGAGCGGGGTGGCGGCAAGATCGTCAACATCGCCTCCCAGGCCGGCAAGCGGGGCTACAAGCTGTTCGCCCACTACTGCGCCTCGAAGGCGGCGGTGATCGTCTTCAGCAAGGGCGTCGCGCTCGAACTGGCGCCGACGATCCGCATCAACTGCGTCTGCCCGGGCATCGTCAACACCGAGATGATGGACCGCGAGTACGTCTGGGAGGAAGAGATGACCGGCGAGTCCAAGGACTCGATCCAGGAGCGGTGGATGTCCGGGATCCCGATGGGCCGGTTCCAAGAGCCCGAGCACATCGCCAAGGTGGCGATGTTCCTCGCCTCCGACGAATCGAGCGAGATGACCGGTCAGGCGATCAACGTGACCGGCGGGATGGTGATGGAGTAAGACCCGCCGGGAAGGCGTTTTTGGCGCCGAGCCGTCGGGTAGCTGGAGACCGCAGTCGCTTGCGGACGTTGTCGAACGGACGACGGGACGTGATCGAGCGGACGATGGGTCGCGACGAGCCCTTACACCTGAAGCTCCCGGCAGAGCCCGAGAACGTGCGGGTGGCGCGCGATGCGGTCGCTGAGCGGGCCGAGCGGCTCGGGCTCCAGGGCCGCTCGATCGACGACCTGAAGACGGTGGTGTCGGAGGTCTGCACCAACGCGGTCCTCCACGCCTATCCCGAAGGCAGCGGCAAGCGGCCAATGGAGATCGAGATGAGCCGCGAGGGCGATGCCCTCTGCCTTGCAGTCCGCGACCACGGCATCGGGATCCAGCCGCCAAAGGGCGCGCGTCCGGATGGCCTGCGGATGGGGCTGCTCCTGGTCGGCGCCCTCGCCTCGTGCTTCGAGCTGCGCAGCTCCCGGGGCCACGGCACCGAGGTCCTGCTTCGCTTTCCCGCCGGCCGCACCGGTTGATCGGGTCGCGGCCCCGGGCGCGATAGTGAGGTCGTGGGCAGCCCTCTCGGCTCCCGGGCGTGCGCGCGACCGCGAGCGGGCGCAGGCCGCCCGGATGCTCGAGCGGGCGCGGGTTCTCGGCGGCCGCGACTGGGCGGACGAGGGCCTGGGCTGGGCCGATTAGGATCGTCTGATCGCGGCGTCCCAGCAGGCAATCCCGATCGCCCGGCCGCGGCCGCCGCTGCGGCCCGCCGCCTGGCTCGCCCTCGCCCTGGCTGCGCTCGCCCTCGTGGCGCTGCTGGTCGCCCGCGGCGGTGCCGGCACCAGCGCCGCGCCGCCGTTCGCCAGCCCCGGCTACGGCCGGCTGCCGCTGAGCTTCCAGCCCAACCGCGGCCAGAGCGCCGGTGCCGTCCGCTTCCTCGCCACCGGGCCCGGCTTCGGCCTCTTCCTCGGCCGAGAGGGGGCGGTGCTCGACCTCGACCGGGGAGGTGGCGCTGGCGCCACCGCCGCCGTCTCGATGCGGTTCCTCGGCGCCTCCGCCCGTCCATCGATCGGTGGGCTCGGCCGCCGCGCCGGTACCGTCAGCTACCTGACTCGCGGCGCCTCGCCGCGCCAGGCCGGGATCCCGACCTTCGCCGCTGTCCGCTATGCCGGCCTCTGGCCCGGCGTCGGCGCCCGCTTCTACGGCAACCAGCGCCACCTCGAGTACGACTTCGACCTCGCCCCCGGGGCCGTTGCCGGCGCGATCCGCCTCCGCTTCGCCGGCCAGCGCCGCCTCACGATCAGCTCCCGCGGCGCCCTCCTCCTCGACCTCGGCGGCCGCACCCTGCGCCAGCCGCCACCGCGCGCGACCCAGATGATCGGTGGCCGCGCGCGCACGGTTCCGAGCCGCTACGTGCTGCGCGGCGAGGGCCGGATCGGCTTTGCGCTCGGGCCCTACGACCACGCCCGGCCGCTGCGGATCGACCCGCGGCTGCTCTACTCGACCTACCTCGCCGAGGGGATCGACGGGCCCGCCCGCGACGTCGCCGTCGACTCCTCCGGCAGCGCCTACGTCCTCGGCGAAACCGGCTCGCCGCTGCTGCCGGTGACCCCCGGCGCGCTCCAGGGCAAGCTGCCCGGCCGCCACAGCACCGTCGCCTTCGTCACCAAGCTCAGCCCAGACGGCAGCCGGATGGTCTACTCGACCTACCTCGGCGGCCGCGGCGGCGCCTTCCCGAACGCGATCGCCGTCGACTCCTCCGGCGCCGCCTACGTCGCCGGCATGGCCTACCCCGGCGGGATGCCGACGACCCCCGGTGCCTTCCAGACCGAGCCGATGGCCAAATCGCTCAACGGCTTCGTCGCCAAGCTGGCGCCGAGCGGCCGTCGCCTCGTCTACGCCACCTACCTCGGCGGCGGCGGGATCTGGGGAGGGCAGGTGAACGGAATCGCCGTCGACTCCCAGGGCGACGCCTACCTGGCCGGCGAAACCGAATCGGAGAGCTTCCCGGTGACGCCGGGGGCGCCGCAGGTCCCCGGCTCGACCGGCAAGGACAAGAGCCAGTTCACCGCCGACGCCTTCGTCAGCAAGCTCGACCCGACGGGCAGCCGGCTGGTCTACTCGACGCTCCTCGGCGGCGAAGACTGGGATCGGGTCGGGGGGATTGCGATCGACGCCGCCGGCGACGCCTACGTGGCCGGCGGCACCGCCTCGCGCAACCTGCCGGTGACGCCGGGCGCGCTGCAGGCCGCGAACGCCTCCACCAACCCCGAATTCGACAACGCCTACGTCGCCAAGCTCGACCCGGCTGGCGACCGCTTCCTCTACGTCACCTACCTCGGCGGCAGCCTCGCCGACGAAGCCGACGCGATCGCCGTCGACCCGGCGGGCGACGCCTACGTCGCCGGCGAAGCCGGCTCCAGCGACTTCCCGACCACCGCAGGCGCCCTTCAGCGCCGGCACCGGGGCTTCTCGACCGCCTTCGTCTCGGTCCTCAACCCGGACGGCAACCGGCTCCTGCGCTCGACCCTGCTCGGGAAGGAAACCCAGGCTCGGGCGATCGCCCTCGACCCCGCCGGCGACGTCTTCCTCGCCGGCTTCCGCCAGGCGAAGGAACAGCACCACCGCGACCAGGGCTACCGCGGCTTCGCTGCCGAGCTGAACCCAGGGCTGAGCGCGCTGACGATGTGGCAGCGGGTCGGCGGCGAACCGGCGCGGGCATCGTCGCTGGCCCTCGGCCCGAGCGGCGGCGTCTACGTCGCCGGCGGCAGCGGCCCGGGCCTGCGGGCGACCGAGGCCCTGAACCAGATTCGGCTCGGAGGCAAGCCGCACTACCCGAGCGCCTTCGTCGAGAAGCTGAGTCCCTAGGTCGGCGATGGCCGGGCCGGCGATCACGCGCCTGCGCGAGCTCGGCGAGCAGCCTGCGCTGACCGCCGAGGGCCGCACCCTCACCTACGCCGAGCTCCGCGGTGCCGCCGGGGCGCTGGCGCAGCGACTCCAGGGCGCGACCCGGGCGGCCCTCTGGGCCGACAACAGCCTCGGTTCCTGCGTCGCCGCGCTGGCCCTGGTCGAGGCCGGGATCGAGGCGGTGCCGCTCAACCCCAGGCTCGGCTCGCTGGAGCTCGCCCACATCCTCGAGGACGCCGCCCCCGAGCTGGTCGTCGGCGGCGAGTCCGGCGCTGCGCTAGCCGGCCTGCGGCGCGAGCGGGTCGACCTCGAGGCGCGGGCGGAGCTGCCGCCGCTCGCCAAGGGGGAGGAGGACGTGGCGCTGGTGATCTACACCTCGGGAACGACCGGCCGGCCGAAGGGGGCGCTGCTGCCGCGCCGCGCCCTCGCCGCCAACCTCGACGGGCTGGCCGCTGCCTGGGCCTGGACCGAGCGCGACCGGCTCGTCCACGCGCTGCCGATCTTCCACGTCCACGGCCTCGTCCTCGGGCTGCTGGGGCCCCTGCGGCGCGGCGGCCACGTCCGGCACCTCGGCCGCTTCTCGCCCAACGCGGTCGCCGCGGCGCTCGCCGCCGGCGACACGATGCTGTTCGCCGTCCCGACCATGTACCACCGGCTCGCCGAGGCGGCCGAGGGTGAGGAGTCGGTCGCCGCGGCGCTGGCGGGGGCGCGGCTGCTGGTTTCCGGCTCGGCGCCGCTCTCGCTCTCGACCTTCCGCCGGATCGAGCGCAGCACCGGCCAGCGTGTGGCAGAGCGCTACGGCCTGACCGAGACCCTGATCAACACCGCGGTCCGCGCCGACGGCGAGCGCCGGCCGGGCGAGGTCGGGGTGCCGCTGGCCGGGGTCGAGCTGCGGGTCCTCGATGACGCCGGCGCCGAGGTCCCGAGCGACGGCGAGACGATCGGCGAGGTCCTGGTCCGCGGACCCAACCTCTTCCAGGGCTACCTGAACGAGCCTGATGCCACCGCTGAGGCACTCCGCGACGGCTGGTTCCGGACCGGCGACCTCGCCACCCGCGCCGGCGACGGCTACCTGCGGATCGTCGGCCGCCGCGCGACCGACCTGATCAAGACCGGCGGCTTCAAGGTCGGCGCCGGCGAGGTCGAGGAGGCGTTGCTCGAGCACCCGGCCGTCAGCGAGGCCGCCGTTACCGGCGAGGCCGACGAGGATCTCGGCGAACGGATCGTCGCCTGGGTCGTGGTCGAGCCGGCGGCCGCTGCCCCTTCATCCGAGGAGCTGGCCGGCCACGTCGCCGCCCTGCTCGCCCCGCACAAGCGGCCGCGCGCGGTCAACCTCGTCCCGGAGCTGCCGCGCAACGCGATGGGCAAGGTGATGAAGCAGCGGCTGAGCGGATCTCGACCAACGTTCTAGCCACTTCTCACGGTCCGTTCGTCCCCGTCGCTTGCCACCGGCGCCGCGGCCAGGCACCCTGGCGGTAGATGACGCACGAACGACAGCACGACGCCGCCCCCGTCGAACTCGCCGCCGGCTGGATCGCGATCTGCGCCACCTGCGGCTGGGTCGGCGAGACCTACGGCTCGCGGCAGAAGGCGAGCGCCGACAGCGACCGCCACGTCGCCGAGGCGCCGCTCGGCCCCGGGCCGCTGGCCTTCCTCGGCGATCGCCAGCCCAGCGACCAGGGCTCGCCGCGGGCCGCCTGAGCCGCTCCCCTACCTGGATCTAAGAGGGACTAGCAAGACGCACGTCCGCGATTGGCGCGGCGCCGTGTCCGCGCCCGCCGCCAGGCGTGGGCGCGGGAGCTTCGCTAGTCGCTCCTAGCTGCAGTTGACGGGGAAGTCGGTGCCGGTGACCCGGAACGAGGCGCCAGGCCTGTGCATGATGAAGTTGTAGCGGCGGAGGGTCAGCTTCCAGCCTTCGAACTCGTGCATCAGCAGGACCGGCCGGCCCGGGTGCTGCCGGGTCGCCCCGGCGCATTCGTAGAGCTTTTCGATGTTCGCGGGCTTGCTGAGGAACCTGCCGAGGGCGCGCACCACCTTGCACGCCTCCCGCGGGCTGACCCCCTTGACGTTGACCGCCTCCTGGCCGGTGGTCATCGGGTGCTGGCACCCGTATGACTTCGGCTTGGCGGCGGCGCGGGCCGGCGAGCCGGCGATGGCGGCGGCGCAGAGCAGCGCCAGCGCGGCCAGGGCGGCGGTGGTGAGGGCGAGCTTGAGCGGGGTGGCTGGAAAGTTCATGCGGCAATCTAGAGCGGCGGT
>DASXFL010000061.1:0-5601 GCA_036489595.1 Solirubrobacterales bacterium
CCTCGCAGGAACTGGTCGAAACCCAGGTCACCAACGGGGGCGGCGTGATGCCCGCCTTCAAGGGGACGCTGTCGACCGCGGAAATCGAAGCGGTCGCCGAGTACGTCTCGAAGGTCGCCGGGACCGGCAACGACTCCGCCGGCTGACGCCGGCTGCTCGATTTGCTTCAATCCGGATCACCAGAGAAAGGAGGTGGTCCAACTTGAGTCACATGCTTCACGGGACCCTGGAGGTGCTGGGGCGCTAGGCGCCGCAGTTTCGGGCAGCCGGGCGAATCCAACCCCGGTACCGGCGAGGGAAGGGAGTCGGGCCTTGTCCCACCCGACGCGATGCTCCCCAGCTCGTTGCAGCACCTTGCCGGGGCCGGCCGACGATGCCGGCCCCGGCTTTCTTCGTGCCGAAGGACGCCTGGCTCGCGCCTACACCCCCCAAGCGGGGAAGGTGTCGGGGCGGAGACGCCGAAACCCCCGCCGATGAGTCGCAAGCTCGAAGTTGGCGAGGTGCTCTCCGAGGTCTTCGCGATCTACCGCGAGAACGCCGGCGTCCTGATCCCGCTCGCATTCTGGCTCTTCCTCGTCGTCGCGATCGTCCAGGGCATCGCCACCAATTCGGTCTTCCTCACCCTGCTGGCGGCGATCCTCAACCTGGTCGCCTCGTTCCTCTACGAGGGGATGGTCGTGAGCCTCGTCCGCGACGTCCAGGACGGCCGCCGCGACCTCTCGATCGGCGAGCTCTACCGGCAGGTGACGCCGGTGCTCGGGACCCTGATCGGCGCCAGCATCCTCTACGCCATCGGCGTCGGCATCGGCTTCATCCTGCTGATCGTCCCCGGCCTCTTCCTGCTGACGATCTGGGCGGTGATCGCCCCGGCGGTGGTGATCGAGAACCGCGGTGTGATCGAGTCCTTCGGCCGCTCGCGCGAACTGGTCAAGGGCTACGGCTGGCCGACCTTCGGCGTGATCATCATCGCCGCCCTGATCACCGCGATCGCGACCCTGATCCTGGTCAGCATCGCTGCCGCGATCGCCGACGGGCCGATCCTGCGGATCATCCTCGGCCTGCTCGCCTCATCGGTCACCGCGCCGATCACCGCCCTGGTCGCCGGCGTCCTCTACTACCGGCTGCTGCAGCTCAAGGGCGACCCCGGGGCGATCACCAAAGACGTCGCCGGCGAGGCCTACGCGCCGCCCCCGCCGCCCCCCGCTGAGCCCCCCGGCCCCGGCGCCGCCGCCTGAGCAGGCAGCTACCGGGCGAAGTCGAGAATCAGCTGGGCGACCTCGCGCGGGTGGTCGAGCTGCGGGCAGTGTCCGGCGCCCTCGAGGTCGATCCACTCGGCCTGCGGTAGCCACTCCTCGCGGAAGCGAGCGGCGGCGCCGGGCGGGACGAGGACGCGGTCGCCGTCGCCCCAGACCAGGCGCACCGGGCAGGCGATCTTCTCGGCTTCGAGGTTCCAGCCGTTCGCCTCGGCGTGCTCGATCAGCCGCACCACCGCCGGGCAGCCGGCCGCTCCCCGCATCTGGTGGACGATCAGCTCCGGCGACATGTGCTCGGCGGTCGAGACGTACATCTGCGTCGCCGTGTGGCGGCCCTCGGGGGTGGCGACAATCGCGTCGGCGTGGGGGAGGGCCTGCTCGAGCAGGGTCTGGGTGGTGCAGAAGTAGTCGATCGTCGCCGCGATCGCGGGGTCGTCGACCGCCCAGCCGCCGGCCGGCGCCAGCGCGGTCACGGTGCGGGCGCGACCGCGGGCGGCGAGCTGGAGGGCCACCCAGCCGCCGAGCGAGTTGCCAGCGAGGTGGGCGGTCTCGAAGCCGGCCTCGTCCATCGCCCGCTCGACCGCGTCGAGGATCGCTTCCTCGGGGTCCTCGTCCTCGCCGATAGCCGGGCCGCCGGCATGTCCGGCGAGGGTCGGCGCCAGCACCTCGTGCTTGGCTTCGAGCGCCGGCAGCACCAGCTCCCAGCAGCGCCAGGTATCGGTGAAGCCGTGCAGCAACACCAGCGGCGACCCCACGCCGTCACGGTGCACGGGGGTGAAAGTCGAGTCGGCCACGCTCAGACCTCCGTCAGCTCGCCGAGCGAGAGCCAGCGGAAGCGCTCGCGAACCGCGGCCGGGGCGTCTGCCAGCTCCTCCTCGGCCTGGGCCCGGTCCTGGCGGAAATGCTTCCAGCCCTCGTAGTGGATTGGCACCGCGACCCGCGGTGCGAGCTCGCCGGTCAGCTCGATCGCTTCGGCGGCGTTCATCGTGTAGCGGAGCGGCCCGGAGATCGGGAAGCGGACGCCGCCGAGGTGGAGCAGCGCGACGTCGACGTCGAGCCTGCGGGCGGCCTCGCGGACGCCGCCGTAGAGGACGGTGTCGCCGGAGACCCAGACCGCCTGGCGCTCCTCGCCCTCCGGCCGCAGCGCGAAGCCGACGACGTCGCCGACCAGCGGGTGGCTGAGCGGCGGCCCGTGGCGGCAAGGCGTGGCGAGGACCTCGAGTGGCGGCTTGCCCTCGGCGCGGAGCGTCGTCGTCGCCCCCGGCTCGAGCCCGCGCACCGCCTCGCCGAGCTCGCCGCGCAGCCGCTTCGCGCCGGAGGCGGTGGTGACGACGGTCCCGACCGAAGGCAGGAGCTCCCGCCCGGCGGCGTCGAGGTTGTCCTCGTGGTGGTCGTGGCTGACCAGCGCTGCGTCGATCTCGCCGAGCTGCTCGGTGCCGAGCGCCGGCCCCGCGAGCTTCTCCGACCCCGTCCCCAGGCCGAAGCTATAGCTGCCGCCAGCCGGGTCGAAGGTCGGGTCGGTGAGCAGCCGCCAGCCGCCGAGCTCGATCAGCACGGTCGGACCCCCGACATGAGTCAGCCGCACCCCCACGGCCGCCACCATATCGCCGAGGTTGCCGTTTGACCCGCTATCCGGGTCGAAAGGCAACCTCTCGCTACTTGGCCAGCAGGCCGGCGACCGCCTGGGCGAGGCGCTCGCCGCGGGCGGTCAGCCGGTACTCGCTGTGGGGGGGACGGCCGGGGACGAGCGTGCGCTGGACCACCCCGGCCTTCTCGAGCTGCTCGAGCCGGTCCGAGAGGGTGGTCGGGGAGACCCCCGGCAGCGACTGGCGGAACTCGTTGAAGCGAGCGGCGCCGCTGGAGCAGGCGTAGATCGTCGCCATCGTCCAGCGGCGCTCGAGCAGCCCCGCGGCGTCGCGGACCTCGGCCGGGACCGGTGAGCAGCTACGACACCGCGGCGACATCGGCTCCGCTCTCGGCCGGCTCCAGCGCCAGCCCGAGCACCTCGTCGATGCTCATCACCGGGTGGAAGGCCATCTGCTCGCGCACCTCCTCGGGGACCTCGTCGAGGTCGCCGCGGTTGCGCTCGGGCAGGATCACCTCGGTCAGCCCGGCGGCGTGCGCAGCCAGCACCTTCTGCTTGAGGCCGCCGATCGGCAGCACCCGTCCCTGGAGGGTGACCTCTCCGGTCATCCCCACAGTGTGCTTGACGGGGCGGCCGCTGAGCAGGCTGACCAGCGCCGTGGTCATCGCGGCGCCGGCGCTGGGGCCGTCCTTGGGGATCGCCCCGGCGGGGATGTGCAGGTGGAACTCGCGCTGGAAGGCCTCGGCCGGGATCCCGAGCGCCTCGCGGTGGGCCCGCACGTAGGAGAGGGCGATCCGCGCCGACTCCTTCATCACGTCGCCGAGCTGGCCGGTGAGGACGAGCCCCTTGTCGCCGTCCATCGCGGTCGCCTCGATGAAGAGGATGTCGCCGCCGGCGCCGGTCACCGCGAGGCCGGTCGAGACGCCCGCGATCGCCGTCCGCTCGACCGACTCCTGGAAGAACTTCTGCCGGCCCAGCGCCTCGCGCAGGAACTCGGCGTCGATCTCGACCCTGCCGTCAGCGGCGTCGCCCGAAGCGATCCGGGTCGCGGCGCCGCGCAGCAGCTTGCCGACTTCCCGCTCGAGCTGGCGGACGCCGGCCTCGCGGGTGTACTCGGCGATGACGCCGCGCAGGACCTCGTCGCCGACCTCGACCTCCTCCTCGCGGAGGCCGTTCCGCTGCAGCTGCCGCGGCAGCAGGTAGCCGCGGGCGATCGCCAGCTTCTCCTCCGTCGTGTAGCCATCGAACGGGATCAGCTCCATGCGGTCGAGCAGCGGCGCCGGGACCGTGTCGAGCAGGTTGGCGGTGGCGATGAAGACGACCTCGGAGAGGTCGATCTCGACGTCGAGGTAGTTGTCCCGGAAGGTGTTGTTCTGGGCCGGGTCGAGCACCTCGAGCAGGGCTGCCGTCGGGTCGCCGCGCCAGTCGGAGCCGACCTTGTCGACCTCGTCGAGCAGGATCACCGGGTTCATCGTGCCGGCGTCGCGCAGGGCGCGGACGATCCGGCCCGGCAGGGCGCCGATGTAGGTGCGGCGGTGGCCGCGGATCTCGGCCTCGTCGTGGAGCCCGCCCAGGCTCAGTCGCACGAACTCGCGGCCGAGGCTGCGGGCGATCGACTCACCGATCGAGGTCTTGCCGGTGCCGGGAGGCCCGACCAGGGTGAGGATGGTTCCGTTGGCGCGGCCGTCGTCCTCGACCCCGCGCTCCGCGCGCAGCTTGCGGACGGCGACGAACTCGGTGATCCGCTTCTTCACGTCGTCGAGACCGGCGTGGTCGGCGTCGAGCACCTCGCGGGTGTGGGCCGGGTCGAGCCGCTCCTCGGAGCGCTGCGCCCACGGCACCGCGATCAACCAATCGAGGTAGCTGCGGATCATCGAGCTCTCGGGCGACTGCTCGCCCTGGCGCTCGAGCCGGCGCAGCTCCTTCTCGGCCTGCTCGGCGACCTTCTCCGGCATCTCCGCCTCGGCGATCTTGCGCTCGTACTCGCCGATCAGGTCGGTCTCGTCCTCGCCCAGCTCTTTGCGGATCGACTCCATCTGTTTGCGCAGGAAGTACTCGCGCTGCTGCTGCTGGGCGCCCGACTCGACGTCGTCGCGGATCTTCGAGCGGACCTGGAGCTCGGCCAGGCGCTCGCGCTGCAGCTCGACCGCGATCTCCAGCCGTTGGGTGACGTCGATCGTCTCCAGCAGCCGCCGCTTGCCCTCGCTGGAGACGTCGGGGGCGAGGCCGGTGGTGTCGGCCAGGGCGCCCGGCTCCTCGACCGAGCGCAGGAAGGCGGCGATGCGGCCGTCGTCGTTACGCAGCTCGAGGATCTCCCCGACCACAGCGCGGTACTCGCGAGCGAGCTCGCGGGTGTGCTCGTCGTCGGGGTGGCCGTCGTGGATCTCCTGCACCTCGACCCGCAGCTGCTCGGGATCTCCGTCGCCCGCCTGCGCGGCGCCGGCGAGCCCGCGGTGGAGCCCGACCACGGTCGCCAGCGGGGCGCCGCGGCGGGAGACGCCGTGCTCGACCACCTCGGCGACGACGCCGACGCGGCCGTACTCGCCCTCGCGCCGCGGCAGTAGGAACACCCGCTCCTCCTCGCCGACGTCGATCGACAGGGTCGCGGTCACGGTGGGGAAGACGATCGCGTCGTCGAGAGGTATCAGCCGATAGGTCATAACCAAGTCCACTTTCTGTAGTTAGTCCTTGATCAGGATAGCGCGTGCCGGCCGTCGTCTCAACCGGGTCCCTCGCCGCGGTCTGTTTGTCGCCCAGCGGGCG
>DASXFL010000098.1:0-1593 GCA_036489595.1 Solirubrobacterales bacterium
CCTTCCAGCGCGCCTCGGGCGGACTCAGCTACAGGATCGGCGGCCTCCGCGGCTAGCCAGCCGGCCGCGGAGGCCGCCCCGGGGGGCAGTCGGTCAGGCGGCGATCATCGCCGAGGGCGAGGGGCCGCGGGTGCGGCTGGCGAGCTCGGTCGAGAGCAGGCGGCGCTGGCGCGGGGTGAGGGTGCCGAGCCGCTTGTTCTCGTTGAGGGAGAGCGGCACGAGGAATTTGCGGGCCCGGGTGCGGCCCCAGCGGCGCTGGCTGGTCAACAGCTCGGCGATCGTCATGCTCTCGGTCTCCCAGGGGCAGTCGCGGACCACGTCGGCGGCATCGCGGTCGCCGCGGGCGACCGCCCGCTTCAGCTCGGCTCGGGCGAGGCGCACGCTGTTGGCTCGTTCCAGCGCTCTCATGTGTTGGGGGGCCTCGATCGAGGATGCTTCAGGCGATGCGGGTGCCATGGTGGCGGCAGCGTCCACTGGACTCCTCCCTTCAAAGGAATCGGGAAATTAACTGGGTCTTCGCCTGCGGCCTGACTGTGGCTTCGACCGGTTTCCCACTTGGTCCGATCGCCCTGCCCAAGGCCGTTGCGGCGAGGGGGCCAAGCTACGCGGTAGCGGTGGCACCCGTCAACCCGGTCGGACGGAAAAGTCAGGCGGCCCACCCGCTAAGAGCAACAATTTCGACACACGGCCCGACTTGTCCAGATCCGAACAAGCCTGAAACTACCCACAGGGGGGGATGTCAAAGTTCGGTTATCGCCGACCGCTGTCCGGTCAGGCCCGGGGGAGGTCCGGAAAGTCGGCGATCGTCCGCTCGACGACGCCCAGCGCCCGGTCGAGCTGGTCACGCGAGTGGGTCGCCATCAGGCTGGTCCGCAGCAGCGCGCCGCCCGGCGGCACTGCCGGGTGGATCGCGACGTTGGTGTAGACGCCGGCCTCGAACAGCGCCTTCCAAAGCAGCACCGCCTGCCAGTCGTCGCCGACCACCACCGGCACCACCGGCGTCGTCGCCACGGTGCCGTCGGGCAGCGAGCCCGGCTCGACCACCTGCAGGCCGAGGCCGCGAAGGCCCTCGCGCAGGTACTCGGCGTTGGCGAGCAGCCGCGCGAACAGCTCCGCGCCCTCGCTGCGGACGACCCGCAGCGCCGCCAGCGCCGCGCCGACCGCCGCCGGCACCGCTGAGGCGCTGAAGATGAAGGACCGCGAGGAGATCCGCAGGAACTCGATCACGTCGGCCGGACCGGCGACGAAGCCGCCGCAGGAGGCGAGGCTCTTGGAGAAGGTCCCCATCCGCAGGTCGACCTCGTCCTCGAGCCCGAACAGCTCGGCGGCGCCGGCGCCGCGGGCGCCGAGGACGCCGGCCCCGTGCGCTTCGTCGAGCATCAGGCGAGCGCCGTAGCCACGGCAGAGCTCGACGATCCGCGGCAGGTCGCAGACGTCGCCCTCCATCGAGAAGACGCCGTCGACGACGACGAGGAGGCCGCCGGCGTCCTGCTCGGCGGCGCGGCCCAGCATCTTCTCCAGCTTCTCCATCCGGTTGTGGCGGAAGGGCCGCAGCTTGGCACCGGCGAGGCGGCAGCCGTCGAGGATCGAGGC
>DASXFL010000140.1:0-2391 GCA_036489595.1 Solirubrobacterales bacterium
GTCCATGGGCGATCCGTCTCCTATCTGGACGCGGGCGAGGGCCCGCTGGTACTGCTCGTCCACGGCATGGCCGGGACCGCCCGCAACTGGGACGCGGTGATCGAGCCGCTGGCCCTCCACAACACCGTGGTCGCGCCCGACTTCCCCGGTCACGGCGAGTCGGCGCCGGGTGGCGGCGACTACAGCCTCGGCAGCCTGGCGAGCGGCCTGCGCGACCTGATGATCGCGCTCGGCCACGACCGCGCGACGCTGGTCGGCCACAGCCTCGGCGGCGGCGTCGCCCTGCAGTTCACCTACCAGTTCCCGGAGCTGGTCGAACGGTTGGTGCTGGTGTCGAGCGGCGGCCTCGGTCCCGAGGTGGGGGCGATCCTTCGTGCCGCCGCGCTGCCCGGCGCCGACCTTTTCCTGCGCGCGACCGCATCTCCGGGCGCCACCGCCGCGAGCTGGATCACCGGCGCCCTCGGCAAGGTCGGACTGCGACCGAACGCCGACCTCGCCGAGGTCGGCCGCGCCTACGCCTCGCTCGCCGACGCCGATCGCCGCAAGGCCTTCCTCTCGACCCTCCACGCGGTCGTCGACACCGACGGCCAACGGGTCGCCGCCCTCGACCGCCTCTACCTCGCCGAGGCGCTGCCGGTCCTGATCATCTGGGGCGAGCGCGACCCGATCATCCCCGTCGCCCACGGCCGCGCCGCCCACGCCCAGCTCCCCGGCAGCCGCCTCGAGGTCTTCCCCGACGTCGGCCACATCCCCCAGCTGGAGAGCCCTGGCCGCTTCGCCGCCGTCCTGCAGCGCTTCCTCGACGAGACCGAACCGGTCGAGTTCGACAGCGTCGAGTGGCGCGCCCGCCTCGGCGGCAAGTAAGGACGCGCCCGGCAGGATTCGAACCTGCGGCCTACGCCTCCGGAGGGCGTCGCTCTATCCAGCTGAGCTACGGGCGCTTGCGGACCAGCTTAGTCGTCTCGTAATTTGCGAGCAGACACGAACGTATGTTCCATCCGCCGATGGACCCTACCTTCGCTCCAGGAAGACAGGGACCAGAGGAAACGCTGCTGAGGCTCGGATTCTCGCGGTGTTCGTCAGCCGTGGTTTCGACGTCCTCATGCCATTCGGCGGCGGGCAGTCTTACGATCTCGCCGTCGATCTGGGCGGGTCGCACTTTCTCCGTATCCAATGCAAGACGGCGTGGCTGGTGGGACGCGAGCCCGCGAGGAACAATCAACGCCGCAACGTTCGCTTCGCGGCGGAGTTCGAGATCGACCGCTGGACCGAGGAGAAACTCCGCGCTCTCAGCGCGTAGGCTCGCCCGCATGGATCTCGAGGTGACGTTTCTCGGCACCGGGGCGTCGGTGCCCTCGGCGCGGCGGTCGACGGCGGCGGTGCTGATCGTGCGGGGCGGGGAGCGGCTGCTGTTCGACTGCGGTGAAGGGACGCAGCGGCAGATGCAGCGGTCGCTGGGGCTGGTCCAGGTCGACCAGATCTACCTCACCCACTTCCACGCCGACCACACGCTGGGGCTGCCGGGCCTGCTGAAGACGTACGACCTGACCGACCGCGAGGCGCCGCTGCTGGTCTACGGGCCGCCGGGGCTGAAAGAGCTGTTCACGGTGCTGCGGCCGCTGATCGGACGGCTGCGCTACCCGCTCGAGCTGGAGGAGCTGCGGCCGGGGGAGAGCGTCGGCCACGACGACTACGTGGTCGAGTCCTACGAAGCCGCCCACAACGTGCGCGCCTCCGGCTACGCGCTGGTCGAGGACGAGCGCCCCGGCCGCTTCGACCCGGAGGCCGCGAAGGCCGCCGGAGTGCCGGAAGGACCGGCGTTCGCGCGGCTGCAGCGCGGCGAGGCGGTCGAGGGATCGGATGGGATGGTGGCTCCCGACCAGGTGATGGGGGAGTCGCGGCCGGGGCGGATCGTCGTCGTCACCGGCGACACGGCGCCCTCGCCGGCCACGGTCGCCGCCGCGGCCGACGCCGAGCTGCTCATCCACGACGCCAGCTTCGCCGAGGAGGACGCCCAGCGGGCCGCCGAAACCGGCCACTCGACCCTCGGCCAGGCCGCCGCGGTCGCCGCCGAGGCCCACGTGAAGATGCTCGCGCTGGTCCACATCTCGGCCCGCTACCACGTCGGCAAGGTGCTGGAAGAGGCCCGCGAGGACTTCCCCGACTGCGTCGCCCCCAGAGACTTCGACCAGATCGTGGTGCCTTTTCCGGAGCGAGGTTCGCCCCATCTCGTCCCGAACGGAGCTCGCGAAAGAAGCGGACTCGACGGCGACGGTCAGCCGGCGTCCGATGGAGCTCGCCGGAAAGGCGGACCCGGCGTGGCCTCGCCGGAGCCTCCCCCCGGCACCGCGGAGTGACGATTGCCCCGAAGGGGCTCCAGGTTGCACCGCC
>DASXFL010000049.1:0-5926 GCA_036489595.1 Solirubrobacterales bacterium
CGCGAACCCTCGGACGAATTGGCGCGGCGGCATGCCGCCGCGGCCGGGCTCGCCGGCGAGGCGCTGGAGCCCGGGGAGCTGCTCGACCCGATCCGCGCCTGGCTCGGCTCGCCGCTGCGAGCCGAGCGGATCGCCCGCGCCGTCCGGGTGCGAGCCGAGGTGCCGATCCTGCTCGGGGTCGGCGGCACCGTGCTCCGTGGCTCGATCGACCTCCTGGTCGAGCGCGACGCCGCCCCGCCCCTGGTCGTCGACTACAAGACCGACCGTCTCGACGGCTCGACCCCCGAGGAGCACGCGGCCCGCTACGCGACCCAGCGCACGATCTACGCCCTCGCCGCCGCCGAGGCCCTCGGCGCCGACGAGGTCGAGGTCGCCTACGTCTTCCTCGAGCGCCCGGCCGAGCCGGTCCTCACCGTCCTCGGCCCCGCCGAGCGAGGCGCCGGCCGCGCCGAGCTGGAGCGCGCGATCGCCCGCATCCACTCCGGCGACTTCCCAGTCGCGCCCCAGGAGCGCCGCGACTGGTCCCTCTGCAACGGCTGTCCCGCCCTCGGCAACCTGTGTCGCGGTCCCGACGCCGCCTGACCAAGCAGGTCAAAGGACGCAGGGAGCGTCGTGTGCTCTGAACACAAGGACCGAGGACGCAGAGATGCGCCGGTCAGGTGGCGTCGGGGTCGAGGCGCGCCGCGAGCTCGTCCAAGCGCAGCTCTTTCAGGCCCTCGCCGACGGCGTCGAGCTCGCCTGCGCAGTAGCCAACCAGCTCCCGCCCCTCGCGACACAGCTCCAAGGTCTCGCGCAGCCCGGCCTGACCCGAGTCCAGCCGGTCGATGATCTCCTCGAGGCGCTCCACCGCGGCCTCGTAGCTGGGCGGCTTCTCGCCCTCAGCCATCGCGCTCGACCTCTGCGTCGACCCTTGCTCCAACCCGTCCATCGGCGAAGCGCAGTCTTACGTCCCCGGCGGCGGCCGCGGCGTGCGCGCTGGTCACCGCCTCGCCGTCGGACCCCTCCGCCAGCGCGTAGCCGCGCTCGAGAGTGCGCTCCGGATCGTGCGCTCGCAAGGTCACCGCCGCCTGGCGCAGCACCTCGCGCCTCCGCTCCAGATCACGAGCCGCGGCCCGCTCGATGATCGCTCCCCGTCGGCGCTCCTCGGCCCGGCCCGCCGCGGTCCGCTCGATCGCCCGCCGCCGCACCCGGTCGAGCACCACGGCGGCGATCCGCCGCTGGAAGGCCGAGCGCTCGTTGAGGCCGCGTTCGGTGGCGGCCCGGACCTCGCGGATCTTCTGGTTCAGCTGCGAGCGCTCCCGCCGCAGCGCCCGCGCCGGGCCGCGGGCGAGCGAGCCGAGGTGGCGGGCCCGCGCCCCCACCGCTCCGTCGGCCGCCCGCCGCAGCGAGTGGCCGGCGCGGCCGAGCTCGCGGCGGGCAGCGACGCAGTCGAGCGGCACCGCCGCCTCGGCGGCGTGGGTTGGGGTCGAGCAGGCGACCGCGGCGACGTCGTCGATCAGGGTCGAGTCGCGCTCGTGCCCGACCGCGCTCACCACCGGCACCCGTAGCATCGCCACCGTCCGGCAGAGGGTCTCGTCGCAGAAGGCCCAGAGGTCGGCGAGGCTACCGCCGCCGCGGGTGACCACTATCGCCTCGACCTCGGGCCGCGCCGCCAAGTCCTGGATCGCGGCGGTGATCGCCGGCTCCGCCCGCCGGTCCTGCACCGGCGCGAAGGCCCAGACCACGGTCCCGGCCCAGCCGCGCCGCTGCAGCCCGGCGACCAGGTCACGCCGCGCCGCGCCGCTCTCCGCCGTCACCACCCCCAGCGCACGCGGCAGCAGCGGCCGCCGCAGCTGGCGCTGCAGCTCGAACAGGCCCTCGCCGCGCAGCTGCTTGCGGAGCGCCTCCAGCCGCAGCATCAGGTCCCCCTCGCCGGCCAGGCGCAGGTGGGTGGCGCGGAAGCAGAAGCTGGGCGAGGCGGCGCCGCCGCCGGGGTAGTAGTCGGGGCCGCCGGCGATCACCAGTTCGACGCCGTCGCGCAGCGCCCCCTCCGGCAGCCCGGCCCGCTCGAGGTCGTTGAGCCAGATCGCGCAAGGCACGGCGCCGTCGCCGTCGCGCAGCTCGAAATAGGCCTGGACCCGGCTCCGCCCGACCCCGGTCACCTCGCCCACCAGCAGCACCCGCGCCCGCTTCCGCATCTCCTCCTGCAGCTTGTCCGCGTAGCGACCGACCGGGAACGGGCCCGGCAGCTCCGGGTCGGCGCTCGGCCGCGGTACGTCGAGCTCGATCTGCCCGGGATCGACGGGGGGCAACTGGTCCACGGGGTCAGGCTAGTCGAGAGGGACGACGCGGCCGGCCGGGCGGGCGCCGCTTAGCCCGCGCAGTTCCAGCGCTTCGCCCAGATCCGCAACTCGTGGATCGCCGGGCCGAGCTCTTCGCCACGCGCGGTCAGCGAGTAGGTGACCCGCACCGGCGTCCCGGCTTCGACGTCGCGCTGCACCAGGCCCTCGTCCTCGAGCTCTCGCAGCCGCTGCGAGAGCAGCCGGTCGGAGAGGCCGGGGACGACGCGGCGCATCTCGCCGAAGCGCATCGGCCGCGCGATCAGGGCGCAGACGATCGCCCCGGTCCAACGCTTGCCGATCAGCTCGATCGCCGCGTGGAAATGGGGGCAGACTTCCTCCGGCAGAGCCGCCGCCGTGGCCTTGGTCGCACTGACCTGCTGCATCGTCTTGACCTTACTGAACGTAAGCTGTCGGCACGTCGATTTGCTCTTTTTGCAGGGATTCCTAGCGCGTGCAGGGACCGGTGTCGACTTCGGCGCGGATCTTCGGCAGAGCTTCGCGGACCTGCTCGGCGGGGATCGCGAAGCCGCCCTTAGGACCGTTGGTAGTGGCCGCGAAGACGACGCCCGCCACCCGCCCGTCGGGGTCGACCAGCGGCCCGCCGGAGTTGCCGCTGCGGACCGCCCCACGCAGCGCGGTGATCATGCGATTGACCGGGCCGTTGCCGTAGGAGTCCTCGCTGACAGTTGCCCGGGTCTCGCCGATTCGCGCCGGCTCGATCGTGTAGGGGCCATTCTCGGGGTAGCCGAGCACCGCCGCCTCCTCACCTTCGCTGCGCTGCGAGGTGATCGGCAGGGTCGGCAGCTCGGCGCCCCGCACCCGCAGCAGCGCCAAGTCCTCGTCCGGCGAGTAGAAGACCGGCGTCGCCTCGAGCTCGACACCGCCCTGGGTGGTGACGGTGGTGTCGGTGGAGCCGGCGACGACGTGGGCGTTGGTGACGATCAGGTCCGGCTGCACCGCCCAGCCCGAGCCCTCGACCCCCAAGCCGCAGGCGGTGCTCAGCACCCGCACCACGGCGCCGCCGGCGCGCAGCACGTCCGGGTCGGCGCCGATCCGCGGATCGGGGGCTTCGCTCGGCGTCGCCGGACCGGTCACCGAGGGCGCCGGATCGACCCGGTCGAGCGCGTTCAGGACCGGCCCCGAAGGCGGCAGAACGTCGTTGAGGCTGCGCAGGATCACCGATTCCTGGACGTCGGCGCGGAGCTGCGCGGTGCCCGGAGCGTGAAGCGCGACGGCGCCGAAGACCCAGGCGAGGCCGAGGGCGACGGCGGCGACCAAGGCAGCGCCGCCGGCCCCGTCGGCGCGGTGCAGGAAGCGCCGGCGCGCCAGCATCCGCGCCCGCAGCCCGAGCGCGAAGCTCTCCACCATCACCGCCATCACTGCCCCGATCAGCAGCGCCCCGAGCGCCGCGCAGAGCGGCGCGTAGGGCGAATCGGAGCCCCGGCTCAGCAGCAGCGGCCCGACCCGACTGCCGATCCCCGCCCCGGCGGCGAAGCCGAGCAGGGTGAGGAAGCCGACGATCAGGCCCTGCCGGTACCCCCACAGACCCAGGGCGAAGGTGAAGGCGACGATCGCCCAGTCGAGCACGGTCATGACTGAATACAAGCATTCCGCGAACAGCGGCTCGGAGTCGCCGTCACGGCCCTGTTGCATCCCTGCGACCGCTGCCGGGAACCGCTCGATTACCTTTCATCCGTGAGCAGGAGGACCCCCGAGGCAGAGCGGCGGCGGCGCCTGATCACCCGCACGCTGCCCCTGGCGCTGATCGCCGTCGTCGCCTTCGTCGCTGGGGCGGCGGTGGGCGTCCCTGGAACGCCCAGCAAGGACGCCGCCAACCGCTTCGCCGCCGCCTGGGCGGCGCACGACTTCAAGGCGATGTACCGGGAGCTGAACAGCGCCTCGAAGGCCTCGATCGGCCGCACGGCATTCGCCAAGGCCTACCGCGAAGCCGAACTGGTGGCGACCCAGCGCGGCCTCGTCGCCGGCGATGCCCAGAGCCCGCTTTCGCGCGATGGCGAGATCGTGGTCCCGGTCCCGGTGCTGATCAGCACCGTCGCCTTCGGCCGGCTCGAAGACGAGATCGACCTCCCCTACGCCGAAGGCGGGATCGACTGGGACCCGAGTCTCGTCTTCCCTGGCCTGCGCTCCGGCGAGCAGCTCGAAGCCGACGTCGAACTGGCGCCGCGGGCGGCGATCCTCGCCGGCAACGGCGAAGCGCTCGCCGAAGGCCCGGCCGAAGGACGCGAACATCCGCTCGGCTCGGCGATGATCGACGTCACCGGCGAAGTCGGCGAAGCGCCCGAAGAAGACGAGGCGCTGCTTGCGCGCCAGGGCTACCCGCCGGAAACGCCGGTCGGGATCAGCGGCCTCGAGCAGGCCTTCAACCGCCGCCTCGCCGGCAAACCGGGCGGCAAGCTGCTGGCGGTGGCGACGAAGGGGGGCGGCCAGTCGCGGGTGCTGGCCGAAGCAAGGCCGGAAGCGGGGGCGCCGGTGACGACGACGATCGATCCGGCGCTGCAGGACGTCGCCGTCGGCGCCCTCGCCGGGCGGGCCGGCGGCACCGCCGTCCTCGACGCCAACAACGGCGACGTCCGCGCCCTCGCCGGCCAGGCCTTCTCCGCCCCCCAGCCCCCCGGCTCGACCTTCAAGATCGTCACCACCACTGCCGCCCTCCAGGACCACGTCGTCTCGCTCAACGACGAATTCGAAATCAACAACGGGATCAACGTCGGCGGCCGCTTCCTCAACAATGCCAACGGCGAGTACTGCGGCGGCACCTTCCGCGAGGCCTTCGCCGAGTCCTGCAACTCGGTCTTCGCCCCGCTCGGCCCGAAGATCGGCAACGACGACCTCGTCCACGCCGCCGAACTGTTCGGCTTCAACTCGCCGCCGAGCCTCTACGCGCCGAGGATCGTCCACGAAGTCGACCCGCCCGAATCGAGCATCCCGGAAGAAATCGGCGCCGAAGTCGACCTCGGGGTCTCGGCGATCGGCCAGGGCGAAGTGCTGGCGACGCCGCTGGAGATGGCGAGCGTGGCGCAGACGATCGCCAACCACGGCGTCCGCGAACCGACCTCGATCGTCAACAACAAGCAACTGCGGCCGCACCCCGAATCGACCCGGGTGATGTCGAAGAAGCTGGCGAACGAGCTGACCGAATTGATGATCGGCGTGGTCACCGAAGGCACCGGCACCGCCGGCGCGATCCCGCAGGCGCAGGTGGCAGGCAAGACGGGGACGGCCGAGCTGGGGCCAAAGCCGGGAGAAGAGGGCAAGGAAAACCCGGACCAGATCAAGGACGCCTGGTTCTCGGCCTTCGCACCGGCGAAAAAGGCGAAGCTGGCGATCGGGGTGTTGTTGATCGAAGCTGAAGCGGCGGGTGGGGAAGTGGCGGCGCCGGCGGCCGCGGAAGTGTTGGCAGCGGGGATCTAGGTTGCGAGAGACGTTCTAGGGATCAGGGTTTGGCATGGGCGATCGCCGGCAGGACCCCCTCACTCGCCCTGTCGTCGGAGTGGAGGATGCGGCTTACGCCCCGCTCGAGCGCCCCTCCTCAGGCGAGACCGAATCGACCGACGGTCCACACCCCTCCTCTACTTGGGCTTACG
>DASXFL010000050.1:0-18712 GCA_036489595.1 Solirubrobacterales bacterium
ACACCCCGGCGACCCTCCCCCCGGCGACCCTCCCCCCGGACCCCTCCCGCAACCCCTGCCTATTCATCCCTCCGCGCGTTCCGATACCGCCGGATCAGCGCATTCGTCGAGCTGTCATGTCGAAGCCGCGGCTCCTGCGCAGACTCCAGCTCGGGGATGATCGCCTGCGCCAGCTTCTTCCCCAGCTCGACCCCCCACTGGTCGAACGAGTTGATCCCCCAAACGGCGCCCTGGGTGAAGACGCTGTGCTCATAGAGCGCCACCAGGGTGCCGAGGGTCTCCGGCGTCAGCCGCTCGGCGAGGATCGTGTTCGAGGGACGGTTACCCTCCATCACCTTGTGCGGGACGACGGCGTCCGCGGTCCCGTCCTCGCGCACCTCCGCCTCGGTGCGGCCGAAGGCGAGCGCCTCCGGCTGGGCGAAGACGTTCGACATCAGCAGGTCGTGATGGCGGCCGACCGGGTTGTTCGACTGGTAGAAGCCGATGAAGTCGCAGGGGATCAGCCGCGTCCCCTGGTGGATCAGCTGATAGAAGCTGTGCTGGCCGTTGGTCCCCGGCTCGCCCCAGTAGATCGCCCCGGTGTCGTAATCGACGTGGGTGCCGTCGAGGGTCACGTGCTTGCCGTTCGACTCCATCGTCAGCTGCTGCAGGTAGGCGGGGAAGCGGTGCAGGTACTGGTCGTAGGGGAGGACGGCGCAGGTCTGGGCGCCGAAGAAGTCGCCGTACCAGACCGACAGCAGCCCCATCAGCATCGGCAGGTTGGCGCCGCTCGGCGTCTCGCGGAAATGCTCGTCCATCGCGTGGAAGCCGGCCAGCATCTCGCCGAACTGGGCCGGGCCGATCGCCAGCATCGTCGAGAGCCCGATCGCCGAGTCCATCGAGTAGCGGCCGCCGACCCAGTCCCAGAAGCCGAACATGTTCTCGGCGTCGATCCCGAACTCGGTCACCCCGGCCTCGTTGGTGGAGACGGCGACGAAGTGCTTCGCCACCGCCGCCTCGTCGCCGAGCTTGGCCAGCGCCCAGTCGCGGGCGGTGTGGGCGTTGGTCATCGTCTCCAGCGTCGTGAAGGTCTTCGAGGAGAGGATGAAGAGGGTCTGCTCGGGGTCGAGGTCGCGGGTCGACTCGGCGAAGTCGGTGCCGTCGACGTTGGAGACGAAGCGAAAGGTCATCTCGCGCCGAGAGAAGTGCTTGAGCGCCTCGTAGGCCATCTTCGGCCCGAGGTCGGAGCCGCCGATACCGACGTTGACGACGGCGGTGATCGGCTTGCCGGTGTGGCCCTTCCACTCGCCGGAGCGGACCCGCTCGGAGAAGTCGGCCATCCGGCCGAGCGTCTCCTGCACCTCCTTGACGACGTCGACGCCATCGACCACGAGTGAGCGGTTGCGCGGCATCCGCAGCGCCACGTGGAGGACGGCGCGGTCCTCGGAGGTGTTGATGTGCTCGCCGGCGAACATCGCTTCACGGCGCTCCTCGACCCCGCGCTGGCGCGCCAGCTCTCCCAGCAGCATCACCGTCTCGTCGCTGACCCGGTTCTTCGAGAAGTCGAGGAAGAGGCCGGCGGGACCTTGGGCGACCAGGCGCTCCCCGCGCTCAGGGTCGGCGTCGAACAGCTCGCGCAGGGTCTGGCCGCGGATCTGCTCGAAGTGGGTCTGGAGCTGCGCCCAGGCGGTCGTCGTGCGGAGCGCCGGCCTCTCCGCCCCCGTCTCGGAGCTCACCGGGCGACTGCCCCGCTCTTCGACTCGATCGAGCTCATCAGCTCTTCCCAGGACTTGACGAAGCTCGATTTGCCCTCGTCCTGGAGGCGCTGGGCGAGCGCGGCGACGTCGATCCCGGCCTCGTCGAACTGCTTCAGGACCAGCTCGGCGCTGCCGCCGTCGGCCGCCATCAGGTCGCCGACCTTGCCGTGGTCGGCGAAGGCATGGAGGGTCGGCTCCGGCATCGTGTTGACGGTCAGCGGCGAGGCGAAGGCCTCGATGTAGAGCGTGTCGGAGGCCTCGGGGTCCTTGGTCCCGGTGCTCGCCCAGAGCAGCCGCTGCGGGCGGGCGCCCTCGTTCATCAGCCGCGCCATGCGCGGCGAGTCGAGCAGCTCACGGTAGGCGCGGTAGGCGCGGCCGCCGATCGCGATCCCGAGCTTGTCCTTCAGCTCCGCCGGCACCTCGTCCTTGACGGCGACGTCCCAGCGCGACATGAAGATCGAGGCGACCGAGTGAACCACCGGATCCTTGCCCTCGGCGAGCCGCCGTTCGATCCCCTTCAGGTAGGCGTCGGCAGCGGCCAGGTACTGCTCGTCGTCGAACAGCAGGGTGACGTTGATCGGGACGCCGGCGTAGATCGACTCCTCGATCGAGGTCAGCCCAGCCGGGGTGCCCGGGATCTTGATGTAGAGGTTCTCGCAGGCGGCTTCGGCGTGGAGCTTGGCGGCCTGCTGGGTGGTGGCGCCGGCGTCGTCGGCGATCGTCGGCGAGACCTCGAGCGAGCACCAGCCGTCGACCCCGGCGCTGCGCTCGTGGACGTCGTGGAAGAGCTTGGTGGCGTCGGAGAGGTCGGCGATCGCCAGCTTGAAGAAGAGCGCCTCGTGCGAGTCCGAGCCGGGCGCGTCCTGCGCGATCTGCTCGTCGTAGTCCTCGGTTTCGGAGATCGCCTTGTCGAAGATCGTCGGGTTCGAGGTCAGCCCGGTGACCGAGAGGTCGCGGATGTAGCCCTCGAGGGTGCCGTCGCCGAGCATCCGGCGGGTGATGTTGTCGAGCCAGAGGCTCTGGCCCAGGTCGTGCAGCTGCTGCGTCGCCTTCATCGTTCCTCCTCCATTCCCGCCTTGGCTTTTCCGCCCTTCGCCAGCGCCTGGCGGGCGACCTCGGTGACGTTCTCGAGCGTGAACCCGAACTCGGCCTCGACATCGGCGAATTTGCCCGACTGGCCGAAGGTGTGCATGCCGAGGATCGTGCCGTCGGAGCCGACGTAGCGCTCCCAGCCGAGCGTCGAGCCCTCCTCGATCGCCATCCGGACGGCGCCCCCATCTGGGGGCAGGACCTGGTCGCGATAGGCCTCGTCCTGGCGGTCGAAGAGCTCCCAGCAGGGGAGGCTGACGACGCGCGAGCGGACCCCCTCGGCGGCGAGCGCCTCGTGGGCGCCGAGCGCCAGCTGCACCTCGGAGCCGGTCGCGATCAGGATCAGCTCTGGATCGCCGCCCTCGGCGTCGGCGAGCACGTAGCCGCCGCGCCGCACCCCGTCCGCCGAGGCGTATTTCGAGCGGTCGAAGACCGGCACGTTCTGGCGGGTGAGGACGAGCGCCACCGGGTTGTGGGTGCGCTCGACCGCGAGCCGCCAGGCCTCGGTCACCTCGTTGGCGTCGGCGGGGCGGATCACGTCGAGGTGCGGCATCGCCCGCAGCGAGGAGAGCTGCTCGATCGGCTGGTGGGTCGGGCCGTCCTCGCCGAGCCCGATCGAGTCGTGAGTGAAGAGGTGGATCACCGGGAGCTCCATGATCGCCGAGAGGCGGATGCCCGGCCGGGCGTAGTCGGAGAACGTCATGTAGGTCGACCAGAGCGGCCGCAGCTTGCTCAGCGACATCCCGTTGCAGGCGGTGACGGCGGCGTGTTCGCGGATCCCGAAGTGGATCTGGCGGCCGTCGAACTCACCCGGCTCGAAGTTCTCGGCGCTGTCGAAGTCGAGCCGGACGGAGGTCGAGTCGGTGAGGTCGGCGGAGCCGGCGATCATCCAGGGCACCCGCTCGGCGATCGCATTCTCGACCTGGTTCGAGGCCTTGCGGGTGGCGAGGCCCTTCTCTTCGTCGGCCTCGAAGCTGGGAAGGTTGGAGTCCCAGCCGTCCGGCAGCTCGCGGCGCTGCATCATCGCGATCTCGTCCTTGCGCGAGCAGCTCTCGAGCGTCGCGTTCCAGGCCGCGTGGAGCTCGGCGCCGCGCTTGCCGACCCCGTCGGCGAAGTGCTCCATGACCCCGTCGGGGACGAGGAACTGGGCGTCCTCCGGCCAGCCGTAGGCCTTCTTCGTCAGCTTCACCTCCTCCTCGCCGAGCGGCTCGCCGTGGGCGGCAGCGGTGTCTTCCTTGTTCGGCGAGCCGTAGCCGATGTGGCTGTCGACGACGATCAGGGTTGGGCGGCCGCTGGTCGCTTTGAACTCGTCGAAGGCGCGGGCGAGCAGCGAGCGGTCGTTGGCGTCGCCGACCCGCAGCACGTTCCAGTGGTACCCCTCGAAACGGGTCAGCACGTCGTCCTCGTAGGCGAGGTCGGTGTTGCCGTCGATCGTGATGTGGTTGTTGTCGTAGATCCAGCAGAGGTTGTCGAGCTTCAGGTGCCCGGCCAGCGAAGCGGCTTCGTGGGAGACGCCCTCCATCAGGCAGCCGTCGCCGGCCACCGCGTAGACGTCGAAGTCGAAGACCTCATGGCCGAACTGCTCGCCCTGCCACTTCGAGGCCAGCGCCATCCCGACCGAGGTGGCGATGCCCTGGCCGAGCGGCCCGGTCGTCGTCTCGACCCCCGAGGTCCAGCGATACTCGGGGTGGCCGGGGGTGCGCGAATGGAGCTGGCGGAAGCGTTCGATCTCGTGCAGGGAGACGGCCGGGTCGTCGGTGAGCGTGTAGTCGTCCTCGACCTTGCGGACCCCGGCCAGGTGGAGGATCGAGTAGAGCAGCATCGAGGCGTGGCCGTTGGAGAGCACGAAGCGGTCGCGATTCGGCCAGGTCGGGTCGGCCGGGTCGTAGCGGAGGTGGTTCTGCCAGAGCTCGTAGGCGACCGGGGCCAGCGCCATCGGCGCGCCTGGGTGACCCGAGTTGGCCTTCTGGACTGCGTCGATCGAGAGGGTGCGAATCGTGTCGATGCAGAGGGTGTCGATGTCGAGGTCGATCTGCGGGGTCGTCATAGCCCGATCCTAATGATCGGGGTGGCTTCGCCGGTGACGATGCGGCCAACCGTCCTCAGGGTTCGAGCCGGCTGACCGTGCCGTCGCCGTTGTTGGCGACCCAGACGGCTTCGCCGCCGACCGCCACCGCGCCCGGTTCACCGCCGACGTGGATCGGCGAGCCTTCGGCTTCGCCGCTGTCGAGATCGACCCGGGTGACGGTCCCGTCGCTCGCCGAGGCGACCCAGAGGATCGAGGGGCCGGCGTCGATCCCGCCCGGGCTGCCGCCGACTTCGGCCGTGCCGACCACGGTGCGGATCGCCGGGTCGATCTTGGAGACGACGCCGGAGCGGCTGTCGGCGACCCAGACGAAGCCGCGGGCGACGGTGATCCCGGCGGGGCCGCGGCCGGCCGGGATCGGCGGCGACGGATTGCCGGTGCGGAGGTCGATGCGGCTGACGCTGTTGGCGCTCGCGTTCGAGACCCAGAGGCCGCCGGCGCCGACCGCCAGCCGCAGCGGCGCCGCGTGCGGGGCGATCCCGCGGCGGAAGACCCTGCCGCCCTCGGCGTTGACGTTGACCGCGGTCACCCCCGCTCCCTTCTCGTCGGCGACCCAGACCCGGTTGCCGCCATAGGCGACGGCGCCGGGCTCGCCGCCGAGGTCGATCCGCCGGGTCACCCGGTCGCTGTCGGGGTCGACGCCGAGCAGCAGGCCGCGGCGCGGGTCGGTGACCCAGACGGCGCCGCCGCCGAGGGCGACGCCGCCGATCGCGCCGCCGAGCGCCAGCGGCTTGCCGGCCACCTCGCCGCTCGCCTGGTCGAGCCGCGAAAGGGTCGCGTCGACTTCGCTCGCCACCCAGACTTCGGGGCCGGAAGCGGCGAGGCGGAGCGGCGGCGCGCCGACCGCAACCGGCTGGCCGATCGCGACCCCGCCGCCGCCGCCGAGCAGGAGGATTGCGGCGACCGCCGCCGCGGCGAGGACCGCGACGCCGCCGAGGATCAAGCCGAGGCCGCGCCGGCCCGGATGCCGGCGCCGGGCATCGGCGCCGGCGCGGCGGCGGGAGGGGGCGCCGCCGAGCTCGCGCGTCCGCGCCTCGTCCCACTCCGCCGAGAGCACCCTGGTCGGGCGGACCGCGGAATCCTGCCGCTGGCGCGCCGCGGCGATCAGGGCGCCGGCGCTGTGGAAGCGGTCGCCCGGATCGCGGGCGACGGCGCGCTCGATCACGTCCTCGAGTCCCTCCGGGATCTCCGACTCGGTGTCCGATTCGCGCCGCGCGTAGGGCGGGATCCCGGTCACCGACTCGAAGAGGACGCAGCCGAGCGAGTACACGTCGGCGGCCGGGCCGACGCTGCCGCCGCGCCACTGCTCCGGCGACATGTACTCGGCGGTGCCGACGACCGAGGTGCCGCTGGCGGCTCCCGACTCGTCGAGCGCCTTGGCGAGACCGAAGTCGGAGAGGAAGGCGCGGTCCCCCTCGACGAGGACGTTGTGGGGCTTGACGTCGCGGTGGACGATGCCGGCGGCGTGGGCCGCGTCGAGCGCGTCGGCGACCTGGGCCAGCAGCGCCGTCGCCTGGGCCGGCGGCAGCGGCCCTTCGCGATCGATCAGCCGCCGCAGGTCTCCCCCCTCGACCAGCCGCATCGCCACCAGCAGCTCGCCGTCGACCTCGCGCGAGTCGAAGATCGGCACCACCGCGGGGTGGTCGAGGCGGGCGGCGAGCCGCGACTCACGCAGGAAGCGCTCGCGAAAGCCGCCGCGGTCGGCGAGCTCGCGGGCGATCACCTTCAGCGCCACCCGCCGTTCGAGGCCGAGGTGGGTGGCGCGGTAGACGACCCCCATCCCGCCGCGGGCGATCAGCGCATCGACCCGGTAACCGGCGACGGTGGATCCGACCTGAAGACGGGCTGGCACCCCGGCGTTATACCCGGGGTGCCAGTCATGTCGTCAGCGCTAGTGGTGGCGCGGGGTTGGCTGCCAGTCGATGACCGGGCCAATTTCGCTACCGCCTTCGGCGAGGTCGTAGCCGGCGGCGAGCTCGACGGCGCGGCCGTTGGCGACATCGATCGAGACCAGCTCCTGTTCGCCTTCGAGCTCGACGATCGCGGCGACCCGCCTGCCGTCGGAGGAGAAGACCGAGCTGGTCTTCGAGCCGTCGGGCAGCTGCGTCAGCTTGCGCGCCCGGGCCGGCCCGATCCGCTTCGCCCAGAGGCCCTGGTCGCGGCGGAAGAGCAGCGTGTGGCCGTCGGGCGAGACGTCTTCGACGTAGGCCGAGCCGACGCCCTTGACCTGTGGGCGGACCCGGGAGCCGTTGCGCCTCATCGTGTAGACGTCGGCGTAGGCGGCCGCCGTTTCGCTGTCGTCGCCGCGGCTGAAGAGGATGCCGCCGGCGAAGTAGCGCGGCGCGAACTCGTCGATCCGGGCGGTGGTGGTGAGCCGGGTCAGGCCGGTGCCGTTCGGGCGGATCGAGTAGAGGTCGTCGTTGACACCGCCTTCGACGGCAGCAGTCGAGCGGACGAAGACGATCCCGCGACCGTCGGGCGAGATCGCCGCTTCGTGGTCGTCGCCGGCGCCGCTGGTCAGCTGCTCCTGGCCGCCGCCGTCGATCCGCACCGTGTAGAGGTCGGCCGGCGCGCCTTCGCCGAGTCGCCGCTCGAAGACCACATAGCGGCCGTTGGCGGAGATCACCGGCCGCGAGTCGATCGCCGAGCCGCTGGTCAACTGCCGTTGGCCGGAGCCGTCGGGGCGGACCGTGAAGAGGTCGCCGCCGCGGGCGAAGACGATCACGGTGCCGTCCGGCGAGAAGGCCGGTTCGACGTCGGTGGGGTCCTCGGTCAGCTGGTTGAGGCGCCCTTCGCGGACCGCGAAGAGGCCGCCTTCGGCACTGCCGCCGGCCGTCTCGCTCTTCGAGAAGACGACGGCGCCGGCGCCGGGGGCGGCGCTGGCCATCGTCGGCAGGGCGAGCCCGAAGAGGGCGACGAGGACGGAGACGACGTAGTTGGTGCGCTTGCTGTGCATTTGCGGGTTCCTTTCGGTGGGATGTGCGATTGCCCACCGATGGTCGGCGCCGCAGCCGTGCGCGCCAACGACACCCGCGCCCCCGACCGGGCCAGCTATGGCCCGACCCGGGCCACCCCTCCCGACGAGGTTGCCCTTTGACCCGCTATCCCGGCTAAAAGGCAACCTCGCCCCGGCGGGGCCTCTTAGCCGCGGCGGTCGAGGCCGAGCTCGATGACGCGGGCGGCGACGAGGCGCGGGCGTTCGCGGCCGGCGTCGCCGGGGACGTCGAGCTTGGCGGCGAGGGCGTCGAGCCGCCGCTGCGCGGTGCGCTCGGAGACGTGCAGCTCGGCGGCGATCTCGGCCCGGGTCGCCGGCCGGCCGGCGAAGGCGCCCTCGGTCCGGTAGGGGGCGACCAGCGCCGTCGCCGTCGCCCGCTCCTCCTCGCTCAGCGCCACCCCCGGCTCGGCGCTCGCCACCGTCGCCCCGACCGGGGTGGCGGCGCCAGTCGCGACTTCGAGCCGGCAGCCGCCGACGATCAGGGTGTCGCCGTCGCGCAGCCGCCGCGGCCGCTCCAGCGGCTCGCCGTTCAGCGCGGTGCCGTTGCGGCTGTCGAGGTCGGTCGCCATCAGCACGTCACCGCGACGCTCGATCTCGAGGTGGTTCCAGGAGACGGCGTCATCCTCGAGCGTGATGTCGGCCTCGGGCGAGCGCCCGACCACGGTCCGCTCGCCCCGCAACGGCAGCGAGCGCGGCGGCTCGCCGCCGGCGCTCAGCCAGAGCCGCGCTTCCACCGTCCGTGCCGCCCCCTCGAGGACGCCCGGGCTAGTACCGGTAGTGGTCGGACTTGTACGGGCCCTCGGCGGGGACCCCGAGGTAGGCAGACTGCTCGGGCGTCAGCTCGGTCAGCTCGACGCCGAGCGAGCGCAGGTGCAGCCGCGCCACTTTCTCGTCGAGGTGCTTGGGCAGCACATAGACCTGCTTGCCGTAGTCCTTGGCCTTGCTGAAAAGCTCGACCTGGGCGATCACCTGGTTGGTGAACGAATTCGACATCACGAAGCTCGGGTGCCCGGTCGCGTTGCCGAGGTTGAGCAGCCGGCCCTCGGAGAGGACGAGGATCGAGTGGCCGTCGGCGAAGCGCCACTCGTCGACCTGCGGCTTGATGTTGACCCGCTCGGCGTCGGACTCTTCCAGCGCCGCCATCTCGATCTCGTTGTCGAAGTGGCCGATGTTGCCGACGATCGCGTTGTGCTTCATCCGCCGCATGTGGTCGAGGGTGATCACGTCGCGGTTGCCGGTCGCGGTGACGAAGATGTCGGCCTTCTCGACGACGTCCTCGACCCGGCGCACCTCGTAGCCCTCCATCGCCGCCTGCAGCGCGCAGATCGGGTCGATCTCGGCGACGATCACGCGGGCGCCCTGACCGCGCAGGCTCTCGGCGCAGCCCTTGCCGACGTCGCCGTAGCCGCAGACGACCGCGACCTTGCCGCCGATCATCACGTCGGTGCCGCGGTTGATGCCGTCGATCAGCGAGTGGCGGCAGCCGTAGAGGTTGTCGAACTTAGACTTGGTGACCGAGTCGTTGACGTTGATCGCCGGGAACAGCAGGCTGCCGGCCTCGGCGAACTGGTAGAGGCGGTGGACACCGGTCGTCGTCTCCTCGGTGACGCCCTGGATCCCGGCCGCGGCCTTGGTCCAGCGCTGCGGATCGGCCTCGAAGCCGCGCTGCAGCGTCTCCAGCACGATCCGGAGCTCCTCGGAGTCGGCGGTCGCGGGGTCGGGGACGGCGCCGGCGGCCTCGAACTCGACGCCCTTGTGGACCAGCAGAGTGGCGTCGCCGCCGTCGTCGAGGATCATGTTCGGGCCGTCGCCGTCGGGCCAGGAGAGCGCCTGCTCGGTGCACCACCAGTACTCTTCCAGGGTCTCGCCCTTCCAGGCATAGACGGGGACGCCGCTGGCGGCGATCGCCGCGGCGGCGTGGTCCTGGGTCGAGAAGATGTTGCAGGAGGCCCAGCGCACCTCGGCCCCGAGCGCGACCAGCGTCTCGATCAGCACCGCGGTCTGGACGGTCATGTGCAGCGAACCGGTGATCCGCGCGCCTTTCAGCGGCTGTTTCGAACCGAGCTCCTCGCGGATCTGCATCAGACCCGGCATCTCCACCTCGGCGAGGGAGATCTCCTTGCGGCCGAAATCGGCGAGCCCGACGTCGGCGACCTTGTAGTCCTCGGTTGCGGTTGCTGCGCTGGTAGTCATCTGAGCAATGTAGCGTGCGCCTCGTGCCCGGGGCCGACACCGAGAAGAAGCTCGCGGCCGAGGCCGCGGCGGAGCTGGTCGAGGACGAGATGAGGGTCGGTCTGGGCACCGGCTCGACCGTTGCCTTCCTGCTGCCGGCGCTGGCCGCGCGTGGCCTCAGCGGACTGCGCTGCGTCGCCACCTCGGTCGCGACCGAGCAGCAGGCGCACCGGCTGGGGCTGCCGATCGAGCCCTTCGAGCAGCTCGACCGCCTCGACATCGCAATCGACGGCACCGACGAGGTGACCCCCGACGGCTGGCTGATCAAGGGCGGCGGCGCCGCCCACCTGCGCGAGAAGATCGTCGCCGCTGCGGCGACCCGCTTCGTCGTCGTCGCCGACTCGAGCAAGCCGGTCGAGAGCCTGCGCGGGCCGGTCCCGATCGAGATCTTCGGCTTCGGCGCCGCCTCGACCCTCGCTCGCCTCGGCTCCGACGTGGCCGTCCGCGAGGTCCCTCCCAGCCCCGACGGCGGCGTGATCGCCGACTACCGCGGGGCCGGGCTGGACAACCCGGCCGCCCTCGCGGCCCGGCTCGAGGCCGACCCCGGCGTCGCCGCCCACGGCCTCTTCCCGCCGGCGATGACCGCCGACCTCTTCATCGGCACCGCCGACACCGTCACCCACACCACCTTCCGCCCCTAACCGCACCGCTCCGTCCCTCGCCGGGGGCGATCCCCACCCCCGTTGGACCTTTGGGGGGCTATGGCAACCCAAAAGTCCAACGCGGCGAACGGCGCAGGAGCTCGAGCGCCGCTTCCGCCCGATCGCCCTTGCTGCCGGCCTTCCGCAGCCCGAAACCAAAGACTTCGTCAACCGAACCACGAGCTCGCCGCCGCTGAGGCGCGTCGAGAACCGGCCGGCGGCGCTACTCGGCGGCGTCGGCCGGGGGCAGGGCCGCCGCCCCGACGGCGTGGACGCCACCGTCCACGTGGACGATCTCGCCGGTGATCGCCCGCGAGAGGTCCGAGAGCAGGAAGAGGGCGGCGTCGGCAACCGGGCCGGCGTCGCGCGGGTCCCAGCCGAGCGGCGCCGCCTCCCCCCACAGCGCCTCGAGCTGGCTGAAGCCGGAGATGCCGGAAGCGGCGGCGGTGTGGACCGGACCGGCGGCGACGAGGTTGGCGCGGATCGCGCTCGGGCCGAGCTCGCGGGCGAGGTAGCGGTTGACCGACTCGAGCGCCGCCTTCGCCACCCCCATCCAGTCGTAGGAGGGCCAGGCGACGGTGGCGTCGAAGTCGAGCCCGACCAGGGCGCCCCCCTCCCCCATCAGCGGCGCTACCACCTCGGCCAGAGCCTTCAGCGAGTAGGCGCTGGTCTCGAAGGCGACCTTGGCGCTCTCGCGCGAAGTCTGCATGAACTGGCCGCCGATCGCGTCGCCCGGGGCGAAGGCGATCGCGTGCACGGCGCCGTCGACCCGCCCCCAGCGGCTCTCCAGCTCCGCGCGCAGCGCCGCGATATCGTCGTCGTCGTTGACGTCGAGGTCGAGGACGTCGGGCTGCGGGTCGAGCCGCGCCGCCGAGCGCTCGGTCATCCGCTTGACCCGGCCGAAGCTGGTCAGAATCACCTCGGCTCCCTCCTGCTGGGCGCGCTCGGCGATCGCGAAGCCGATCGAGTGGCGGTTGACCACCCCCGTCACCAGAAGCTTCTTGCCCTCGAGGATCACAGGTAGACCCCGGCGCCCGGCGCCTCGGCGACCTCGGCCGGCTGCGCCGCCGCCCGCCGCCAGACGACCCGCGGCCGCGCCCGCGCGACCTGCTCGCCGCGCTGGTTCAGCAGCTTCCACTCGAAGTCGACGAGGCCGGTGGCGCCGTCGAGCTCGCGCTTCGCTGCCACCTCGCCCTCGAGCCGAATCGTGTCGCCGATCCGCACCGGCCGCTTGAACGACACCTTCTCGAAGCCGCGCAGCGCCAGCACGAACTCGGGGGGGAACGGGGCCAGGCCGACGCAGTAGGAGAGCAGCAGCATCCCGTGGGCGACGCGGCCGCCGAACTCGCTCGCCGCCGCCCACTCGACGTCGGTGTGGAGCGGGTGGAAATCCCCGGTCAGGCCGGCGAAGGCGACGAGGTCGGCCTCTGTGATCGTCCGCCCGCGGCTGCGGAAGCGCGCCCCCTCGGGCAGGGCGTCGAAGTCGAGCGAGAGGTCGCCGGCCACCGCCGAAACCTAACCCTCTAGGCCCCGGCCGTGCCGAGCTCGATCCCGAACGCCTGGTGCAGGTAGCGGCCGGCTTCGCGGGCGATCAGCTGGTGGCCGCGGGGCGAGGCGTGGAGGCCGTCGGCGGCGTAGTTGGCCGGGTCTTCGAGGGCGGGGTGCCCGGCGACCGGTAGACAGAGGACGTTCTCGTGCTCGGCGGCGATCCGCCTGGTGGCGTCGTTGAGCGACTCGGTCGCCTCGGCGAGCCGCTTCCGGGTCCGCGGCCGCAGGTCCATGAAGTGCCAGCTCTCCGGCGCCGTCCCGGTCACGATCGCCGCTTCCGGCAGCGCCGCCCGCAGCGTCCCGAGGATCTGGCTGAAGCGCCGTTCGTAGCCCTCGACGTCGGGCCGCACGGTCAACAGCACGTCGTTGGCGCCACAGATCACCGTCACCAGGTCCGGCGCCAGCGCCGTCGCCGCCGGCACCTGCTTCAGCACTTCGGCGGAGTCGGCCCCGTCGACCGCGAGGTTCTCGTAGACCAGGTCGGGGTTGGCCTCGCGCAGGCCAGCCGCGATCCGATCCGCCCAGCGCTCGCCGATCACCGATTCGCGGCCGGCGGTGAAGCTGTCGCCGAGCGCCGCGTAGGTCTCGATCCTCACCGCCCCCCCAGCGAGCGCAGCGCCCAGGCGAGCCGGTCGCGGCTCCAGGTCGGGTCGATCACCTCGTCGACCCAGCCGCTGGCGGCGGCTGCGGCGGCTGTCAGATGCTCGGCCGAGTAGAGGTCGGCGAGCTCGTCGCGGGAGGGTCCGGTGCCGGCGGCGAGGGCACGGCCGTGGACGATCCCGACCGCCTGCTGCGCCGCCATGATCCCGATCTGTGCGCCCGGCCAGGAGAAGACGACGTCGGCACCGAGGTCTTTGGAGTTCATCGTGATCGCGGCGCCGCCGAAGGCCTTGCGCACGACCAGCGTCACCTTCGGCACCGTGGCGCCGGCGAAGGCCCGCAGCAGCGAGGCGCCGTGGCGAATCACCCCGGCCTCCTCCTGCACCTTGCCGGGCATGAACCCGGGGGTGTCGACGAAGACCAGCAGCGGCAGCCCGAAGCGATTGCAGTCGTTGACGAAGAGCGCCGCCTTCTCCGAGGCGGCGGCGTCGATGACGCCGCCGAGCGCCTTCGGCTGGTTGGCGATCAGCCCCACCGGCCGGCCCTCGAGCCGGGCGATCCCGGTCACCATGTTCGGCGCCCAGCGCGGGCTGATCTCGAGGAAGGTGCCGGAGTCGAGGATGCCGGCGGCGACCTCGCGGACGTCGTAGACCTTGCGCGACTCCGCCGGGACGACGAGGCCGGGGTCGCTGCCGTCGGGCCCGACCGGCGGGTGGAACGGCAGCTCGCCGCCGATCCGCTGCGGCAGCAGCGCCAGCAGGTGGCGGGTCTTGGCGATCGCCTGCTCGGTGTCATCGGCGACGATCTGGGCGACCCCGTTCTTGCCGTGGACGCGCGGTCCGCCGAGGTCCTCCATCGAGATCTCTTCGCCCATCGCCTCGGCGACGACCTTGGGCCCGGTGAGGAACATCCGCGAGTCCTTGGTCATCGCGACGAAGTCGGTCAGGGCCGGAGAGTAGGCGCCGCCGCCGGCCGAGATGCCGCTGAGGATCGAGATCTGCGGAACCTTGCGCGAGAGCTGGACCGAGGCGCGGAAGATGCGGCCGTAGCCGGCCAGCGCCGCGTGTCCCTCCTGCAGCCGGGCGCCGCCGGAGCGGACGAAACCGACCACCGGGGCGCCGGCGTTGCCGGCCATCGTCAGCGTGCGGACGATCGTGTCGGCGTGGACCTCGCCGAGGCTGCCGCCGAGGAACTTCGGGTCCTGGGCGTAGCAGAAGACTGGCCGCCCCTCGACCTCGCCGGCCCCGGCGACGACGCCGTCGCCAGGGCTCGCGCGTTCGCCCAGCCGCAGCGAGCTGACGGCGCTGCGCAAGGGCCGGAAGCTGCCCGGGTCGCAGAGCTGCTCGAGCTGCTCCAGCGGGGTCTCGCCGGGATCCGGGATCGTTGGGGCTCTGCCGACGACGGTGGCCATGGGTTATGCCTCCAGGACGAGGACGGCGTTGTGGCCGCCGAAGCCGAACGAGTTCGAGATCGCGACCAGCGGGCCGTCGCCGTTTTCGATCGGTTTCGAGTGGCCGGGGACGTAGTCGAGGTCGAGCCCCTCCTCGGCCTCTTCCCAGTTGACGGTCGGCGGCGCCTCGCGGCGGCGCAGCGCTTCGACCGTCGCGATCGCCTCGACCGCCCCGGCGGCCCCCAGCAGGTGGCCGATCGAGGACTTGGTCGAGCTGACCGGGATGTCGGCCGCCCGCTCCCCCAGCGCCGCCTTTATGGCCTTGGTCTCGGCGGCGTCGTTGAGCGGGGTCGAGGTGCCGTGAGCGTTGACGTAGTCGACGTCGACGGCGGAGATGCCGGCGTCGGCGATCGCCAGGCTGATCGCCTTCGAGGCCGCCTCGCCCTCGGGCTGCGGCGCGGTCAGGTGGTGGGCGTCGCCGGTGGCGCCGTAGCCGATCAGCTCGCCGAGGATCTCGGCGCCGCGGGCCTCCGCCGCCTCCCTCTCCTCGAGGATCAGGACGCCGGCGCCCTCGCCCATCACGAAGCCGTCGCGGCGGGCGTCGAAGGGGCGCGAGATGCCGCTCGCCGAGGTCGCTTCCATCGCCCCGAAGGCGGCGGTGGCGACGCCGGTGATGCAGGCCTCGGCGCCGCCGGCGACGACCGCGTCGACGCCCCCGGCGCGGATCATCCGCGCCGCGTCGCCGAGTCCGTTGGTGCCCGCTGCACAGGCGGAGGCGACGGCGTAGCACTCGCCCTGGAGGCCGTGCCGCATCGAGAGCGCGGCAGTCGCCGCGTTCCCCATCATCAGCGGCACCGCCAGCGGCGAGACCGCCTTCGGCCCGATCGTGATCAGCTTCTCCTGCTCGCGCTCGAGCGAGACCAAGCCGCCGATCCCGGTGGCGATCACGCAGCCGACCCGGTAGGGGTCGTAGGGCAGCTTCGAGTCCTCGCCCCAGGCCTGCTCGATCGCCTCCTTGCCGGCGGCGATCGCCATCTGCGCGAAACGGTCGTTGCGCCGCGCCTCCTTCTTCGAGAGGAAGTCGAGCGGCTCGAACCCGAGGCAGCGGCCGAAGCCGTCCTCGATCCCCGACTCGCCGGCGCTCCAGCGATCGATCAGCGTCTGCACGCCGTTCCCCAGCGGGGTCACGGCGCCGACACCGGTGATGACGACCCGGCGGCTCACGAGGCCTTCGCCACCACCAGATCGATTACCTCGCCGACGGTCTTCACGTCCTTGACGTCGTCGCCTTTGAGCTCGACGCCGTACTCGTCCTCGACGATCTGCGCGAGCTCGACGAGGTCGAGCGAGTCGACGTCGAGGTCCTCCAGCGAGGCCTCGCGGGAGAGCTGGTCACGCTCGGTGCCGAGCTCGACGAGCCCGTCGTAGATCGTCTTCTCGACGTTCTCGGGGCTTACTTGGGTTGGCATTCTCTCTCCTTCTCTTTCTGCTTCTCGAGTCTTCAGGCGCTGAGGCCACCGTCGACGGTCAGCGTAGTTCCGGTCACATACGAGGCGGCATCCGAGGCGAGGAAGCGGATGCAGGCCGCGACCTCCTCGGGGCTGCCGACCCGGCGCGCCGGGATGGCCTTCGCCAGATCCCCCTCCAAAACCTCCTCGGCGAGGTCGGTGGCGATCAGCCCGGGGACGACGGCGTTGACGGTGACGCCCCGCCGCGCCACCTCGGCGGCGACGGTCTTGGTGAAGCCTATGACGCCGGCCTTCGAGGCCGCGTAGTTGGCCTGGCCGGGATTGGCGTGGAGCCCAACCACGGAGGAGACGTTGACGACGCGGCCAAAGCGGGCACGCAGCATGTGGGGCAGCGCCGCCCGGGTGGCGCGGAAGGTGCCGGTCAGGTTGACGTCGATCACCTGCTGCCATTGCTCGTCTTCGAGCTGCGGCGAGAGACCGTCGCGGCGCAGACCGGCGTTGTTGACGAGGACCAGCACCGGGCCGTCCTCGCCCGGCTCGAGCAGCGAGGCGACCTGCCCGGCGTCGCCGACGTCGGCCTGGACGACGGTCGCGTCACCTCCCTGGGAGCCGATCTCCTCGGCCACCTTGCGGGCGCCCTCCTCGTCGGAGCGGTAGTTGACGCGAACCGGCCAGCCGTCGGCGGCGAGCAGCTTCGCGGTGGCGGCGCCGATCCCGCGCGAGGAGCCGGTGACGAGGGCGCAGCCCTGGGGACGCTCGGCGCTCATGCCGCCGTCCCCCACTCGATCACGGTGGCGCCCCAGGTGAGGCCAGCGCCGAAAGCGGCGACGAGGACGCGAGCGCCGCGGGCGAGCATGCCGCGGATCCGCGCCTCCTCGAGCGCGACCGGGATCGAGGCGGCCGAGGTGTTGCCCACCTTGCGGATGCAGTCGAGGACGCGGGCGGGGTCGAGGCCGAGCCGTTCGCCGACCGAGCGCAGGATCCGCCCGTTGGCCTGGTGGTAGACGAAGACGTCGACGTCCTCGAGCCCGAGACCGGAGGCCTCGAGCACCTGCAGGGTCACTTCCGACATCCGGTCGACCGCGTGCTTGAAGGTCTCGTGGCCCTGCATCTCGGTGACCCCGGTCTCGCGCGGGGTGCGGAGGAGGTCGGCGTGGGCGCCGTCGGCCCCGAGCACGACCGGCCCGATCCGGCCAGCGGTAGCGCCGCGCATGACGACGGCGCCGGCGCCGTCGGCAAAGAGGCAGGAGGTGCCGCGATCGGCAGGGTCGGTGATCCGGCTCATCAGGTCGGCGCCGACGACGAGCACGTTCTCGGCCCGGCCCGACTCGATCTGGGCGCAGGCGACCGAGAGCGCGGAGACGAAGCCGGTGCAGGCGGCGTTGAGGTCGATCGCGCCGGCGCGCGTGGCGCCGATCGCGGCGGCGACCCGCGGCGAGGCGCCGGGCATCAGCTCGTCGTTGCTGGTCGTCGCGACGACCAGCAAGTCGATCTCGCCCGCGTTGATCTCGGCTGCGCTCAGCGCCCGTTCGGCGGCGGCGGCACCAAGCTCGAAGAGCTTTTCGTCCGGCGAGGCGATCCGCCGCTCCTCGATCCCGGTCCGCTTGGCGATCCACTCGACATTGATCCCGAGGCGGGCGGCGATCGGGCCGTTCGGTTCGACGTGGTCGGGGAGGGCGATGCCGAGCCCGGCGATCTCGGTGCCGGCGCGGCGGGCCGGCGAGAGCGAAGCGAACGAGCCCGCGGCGGGCGCGAAGCCGGCGGCGAGGCCGGGGGCGGCGGCGAGGTTCGGCAGCTCAGGCATCGACGGTCTCCAGCTCGGCCAGCGAGCGCGCCTCGGCGCTCTCGACGGTGCGCTTGGCGAGGCCGGTGAGGACGTCGCCGGGGCCGGTCTCGAGGAAGGTCTCGGCGCCGTCGTCGTGCATCGCCCGCAGGGTCGCGGTCCAGACGATCGGCTCGGTCAGCGCTGCCAGCAGGGTCTCGCGCGGGTCGGAGTCGAAGGGCGCGGCGGTGACGCCGGAGTAAACCGGCACCCGCGCCGGCGCGAACTCGGTCGCCGCCAGGGCCTCGCGGTAGCCGGCGACCGCCGGCTCCATCAGCGGCGAGTGGAAGGCGCCGGAGACGGGCAGCCGGATCGCCTTGGCGCCGGCGTCGCCGCGGACCCGCTTGCGGGCCTCGCCGATCGGCTCGGCGTCACCGGAGAGGACGAGCTGGCCGGGGGCGTTCTCGTTGCCGATCGCGAGCCCGAGCTCGGCGGCGATCCCGCGCACCGCCTCTTCGTCGCCACCCAACACCGCCAGCATCGCCCCGGGCCGGCCCTCGGAGGCCTCCTCCATCAGCCGGCCGCGGACAACGGCGAGGCGGAGGCCGTCGCGGTCGCTGAGGGCCCCGACCGCGACCAGCGCCGCCAGCTCGCCGAGCGAGTGGCCGCTGATCATCTCGGCCTCGGGGCTGCCGGCCTGCCTGTAGTGGGCGAGGCTGGCGCAGTAGAGGGCCGGCTGGGCGGTGTGGGTGCCGTCGGCGACGTGCTCAAACGGGTCGAGCTTCAGTTCGCTCCGAGCCAGCTCCAACAGGTCGGGTCGCTGGGCCGCCGTGACGGCAGCCATGGTCGAGGTCTGACTGCCTTGCCCCGGGAAGGTGATGGCGATCTTCGAGCGCGTGACTGGCACCTTATGGATAGTGGTCCGGACCCCGGCGGAGGTGACGCCAGGGGTGGGAATCACCCGACGATCGGGGTATCTTAGGCGACGGACGGGGGGCGGTTATCGGCTAGGGATCAGGGCTTGCATGGGCGATCGCCGGCAGGACCCCCTCACTCGCCCTGTCGTCGGAGTGGAGGATGCGGCTTACGCCCCGCTCGAGCGCCCCTCCTCAGGCGAGACCGAATCGACCGACGGTCCACACCCCTCCTCTACTTGGGCTTACG
>DASXFL010000055.1:0-3885 GCA_036489595.1 Solirubrobacterales bacterium
GCGAGGACGATGCCGCGGCGCCAGGCGAGGCTGAGGATCGAGGCGATGTCGTGGGCCTCCCAGACCGCCAGCAGGTTGACCATGCTGCCGCCGCCGACGTAGATCAGGTCCTGCGAGAGCAGGTGGTCGCGGAGCGCCATCGGGCGCCGGCCGAGTCGGAAGAGGGAGACGTCGGACGGCTCGCAGGGCCGATCGCCGAAGGCCTGGTAGAAGCGGCCGATCTGCTCGGAGGTGTCGCCGCTCGCGGTCGGCAGGATGCAGAGCCGCGGCCGGTCGCCGCCGCGCTCCGTCGCCAGGCGCAGCAGGAACTCGCAGACGGCGCGGTCGGGCGGGCGCGAGGTGAAGTCGTGGCCGCCCAGGGTGAGGATGCGGCGCACCGGCGTCGTCGTCCCCGGAGTCGCGCCGTTCTCCCCGATGCCCGCGCCGGCCATCAGATGGCCGCGACCGCGGTGGACAGCGCCTCGGGCAGCGGCGGGGCCGGCACAACCCCCCGTTCGCCGAGATAGTTGGTGGCGATCCTCATCTCCACCACCCGCTGTCCTGAAACATCGAGCCGGTAGCCGCGCGCCTCCGGACGAGAGGCGACGACGCGGCTCAGCTCTTTACCGACGAAGTGCAGGGCGGCGCCGTCCTCGGCCGCGTAGCCGGGCCGCATCCCTTCGCGCAGGAAGCGGTGGTAGGACTCGCGGCGATCCGATTTGCGTTCATAGTGGACGCAGTTGCTGAACGGCAGCAGGCCGAGCCCGTCGAGCCGTTCCGGCGCGCCGTGGAAGCCGGTCACCGCCTCCGCGAACCAGCAGAGCGAGCCCGCCGAGAGGCCGCAGAGGATCACCCCCGCTTCCCACGCTTCGCGCAGGATCGCGTCGATCCCGTGCGCTTTCCAGACGCCGAGCAGGCTGACCACGCTGCCGCCGCCGACGTAGATCAGGTCCTGCGAGAGGAGGTGGCGGCGGATGTCCTCCGGCCCCTGCTCGCGGCGGAACAGCGAGATGTGGCTCGCCTCGCAGCGGTGCGCCGAGAAGGCTCGATAGAAACGCACGATGTAGTGGTCGGCGTCGCCCGAGGCCGAGGGCAGGAAGCAGACCCGCGGCCGCTCCGCCTTGGTCAGGCCCAGCACGTAGTCGTCCAGGAGCGGGTTCCCCGACTCCATCGAGAACCCACCTCCGCCGAAGGCGACGATCTGTCGCGGGGCCGTCTTCACGTACTAAATACTCGCTGTGCGGCACTCAAACGTCCTTATCCAGCCGTCCGAATTTGGGTCCGCCCCGCTCGCCCCCGTGTACAGGCGCCGCTAAGGGACGTAGGCGCGCCGCAGCTTGAGCCGGGCCCGGTGCAGTTGCACCTTCACGGTGCCCTCCGGAATCCCCAGTCGGGCGGCGATCGCGGGCTGGGTCATGTCCTCCTCGTAGCGCAGCGACAGCAGCACCCGCTCCCGCTCCGACAGCATCCCGAGCGCCGCCTGCAGATCGGCGCGGTCGACCGTCGCGACGACCAGCTCCTCGTCCCGGGACTCCAGCTGCTCGATCTCGTCTGTCGGGTCGGCCCGCGGTCGCGAGTAGTGGCGGAAGGCCTCATTGCGAACGATCGTCGACAGCCACTGCTTGCGGCTGCCGGAGTCGCGCAGGGTGGAGCGTCGACGCCAGGCGCGGAGCAAGGCCTCCTGCGCGATGTCCTCCGCCTCGCTCGGGTTGCTCGCGTAGCGATAGGCCAGCCGCAGACAGATCCTCTGTGCCTCACCCCACTCCCAGCCATCGTCACCTTGGTGCTGATGGTCCCTCTGAGAGTCGATCTGGCGAACCTATCTGAACCGCGGCAACCAAAAAGAGGCAATGAGCGGAATACGCGGATAGATCGTTTGAAACCCTATTGATCAAGAGTCAGGTCCCAGAGTGACATGGAGATCTCAACCACACCAGCGCAAGGGACGGAGCGTCACGCGGAGATCGCCTACGAGGCGATCGCCCCCGTCTACGACGACTTCACCGCCCACCACGACTACCGACTCTGGGTCGGCAACCTGCTCGAGCTCGGCGCGGCGCACGGCCTGCGCGGCGACACCGTGCTCGACGTCGCCTGCGGGACCGGCAAGAGCTTCCTGCCGCTGCTCGACCGCGGCTGGAAGGTGATCGCCTGCGACATCTCGCCCTCGATGGCCGAGCTGGCGCGGGCCAAAGTCGGCTCCGAGGTGCGGATCGAGATCGCCGACATGCGCGAGCTTCCCGTCTACGGCAGCTTCGACCTCGTCTGCTGCCTCGACGACGCGGTCAACTACCTGCACTCGGCGGCAGAACTGGAGCAGGCACTGCGGGCGATGGCCGCCAACCTGGCGCCGCACGGGATCCTGATCTTCGACTCCAACACGCTGACCACCTACCGCGGCTTCTTCGGCGAACACGTCGAGCTGGAGATGAACGGTCGGCGGATGATCTGGGACGGCCGCTCCGGCGGCCAGGTCGAGCCGGGCGAGATCAGCGAAGCGACCTTCGCGGTCGAGCCACTGACGCCGGGCACCGGCCCGTCGATCCCGGCCGAGTTGCATCGCCAGCGCCACCATCCCGAGCCCGAGGTGCGGGCGGCGCTGGCCGGCGCCGGGCTGGAGCTGTGCGGGCTCTACGGCCACCACCACGACGGCGTCCCCCGCCGGCCGATGAGCGAGGACGATCACACCAAGGCGATCTACGTCGCCCGGCTTCAGCGGACGACGACGTAGAGCGCCCGGGAGGGCGATCCGTTAAGCCGCCTCGGAGCTGAAGGCGGGCTCTGCCTCGGCTGATTCGACCGCGGCCGCCTCGCCGGCGGGCGCGGAGCGGAGCACGGTGAGGGCGATTGCGACGGCGGCGATGACCAGGCCGGCGCCGACCATGAAGGCGAGCCGGTAGCCGCTGGTCAGGGCCGAGGCATCGGAGGCGCCGCCGGCGAACAGGTTCGAGGTGCGGCTGGTCGAGAGCGTCGCCAGCACGGCAAGTCCGAGCGCGCCGCCGACCTGCAGGGTCGTGTTGACCAGCCCCGAGGCGAGCCCCGCCTCCTCCGGCCGCACGCCGGTCATCGCCAGCGTCATCACCGAGGGGAAGGAGAGCCCGGCGCCGATCCCGATCAGCACCATGGCCGGCAGCACTTCGGTCCAGTAGCTGCCGTCGGCCGTGATCCGCGAGAACAGGGCGAGCCCCGCGGCGACGAAGACCAGGCCCGGCACCAGGGTCGCCTTGGCGCCGAACCGCAGGTTCAGTTTCGCCGAGAAGCCGAGCGAGAGGGTGCCGATGATCGCCGTCACCGGGATGAAGCCGAGACCGACCTCGAGCGAGTCGAAGCCGAGCACTTTCTGCAGGTAGAGGGCGCCGAGGAAGAACATCCCGTATATCCCGGCGACCATCAGGCCCTGGATCGCGTTGGCGCCCGAGAGGTTCCGCGAGCGGAAGATCCGCAGCGGCACCAGCGGGTTGGCGGCGCGGCCCTCGCGGACCACGAAGCCGATCATCAGGGCCACGGCGCCGGCGCCGAAGCCGAGCGTGTGGGCCGAGCCCCAGCCGTAGTTCGAGGCCTCGACGATCGCGTAGACGCCCATCATCAGGGCGGCGACGATCAGGCCCGCGCCGGGCAGGTCGGCGCCTTGGGAGAAGCCGATGCCACGGTCGCGCGCCAACACCCGCACGGCGAGGATGCCGGTGACGATCGCGATCGGCAGGTTGACGATGAAGATCCAGTGCCAGTTGATGGCCTGCGTGATCGCGCCGCCCGCGAGCAGCCCGATCGAGCCGCCGGCGGAGGCGACGAACGAGTAGACGCCGATCGCCTTCGCCTGCTCCCCGCGCTCCGGGAACATGGTGACGATCATGCCGAGGATGACGGCCGAGGTGAGCGCGCCGCCGATGCCCTGGATGAAGCGGG
>DASXFL010000062.1:0-41770 GCA_036489595.1 Solirubrobacterales bacterium
CCAGACCGACATCTTGAAGGAGTACATCGCCCAGAAGGAGTGGTGCTTCCCGATCGATCCGGCGATGCGGCTCGTCACCGACATGGTCGAGTGGTGCACCGCCGAGATGCCGCGCTGGCACCCGATCTCGATCAGCGGCTACCACATCCGTGAGGCCGGATCGACCGCCGCCCAGGAGCTCGCGTTCACGCTGAAGGACGGACTCACCTACGTCGAGTACGCGATGTCTCGCGGGATGGACATCGACAGCTTCGCGCCGCGGCTGAGCTTCTTCTTCAACGCGCAGATCGACTTCTTCGAGGAGATCGCCAAGTACAGGGCGGCACGGCGGATCTGGGCGCGCGAGCTGCGCGACACCTACGGGGCGAAGAAGGAGGAGTCGATGCGGCTGCGCTTCCACACCCAAACGGCCGGCGTATCGCTGACCGCCCAGCAGCCGCTCAACAACATCGTCCGCACCGCCACCGAGGCGCTTGCCGCGGTGCTCGGCGGCACCCAGTCGCTGCACACCAACTCCTACGACGAGGCGCTGGCGCTGCCGACCGAGGAGGCGGTGACGGTGGCGCTCCGCACCCAGCAGATCCTCGCCACCGAGACCGGCACCGCCAGCACCGCCGACCCGCTCGGCGGCTCCTGGTTCGTCGAGCGGCTGACCGACGAGATGGAGGCTGCCGCCTACGACTACTTCGCCCGCATCGACGAGCTCGGGGGGATGGTCGAGGCGATCCGCCGCAACTTCCCCCAGCGCGAGATCGCCGAGTCCTCCTTCGCCTTCCAGCAGGAGCTGAACGAACGGCGGCGGATCGTCGTCGGGGTCAACGACTTCACCGAAGAGGAGCGTGCGGAGACCGAGATCCTGCGGATCGACCCGGCACTCGAACGCAAGCAGGTCGAGCGGCTGGCGGCGACCAGGGCGGGGCGGGATTCGGCGGCGGTTGAGGCGGCTCTCGCCGGGCTCAAGGCGGCCGCCGCCGGCGAGGCCAACCTGATGCCCCCGATTGTCGGGGCCGCCCGCGCCGAAGCGACCGAGGGTGAGATGATCGGAGCGATGCAGGAGGTCTTCGGCACCTACACCGAGACGCCCGTCTTCTGATGGCGGGCCACTGATGGCGGTCGAGCGGGTCGCGATCCTCGGCGGCGGCCTGATGGGCTCGGGCATCGCCGAGTCGGTCGCCCGGGCGGGAGTGCCGGTGATCGTCCGCGACGTCGACGGGGCGGCGATCGCCGCCGCCCACGAGCGCGTCAGCGCCTCGCTCGGCCACGCCGTCGAGCGCGGCAAGGTCAGCGAGGCCGAGGCGGCGGAGATCCACGGCCGCATCGACTACACCGCCGAGCTGGGCGAGATCGCCGGCGCCGACCTGGTGATCGAGGCGGTGCCGGAGAACGCCGAGCTGAAGGCGGGGATCCTGGCGCAGGTCGCGGGCATCGTCTCCGAGGACGCGCTGATCGCCTCCAACACCTCCTCGATCCCGATCGCCCAGCTGGCGGCGGGGCTGCCGCACCCCGGGCGGGTGCTCGGCCTCCACTTCTTCAGCCCGGTGCCGGTGATGAACCTGGTCGAGGTGGTGATTGCGCTCGACACCTCCGAGGCGACGCTCGAGACTGCGCGCGAGCTCGCCGAGCGGATCGGCAAGCTGGCGATCGTCACCAAGGACCGTTCGGGCTTCATCGTCAACATGCTGCTCGTCCCCTACCTGATGGCGGCGGTGCGGATGTACGAAGAGGGCTTCGCCTCGGCCGAGGACATCGACGAGGGGATGAAGCTCGGCTGCGGCCACCCGATGGGGCCGCTGACCCTGGCCGACTTCATCGGCCTCGACGTCCTCTACAGCGTTTGCGACTCGCTCTACGAGGAGTTCAAGGAGTCGGCCTACGCGCCGCCGCCGCTACTGAAGCGGATGGTCGCCTCGGGCCGGATCGGCCGCAAGGCCGGCCGCGGCTTCTACGACTACCGCCGCCAGCGGGTCGCCGCCTCTTAGAGGGGCCGGCGAAGCCTCCGCCGCCGGTGGCGGCGGGTCTGCTCCGCCCACGAGCGCTGAGACATTGCAGGCTCCGGGCGGGGCTGGTTGGAATCGCGCCGCGGTGGTACAACGGTGGTATGCACAACCCGCTTCGGTCGGAGGCGGACGTGTTCCGCCTTGTGGTTGCGATCGGCATCGGCGCGGCGGCGGTGGTGGCGCTGACCCTGCTGACCCGGCCGGTCGCCGGCATGATCCTGGCCGCAGCCCTGGTTGGCTTTGGCGTCGGGCTCGCCTGGCGCGGCGCCCGCGGCTCGTTGCCCAGCGATTTCGCCCCGACCAGTAACGCCGACGGCACCCACCGGCTGCTGGTCGTCGCCAACGAGACCGTCGCCGGGCGGGCGCTGCTGGCGGAGATCGACCGCCGCTGCCGCGACCGCGAGTGCGAGGTCTTCGTCGTCGCCCCCGCCCTGGCCGGCTCGCGCGCTGCCCACTGGGCCTCCGACATCGACGACGGCATCGAGCTGGCGCGCGACCGGCTGCAGCTCTCGCTGGCGGGGGTCGAGCGACTCGGCCTCAGCGCCTCCGGCGAAATCGGCGACTCCGACCCGAGCCTGGCGATCGAGGACGCGCTGCGCCACTTCGCCGCCGACGAGGTGCTGATCTCAACCCACCCGCCGGAGCGCTCGCGCTGGCTCGAGCACGGTGTCGTCAGCGGTGCCCGCGAGAAGCTCGAGCTGCCGGTGACCCACGTCGTCGTCGACCTCGACGCCGAGCGCTCCGGGGCCACGGCGGCGCCCTAGCGGTCCCGCCCAAGCCGCGAGGTAGCGTCCCGGCCGATGAGCGGTGCCGTTCGTGTTGCCGCTGCTGTTCCAGGAGGTGTTCGGCTGGAGCCCGGTCAAATCGGGGGCGATCGTCCTCTTCGTCTTTCTCGGCAACGTCGCGATCAAGCCGGCGACCACCTATCTCTACGGCCGCTTCGGCTTCCGCGCCATTCTCTTCGCCGCCACCGCCGGGCTCGCCGCGACCCTGGTCGGGATGGCCTTCCTCAGCGCCGGCACGCCGCTGGCGCTGATCGCCGCCGTCTCCCTCTTCAGCGGCGTCTTCCGCTCGGTCGGCCTCACCGGCTACACGACCCTCGCCTTCAGCGACGTCCCCGAGGAGCAGATGCGCGATGCCAACACCCTGCAGGCGACCAACCAACAGCTCGCCTCCGGGCTCGGCGTTGCGGCGGGGGCGGTGCTGTTGCGGGCCGGCGGGGCGCTCGCCGAAGCGCTCGCCGGCAACCCCGGCAAGGCCGCCGCCTACGAGGTCGCCTTCCTCCTGCTGGCGGCAATCGCGCTAATCCCGGCGGCCCGGTCGCTGCGGCTGCCGCCGGCGGCGGGAGAGAGGATCAGGGTGCGGCAAGGAGCTCGAGGCGGCTCCCCCGCGGGTCCCGGCAGCAGAAGCGCCGCGCCGCCGGCAGCGAGCGGTCCCAGCTGACCGGCGCCGACGCAGCTATCGAGCCGGGCGCAGCGCCCAACGGAGTGGCTCGACCACGGCCTCACGATAGGCGGCGGCCGCCTCCTCCTCGTCGAGCCGGTCGCTTGGGATCAGGCGCGAAGGCAGCTCGACCTCGAAGCCCTTGCCGGCGAACGGCCAGGGATCGATCGCGGCGACGCCCGGTTCGGGAACGGTGAGGAGGAGCTCGAGATGCTCGCCGAGCGGCACGGTCGGGATCGATGGCAGGAGCCGGCCGCCGGCCGGCTGCTCGACCGGGGCGAGCGTCGCGGTCAGCGGCAGCGGCGTCGCACCGACGTCGGTGGGGACCGCCGGGTCGACCAGCGAGAGCGCCAGCGAGGCGATGTCGAGCGCCTGCAGGATCTCGTAGGCGTGCCAGGCCTGCGCTTCGAACTCACTGCGCAGCCCGTCGAACCCCCACGACTCGAGCATCGCCTGCTGGCGCCGCGGCTCCTGTTCGGCAACGAGCTCTCGGGCCAGCGGATGCGGGACCGGGCCACCGGCGCTCTGCAGGCCCCAACGGGCCGAGTAGAGGCCGGTCCAGTGCATCCCCACCAGCGCCCCGGCGAGCGGGTCGCGCTCGTAGACGCTGTCGACCCCCCGGCCGTAGGCCGGCACGGTGCGCTCCAGGGGAACCTCGACGAAGTGGGCGGGACGGCCGGCCTCGGCGTTGTGAGCAGGCAGATCGTCGAGCTCGTGCCAACCGTCGTCGTGGTGGGCGGCGGCCAGCGTCAGGGCTGCCGCGAACGGCTCGGGCGGGACCTCGAAGCGCTCGTTCCCCCAGCTTTCAGCGAGCTCGCCGGCCAGAGCGCCGTGGTGGTACTGGGTGATGAGGCGGAGGCCGTCTGCCCGCATCGTCACCAGCAAGGGATGCCCCCCGTCCGCACTCTCCCAGCATAGTTCTGGGCGGTGCCGCGAGGCCGTTCGCTCGGAGATCTGTCCTGGTCCCTTACATTTCCCTCTGGCTGCGCGGGTCGATTGCCTCCCCATCCTCGACTGCACCATGATCGGCGACTACGAAAACCTGAAGACGCGCCTTCCGGGCGCCGGCGACTCGATCGCCGCAGCAGCCGACCCGCAGGCGCTGCAGGAGCTGGCGAGCCGATGACCGCCGCCTACGTCTACGAGGCGGTCCGCACGCCGTTTGGCCGCTACGCCGGCGCTCTCGCCGGGGTCCGTGCCGACGACCTCGGCGCCCACGTGATCCGCGCCCTGCTCGAGCGCCTCCCTGACCTCGACCCCGGCGAGGCGATCGACGACGTCATCTTCGGCAACGCCAACGGCGCCGGCGAGGACAACCGCGACGTCGCCCGGATGGCGGTGCTGCTCGCCGGCCTGCCGACTTCGGTCCCCGGCGCCACTGTCAACCGCCTCTGCGGCTCGAGCCTTGAGGCGGCGATCCAGGCCGCGCGGGCGATCGAGTCCGGCGACTACGAGGTGGTCCTGGTCGGCGGCGTCGAGTCGATGAGCCGGGCGCCCTGGGTCCTGCTGAAGCCCGAGCGCCCCTTCCCCGCCGGCAACGCCGATCTCCACTCGACCACCCTCGGCTGGCGGATGGTCAACCCCGAGATGCCCGGGCAGTGGACGATCAGCCTCGGCGAATCGGCCGAGAAACTGGCGGGGATGTACGAGATCTCGCGCTCCGAGCAGGACGAGTTCGCGCTCCGCAGCCACCGCCTCGCCGCTCAGGCCTACGAGGACGGGGTGATGACCGAGGTCGTCCCGGTCCCCGGCGTCGAGCTCGAGCGCGACGAGGGGATCCGTCCCGACACCTCGCTCGAGAAGCTGGCGAAGCTGAGGCCGTCCTTCGTCGAGGGCGGCACCGTCACCGCCGGCAACTCCTCGCCGCTCAACGACGGCGCCGCAGCGGTCCTGATCGGCTCCGAGGCGGCGGCGGCGAAGATCGGCCGCGAGCCGCTGGCCCGGATCGTCTCCCGCGGCGTCAACGCGGTCGACCCCGACGTCTTCGGGATCGCCCCGGTCGAGGCCGCCAATCGCGCTCTCGCCAAGGCCGGGATCGGCTGGGGCGAGGTCGACTTCATGGAGCTGAACGAGGCCTTTGCCTCGCAGTCGCTCGCTTGCCTCGAGGGCTGGCCCGAGCTCGACCCCGAGAAGGTCAACGTCCGCGGCGGCGCGATCGCGGTCGGCCATCCGCTCGGCGCCTCCGGCGCCCGGGTGCTCGGCCGCGTCGTCAAGGAGCTGAAGCAGAGCGGCGGCCGCTACGGGGTGGCGAGCCTCTGCATCGGTGTCGGCCAGGGGTTGGCGATGGTTGTCGAGGCGGTGTGAGCGCACGCTTGTGCGCGAGTTCGCCCGCGTCGATAAGCACTTCGACGGCTTCGCCAAGCGCCTCGACGGCGTCGACTCCGAGATTCGCGGCTGCGTGCGGAAACGAGCGCCTGCTTCGACGCGCTCGAGGCTCGCTCCGTCGGGCTCAGCCGGACCTTTGTTGCTGCAGCCTTCGCCCTTGCCGCTGGATCTTCGCGAAGGACGGCCTCTGACGATGATGCCGCCCGGGACCGAGACCGGCGCCTCGCGAGAGGTATCTTGAGTGCAGCGATCAATTTCGAAAAGGAGCAGCTAGATGGCGTTGCAGCTAGGCGACACCGCACCCGACTTCGAGGCGGAGACCACCGAGGGTCAGATCTCGTTCCACGACTGGATCGGCGACAGCTGGGCGGTCCTCTTCTCACACCCCAAAGCGTTCACTCCGGTCTGCACGACCGAGCTCGGTTACATGGCCTCGATCGAGCCCGAGTTCGCCAAGCGTGGCGTGAAGATCGTCGGCCTCTCGGTCGACTCGCTGGAGAAGCAGGAAGGCTGGGCGGACGACATCGCCGACACCCAGGGGACGGCGCCGAACTACCCGATCATCGCCGACACCGACCTCTCGATCTCGAAGGCCTACGGGATGCTCCCCGCCGATAGCTCCGGCGACACCGACTCCCGCACCCCCGCCGACAACCAGACGGTCCGCAACGTCTTCGTGGTCGGCCCCGACAAGAAAATCAAGCTGATCCTCGTCTACCCGATGTCCACGGGCCGCAACTTCGACGAGGTGCTGCGGGTGATCGACTCGCTACAGCTGACCGCCAACAGCAAAGTCTCGACCCCGGCCCAGTGGAAGCAGGGCGAGTACGTGATCATCTCCGGCTCGGTCAAAGAGGACGAGGCCAAGGAGCTGTTCGGCGAGTGGGAGGAACCGCGGCCCTACATCCGCATCGTCCCGCAGCCCGCGGAGTCCTAAGGCGCTCGTGCCGAGGTTGCCTTTCGGCCCCGCATAGCGGGTGAAAAGGCAACCTCGGCCAGGCGGTTGACCTCGGCTAGGCGGTTGACCTCGACTAGACGGTCGCGAGGAAGACCGCGACGTCGGCGAGCATGAACAGCAGCAGCGTCGCCACCCAGGCCATGTAGGACTTGGCGTGCGACTCGCCGGCCGCCCACCAGACCAGGTGGCGGTCCCAGCGCTGGACCCAACCCTCGCGCTCGGCCTTCGGCGGCGGTGGTGGTGGGGTGGGGTCGAGGACCTCGGTCCTGCCCTCGCCGTCGCTCTCGCCCGCGGCGGCTGCCGCGGCCTCCCCGTCCTTCGCCGCTTCCTCCTCATCGGTGGTCGCCTCCTGCTCGGCTCCGGCGGCCTCGGCGCCGCGGACGGCGGCGGCGACGTCCGGGCGGCGGCGCGAAGGCCGCGGCAGGGCGGCGGCGCGGACGTCGGCGTAGTCGCCGACCGCAGTCGCCGCCAGCTCGGCGTCGATCGCCTCGCTGTACTGGACCTCGCGGGCGTGGGCCCGCAGCACCGACCAGATCGCCGCCAGGCTGGCACCGAGGGCGGTGGTGAGGACGGCGGCCCGGGCCAGCCAGCCGACGCCTTCGTCGGCGAGGGCGATCAGCAGAAATCCCTGGGCGACGACGGTCAGCAGCGGCGCCAGCCACAGCCCCTGCCAGGTCTCGTCGCGACGGCGCTCCAGCCTCTGCAAGGTCAGCAGCTCGGGCTGTCTATCCACGGGCCATCTCGCCCGATGATTGCAGGCGCTTCTTGAAGGCGGGTGCACGTAAGCTCGGCTGATGGAGATCGTCCGATACCGGCGCGAGCACCTGGAGCCGATCCTGAAGATGGCCGACGGCGTCGCCTTTCCGTCCCTGGTCGAAGACCCCGAGCGGGCGCACCGATCGCTGAGCTCGCCCGGCTCGATCACCTTGGTCGCGCTCGAGGACGGCGAGCCGGTCGGCTTTGCTCACACCATCACCGACGGCGCGATCCAGGCCTATCTCTGCCGGTTGCTGGTCGCGCCCGAGCGGCAGCGGCGGGGGATCGGCCGCGCCCTGGCCGACCGCTCGCTGGCGGACTCGGGCGCGATCCGGGTTGACCTGCTCTCGAGCGAGGAGGCGGAGCCGCTCTACCGCCGCTTCCCGCACGAGCGCTGGCCCGGCTACCGGCTCTTCCCGGAGGAGCCGCCGGGCGAGGGGTAGCCTCGGCGCATGGACCCTGCGTACCGGGAGGTCGAGCGCGACGGCCAGCTCGACGCGGTCGCGGTCGAGGAGCCGCTCGAGATCCGGGTCGACGGCGAGCCGCTCAGTGTGACGATGCGGACCCCGGGCCACGACGAGGAGCTGGCGCTGGGATTCCTCTACGGTGAGGGGCTGATCGACGAGGCGCGCCCGGCCGGGCTGACCGACGACTTCGCCGCCAACGCGATCGAGGTCGCGGGGCCGCTGTTGCGGGACCCAGGACAACGCCGCTTCTATACGTCGTCTTCGTGCGGGGTCTGTGGCAAGGGGGCGCTGGAGGAGGTGGCGGCGGTCGCCGGGCCGCCGCTCGGGGAGGGGCCGCGGGTCGGGCGCGAGTTGCTGGCCTCGCTGCCCGACCGCCTGGTGCAGCCGGGCTTCGAGCGGACCGGCGGCCTGCACGCAACCGGGCTCTTCGAGGCCGCCGGCGAGCTGCTCTGGAGCCGCGAGGACGTCGGCCGCCACAACGCGATGGACAAGGTGATAGGTCGGGCGCTGCTCGACGGCGCGCTGCCGCTGTCGGATCGCCTGCTCTGCGTCAGCGGCCGGCTCTCCTTCGAGCTGGTCCAGAAGGCGGCGGTGGCCGGAGCCCCGATCCTGGTCGGGGTCGGCGCGCCGTCCTCGCTGGCGATCGAGCTGGCGGCCGACCGCGGCATCACCCTCGCCGGCTTCGCCCGCCGCGGCCGGGTCAACGTCTACACCGGCGCCGAGCGGATCCTCGACTGACGCGGTTGCCTTCTCCGTCGTTATTCGACGGAGAAGGCAACCTCACGGTCAGGGGGCGTCACGGTCAGGGGCGGCGACTTCTTCGGCCGCCGCCTGCAGCTCGGCTGCCGGGCGGCCGCTGCGGCCGGCGGCCCAGCAGGCGAGCGGGGCGGCGGGGCGCTCGGAGGAGTGGGCGGCGGTTGCCGCCAGCTGCAGCAGCTCGTCGACTTCCTCGGCCGACGGCGGCGCGACGCCGATCCGCGCGCAGAACTCCCGCACCCATTCCTCGCGGTCCACTCGTCCCACCTACCCGCTGTGGCCGTGCTGGACGCCGTGGCCAGCGAGCAGGTCGAGGGCGTGGGGGAGAGCGGTCGCGATCGCCTCTCCTGCCTGCTCGACCGCCGCCGGGCTGCCGGGAAGGTTGACGACCAGGGTGGCGCCGCGGCTGCCGGCGACGCCGCGGCTCAGCATCCAGTGCGGGGTGTGATCGCGGGAGGCGAGGCGGATCGCCTCGGCGATCCCGGGAGCCTCACGGTCGATCACCGCCCGCGTCGCCTCCGGGGTGACGTCGTCGAGGGTGAGGCCGGTGCCGCCGCTGGTCAGGATCAGGTCGACCGCCTCCTCGTCGGCCCAGAAGCGGAGCCGCTCTTCGATCGCCCCGCGGTCGTCGGCGAGCGCCTCGCGCCCGGCGACCTCGAGCCCCAGCCGCGCCGCCAGCGCCGCCATCCGCTCGCCGCTCTCGTCGGCGCCCTCGCCGCGGGCCTTCGAGCTGCTCACCGTCAGCAGCACCGCCCGCGGCGGCGCCTCAGCCACCGGCTCGCTCCTCGAGCCGGTAGTCGGAGCGGCCACCGCTCTTCTCGAGCAGCACGACCTCCTCGATCCGCACCCCGCGCTCGACTCCCTTGACCATGTCGTAGACGGTCAGTGCCGCCACCGTCGCCGCCGCCATCGCCTCCATCTCGACCCCGGTGCGGCCGACCGTCCGCGCCTCGGCGACCAGCTCGACCAGCCCGGCCTCGGCATCGACCCTGGCCTCGACGTCGACGAAGGAGAGGGGAAGGGTGTGGGCGAGGGGGATCAGGGTCGCGGTCTGCTTCGCCGCCTGGACGCCGGCGAGGCGGGCGACGCCGAGGACCTCTCCCTTCGGGCCGTCGCCGCGCTCGACCAGGCGCGCCGTCTCCGGCGCCATCCGCAGCCGCGCCCGGGCGCGGGCCCGACGCTCGCTTTCGGGCTTGGCGCCGACGTCGACCATGCGGGCGCGGCCGTCGTCGCCGAGGTGGCTGAGGTCGCTCTGGCCGGGCTCGGCGCTCACGCGCTCTCCGGCTCCGGAGCCGCCGCGCCCTCGACCCAGCGCTGCTCGCCGCCGGCCCCCAGCTCGCGCTTCCAGATCGGCGCCTCCGCCTTGATCCGGTCGATCGCCTCGCGGGCGCCGGCAAAGGCCTCCTCGCGGTGACCGGCGGCGACCGCGACGACCACCGCCGGCTCGCCCAGCGGCACCGCGCCGACCCGGTGCTCGGCGGCGGCGCCGAGCAACCGGTGCCGCTCCACGCACTCGGCCAGGATCGCCGCCATCCGCTCGGCGGCCATCTCGCGGTAGGCCTCGTAGTCGAGCCGGGCGACCTCGCGCGTCACCCCCTGGAAGCAGACGATCGCGCCGGCGCGCGGGTCGGCGACCCGCCGCTGCAGCTCGGCGGCGTCGAGCGGCGCCTCGCTGACCGCGACGTGGACGGGGGCGCCGCCGGAGATCGGGGGGATCAGCGCCAGCTCGTCCTCCGGCGCCAGCCGGGTCCCGGCGTCGGCGTACTCACGGTTGACCGCCATCCGCACCGGCATCCGCTCGAGCGGCTCCGCCAGCCCCGGCAGCAGCGCCAGCTCGCGCAGCGCCTCGGCCACCGTCGCCCCGTCGGCGAGCTCGACCGCGACCGCGTCGCAGCCGGCGCGCTCACGCAGAACCGCGAAGAGGCGGACCGTGACGTTCATAGGCCGATGCTAGCCAGCAACTAGAGCGCTCGGCTGAGAGCCGGGTGAGTCCCTGACTGGAAGCGCACAAACCCGCCAGATTGCCTATGTAACGCTGGGGTAAAACCAATACCGTAGGTGAGATGAGAGAGGCTCTCGGTCGCTCCAAGCTCTTGCTCTTCCTGTTGCCGGCGCTCCTCGCCATCCCGGCGACGGCCAGCGCCAGCGACGTGATCGTCCAGGGCACCACCGACGTCCGCGATGCCGGCCTGCTCGAAGACGTGATCGAACCCGGCTTCCACAAGGCCTATCCCCAGTACACGCTCAAGTACATCGCGGTCGGGACCGGCCAGGCGATCGCCAACGCCAAAGCCGGCCAGGGCGATGCGCTGCTCGTCCATGCTCCCAGCCAGGAGAAGACCTTCGTCGAAGAAGGCTATTCGCTGGAACGCCGCGGCCGGGCGGTCTTCTTCTCCGACTACGTGATCCCGGGGCCGCTGGGCGACCCGGCCGGGGTCCTCGCCGGCGCCCCTCACAACGCCGCCCTCGCCTTCGAACTGATCGCCAGGGCGGGTGCCGAAGGGAAGGCCAACTTCGTCTCCCGCGGCGACAACTCCGGCACCAACACGCAGGAGAAGGCGATCTGGAAGCTGACCCACGTCGAACTGAACAAGAACGGTGAGCCCGGCAAAGCCGGCACCAGCACCGACGCCTCCTGGTACCACAAAGCCGGCGCCGGCCAGGCGGAAACCGTGCTGCTGACCCAGCAGTGCCCGTTCACCGGCGGCGGCTGCTACGAGATGACCGACCGGGGCACCTACAACCGGCTGGTCGCCAACGGGGCCGTCACCGGCCTGCAGATCGTCTCCCAGGACAACGAAGCGAGCGCCCCCGGCGGCCAGAACCTGCTGACCAACCCGTTCACGGTCTACGCGATCAACCCGGAAAAGGAGCCGGCGGTCGACATCAACGTGGAAGGGGCGAAGGCGCTGACCGAATACCTCACCTCGGCCGGATTCCAGAAGCGGCTGGCGAGCTACCCGAACAGGGAATCGCCCGCCTTCTTCGCCGACGCCCACGCGAAGATGACCGGGCCGCACCTGACGCGGACGGTCCGGGCCGGGACCAAGCTCACGGTCAAGGGGAGCGTCGAGAACCTCCTGCCGGGCTCGCCGGCGATCGCCGGCGAGCCGATCCTGCTGCAGCGCCTGACCAAGCTGCGACCGGCGGAAACGCCTAGCTACATGACGATCGCGGTCGGCATCACCCACGGCAACGGCAGCTACTCGCTGACCGCAGGCGCCTCGCGCAGCGGCGCCCTCCGGGTCGAGCTGCCGACGACCCTCGACTACCCGCCGCTGACGATCGAACCGCTGATCTCCTCCGGCGCCCTCACCACCTCCGACCTCAACGTCGGCAAGGTGACGGTGCACTCGAAGGTGGGGGTCAAGGCGCCGGTTCGCCGGGGGCGGGTCGTCACCCTGCGCGGCTCGGTCGGACCGACCCGTGAACGGGGGGTCGAAGCGCGCCTGGTGGTCCAGGGCCGCAAGCAGGGGACGAAGTCCTTCCGGGCCCTGCGTAAGGTGCGTCCGAAGATCGGTGCCGCCTATGCACTGCACGTGAAACTCGGAAACGGCAAATGGAAGCTCCGCGTCCGCTATCAAGATCCCGGCGCCGTCGTGCCCGCGACCTCGCGCGCGGTCTCGGTCTCGGTGCGCTGATCGCGGCGCTGCTGGGGACGGCTGCCGCGCCGGTGCTCGCGGCGGCCGGTCCCGGCGTGCTGGTCGAAGTGCCGGGCGGCGGCCGGACCTTCATCGACGCCGGCGAACTGGCGCCAGAAGCGCCGGGGACGGTCGCGCCGCAGGGCTACACGGTGCGGGTGCGGCCGGGCGAAGCGGGCGAAGAAGTGGCCCGCGGCGGACTGCCGGTGCGGACGCTGATCGAACGGGCCGGCGTCGACCCGGACTCCTTCGGCTACCTCACCGTCACCCGCCCCGACGGCACCAGCGCCTTCCTGCCGGCGAGCGACTTCGCGTCGGCGCCGCCCTTCGAAGGCGGCAAGCCGGCGCTGGTCTCGGTCGACGTCGGCAGCACCCGCTTCTTCCGCCCGCTGACCGGCAGCGAAGACGTCAACGCCGAAGACAACATCGCCACCGCGAGCGGCGAAGCGCTGCTGCTCGGGCTCCGCGACGGCAACATCCTGCAGGTACGGGCGAGCGCGACGCCGCGCTCGGCGCCGGCGGGGACCTCGGTGCGGTTCAGCGCCGGCGCCGGCGGCGCCCTGCCGGGCGAGCGCGTCTCCTTCCACTGGAGCTTCGGCGACGGGACGACGGCCGAAGGCGCCGCGGTTACCCATCGCTTCAGCGGCAGCGGCAGCTACGAGGTGCGGGCGACCGCAGTCGGCAGCGATGAATCGGGCGGCGAATCCGGGCCGATCGCGGTGGTGGTCGGGAAGCCGCCGAAGGCGGCGCAGCCAGGGGCGACGTTGAACGCGGGGAAGGCCAAGCCGCCGCGCAAGGGCGGTACCGGCGAAGGCGGGCGGGAAGGGCGCGGCGGCAACGGCACCGAACCGAGCGGGGCCGCCAGCCCGGCCGAAGGCACCGGGGTGCCGAGCGAAACGGGCGCCGGGGCCCCGAGCGAAGCGGGCACCGGCGTGCCGGCGACGCCCCTGCCGGGCCTGATCCCGACAGCGCCCCCGGCCGAGGAACCTGCACCGGAGAGGAGCGAAGCGCCCACTCCGCCCGCCGCCAAGGCCCCGCAACCGGCGCCGTCCCTGCCCGGAGGCGAAACCGTCGAGGGGATCCTCGTCGCCGACGCGCTCGGTCCAGGTGTCGCCTCGGCCGAACGCGGCTCCGCCGCTGCCGGAGGCTCCGAATCCGCTGCGGGCGCCAGCGACGACGGCGGCGCCACGGTCCCGGCCGCCGCCCTTCTCGTCCTGGCCCTGCTCACCGCCGGCGCCCTCCTCGAGTGGCGCGGAACCCGGCCGCGGCTCCGCTGATGATGCTGCCGATCGCCGACATCGAGAACGTCCTCTTCGACGTCGCCGAAGCGCTGCGGACGCCGGTCCTGATCGCGGCGTTGCTGTGCCTGGCGGTCGTCCTGGTCGAATTCGGCCGTTTCCTGGTCGAGCTCTCCCGACGCCGCGGCCGCGGCTACGCCGGCCTGCAGGCGGCGACCGACGAGGCGCTGGCCGCCCTCACCACCCAGCGCAACCTCGGCGCCGCCGCGGCCTCGCTGGAGAAGGTCTCCCCGAGCCGGGAGATGAGCGAGGCGATCGAGCGGATCGTCGTCCAGTACGACCGCCCCGACCGCGACGAGCAGGCGGCGAAGGCGCTCGCCGACTTCGACTTCGGCGCCATGCGCAAGCTCGAGCGGACCCGGGCGCTGGTCCGGCTGGGCCCGGCGCTGGGGCTGATGGGAACGCTGATCCCGCTCTCGCCGGCTCTCGCCGGGCTCGCCAACGGCGACGTCCAGCAGCTCTCCGACAACCTCCGGGTCGCCTTCAGCGTCACCGTGCTCGGGCTGCTGATCGGCGCCGTCGCCTTCGTCATCTCGCTGGTCCGCGACCGCCTCTACGGCCAGGATCTCTCCGACCTCCAGTTCGTCGCCGGCAAGCTGCTGGGGCCGCGACCGTGAACGCGATCGACCCGCAGGCGCCACCGCCGCCCCCGCGGCGTCGCCGCACCTTCGTCGTCCCCAGCGCGCGCCGCCGCGGCGACCGCGCCGGCGACCCGCTCGAAGGCCTCGTCAACCTCTTCGACCTCGGCATCGTCCTCGCCGTCGCCTTCCTGCTGGCGGCGCTGGCCTCGCTGAAGCTCTCCTCGCTGCTGACCGAAGAAGGCGTCACCGTCGTCCGCCAGAGCGGCGGCCGGGAAACGGTGATCGTGAAGAAGGGCGACGAAGTGAAGACCGTCCACCTCAGCCATCGCAAGGTGGTGGGGACGGGCGAGAAGATCGGCAACGCCTACCGGCTCGCCGACGGCCGCGTGGTGATCGTCAAGCCCGCGCCCGCCGCCGGCGCGGGCGAATGAGCTTCATCTGGGAAGGCGTCCGCAAGGCCGTCGAGCTGCTGGCCGAAGGCAACTCCGAAGTCCTCTACGTGCTCGGGGTGACGATGCGGGTCGCCGTCTTCGCCACCCTGCTGGCGCTGCTGGTTGGGCTGCCGCTGGGGTTGGCGCTCGGGCTCGGCCGCTTCCGCGGGCGGCGGCTGGGGCTGGCGCTGGTGAACGCCGGGCTCGCGCTGCCACCGGTGGTCGTCGGCCTCGTGGTCGCCCTCTTCCTCTTCCGCGGTGCCCCGCTCGGCGGGCTCGAAATCATCTACACGGTCGAGGGGATCGTCCTCGCCCAGGCGATCCTCGCCTTCCCGATCGTCGCCGCCTTCACCGCCAGCGCGGTCGAGGCGGTGCCGCCGGCACTGTTCGACCAGGCGCGGGCGCTGGGCGCCTCGCGCCTACAGCTGGCGGCGCTAGCCCTGCGCGAGGCGCGGATCGGGGTGATCGGGGCGACGATCGCCGCTTTCGGCTCGGCGGTCTCCGAGGTCGGGGCGGTGGTCCTGGTCGGCGGCAACATCCACGGCCAGACCCAGACCCTGGCGAGCGCGGTCCTGACCGAAGTCGCGAAAGGCGAATACGGCGCCGGGATTGCCTTCGGGATCCTGCTGCTGGGGCTGATCCTGATCTGCGCCGGGGCCCTGACCCTGTTCCAGCACGGCGGCGGCGGGCGCGAGCGGGCGGTGCCGCGGCCGGGCTGGAGGGCATCGTGAGCGCGCAAATCGAGACGGGGCCGGCTCGGTGAGCGCCGCCGCGACCACGGTCGCAGCGGCCGAGCCGGCGGCGCTGGTCGCCCGCGGTCTCGCGGTGCGGCGCGGCCGCCGCGAGGTGCTCGCCGGGGTCGACCTCGAGTTGCGGCGGGGCGAGGTGACGGCGATCCTCGGCCCCAACGGCGCCGGCAAGTCGACGCTCCTGGCGGCGCTGGCGGGGCTGGTACCGCTCAGCGCCGGCACGCTCGAGCGCCGCGGCCGCCTCGCCTCGGCCGGGCAGGAGGCGGCGCTCGCCCGCCGCTCGGTCCGCGCCAACGTCGAGCTGGCGCTGGCCTGGTGGGGGACGCCGCGCGGTGCGCGCCGCGCCCGCGCCGAGGCGGCGCTGGCGGCGCTCGGGATCGACGGCCTCGCCGACCGCGCTGCTGCGACCCTCTCCGGCGGCGAGGCGCGGCGGGCGCACCTGGCTCGGGTGCTGGCGGTCGCCCCCGACGTGATGCTGCTCGACGAGCCCTTCGCCGGCCTCGACCCGAGCGTGCGCTCGGAGCTCCTCTACGCGGTCTCCGACCTGCTCCGCGATCCCGCCCGCGCCACCTGCCTGGTCGTTCACGACCGCGCCGAGGCCTGGGCGCTCGCCGACCGCGTCGTCGTCCTGCTGTCGGGACGGGTCGTCGCCGCCGGCCCGCCGGCCCAGGTGTTCGAGCAGCCGCCGAGCCCCGAGGCCGCGCGCTTCCTCGGCTTCAGCGGCGAGCTCGCCGGCGGCGAGGGAGTGCTGATGCTCCGCCCCGGGCAGGTCACGCTCGACCCGGCAGGGCCGCTGCTGGGGACGGTGGCGCGGCGGATCCTGTTCGAGGACGGGGTCCGGCTGGAGGTCGAGGCGGAGGGCGGGCGGGTCTTCGCGGTGGCGCCGCCACCCGGCCCGGAGCCTGGCGAGCGGGTGCGGCTGCGGGCCGAGGGCGGGGTCAGGTTCCCCCGCTGAGCCGCTGCGCCGGCGCTAGGCTGGAGGACGTGCCAGCGGAGCTGACCCTCGGCGAAGCCGCCCGCGCCCTCGGGGTCAGCGTCGACACCGTCCGCCGCTGGGCCCGCGCGGAGAAGATCGAGACGACCCGCGACGGGGCCAACCGCCGCATGGTCCCGAGCTCCGAGGTGACCCGGCTCTCCAAGCACCCCGAGCGCCACCGGACCAAGGACGGCTTCTCGGCTCGCAACCGCTTCCCGGGAGTGATCCGCTCGGTCGAGATGGATGGGGTGATGGCGCTGGTCGAGATCGAGGCCGGGCCGCACCTGGTCACCGCGGCGATCACCCGCGACTCGGTCGAGGAGCTCGGCCTCGCCCCCGGCGTGCCGGCGGTCGCCACCGTCAAGGCGACCTCGGTGATGATCGCCACCTCCTAGCGGCCCCCCGACCCGCCCCCCGGGCCTCACTCGGGCAGCAGCTCGACCTCGACCCGCTCACCGGCCTCGAAGCGGCGGGCGGGCCCCGGCAGGATCGCCAGGCACTCGGCGCCGAGCAGCGAGGTGAGGACGTGCGATCCCTGTCGCGGCCGCGGCGTCGCCAGCCAGCCGCTCTCGCCCAGCTTGAGGCCGCAGCGCAGCGCCTCCGTGCGATCGGTGCCCTTCTCGTAGGGAGCGGCGAGGGCGGCGGTGGTGCGGCGGCGCCTCGGCGAGCCGCCGGCGAGCGCCGCCAGCGCCGGCGCCGCCAGCAGGGTGAAGGTGGCGAAGACGGAGACCGGGTTGCCGGGCAGGCCGAAGACGAGGGTGTCGTCGCGGCGGCCGAAGAGGGTCGGGCCGCCCGGCCTCAGCGCCACCCGCCAGAAGCCCCGCTCGACCCCGAGCCGCTCCAGGGCCTCCTTGACGTGGTCGTGCGCGCCGACCGAGACGCCCCCGCAGACGACGACCGCGTCGGCCTCGAGCGCCGGCTCCAGCGCCGCGACGGTCGCCTCGAGGCTGTCGCCGGCGCTGCCGCGGCTGTGCAGCTCGGCGCCGGCACGGGCGACGAGCGCCGCCGCCATCGTCGAGTTGGAGTCGCGGATGCAGCCCGGCGGCAGCGGCTCGCCGGGCGGGACCAGCTCGTCGCCGCTGCTGAGGACGGCGGCGGTGGGACGGCGGTGGCAGCGGACGGTCTCGACCCCGAGGGCGGCGAGCAGCCCGAGCCCGGCCGGGCCGAGCCCGGCGCCGCAGCGGAGCACGGTCTCGCCGGCGGCGACGTCCTCGCCGGCGCGGCGGACGTTGGCGCCGGGAGCGGGGGAGACGAGCAGTTCGACTCTCTCACCCTCAGGCGGCGCGCCCTCGGGCCGGCGCGTGTCCTCCACCCGGACGACCGCGTCGGCGCCGGCGGGCAGTACCGCCCCGGTCGAGATCGCGATCGCCTCGCCGGGCCCGACCGTGCCCTCCGCCGGGTGACCGGCCCGCGACTCGCCGATCAGCGCCAGCGCCGCCGGCGCCTCGGCCCCCGCGCTTGCCAGATCCCGGGCGCGGACCGCGTAGCCGTCCATCGCCGAGTTGTCGAACGGCTGCAGCGCCCCTGCCGCGACCACGTCCTCGGCCAGATGCATCCCCAGCGCCTCGTCGAGCCCCACCTCGACAGCAGCAAGCGGCCGCGCCGCCGCCAGCACCACGTCGCGCGCCTCCTGCAGCGAGATCGGTCCCTCGGCCATCCCACCGATTCTCTCCGTTCCCCGCCGTGGTTGTCTTTTGTCCGGGATGGCCGGACAAAAGACAACCACACGGGGAGAAACCGGACAAAGGACAACCACGGTCGGTGCGGTGCTGGCGGGTGGGGCGGGGCGGAGGCTCGGTGGCGCCAAGGCGACGGTGGGGCTGGCGGGGCGGGCGCTGGTCGAGTACCCACTGGCGGCTCTCGCTGCGGCCGGGATCGAGGCGGCGGTGGTGGCGAAGGCCGATACCGAGTTGCCGGAGCTCGCTGCGCGGGTCGTGGTCGAGGCGGCGGAGCCGCGCCACCCGCTGCTGGGGATCGTCACTGCTCTCCGCCACGCCTTGGGCCGGCCGGTGCTCGTCGTCGCCTGCGACCTGCCGCTGGTCCCGCCGGCCCTGCTCGCCGCCCTCGCCGCCGCGCCCGAGCCTCTCGTCATCGCCGCCCCCGGCGGCAAGCCGCAGCCTCTCCTCGGCCGCTACGCGCCGGCGCTGCTGCCCCAACTCGAATCCGCCCTCGAGCGAGAGGAGCCGCTGCGCCGCACCGTCGCCGCCCTCTCGCCACGCCTCCTCGAGGACCCGGAGCTGGCCCAATTCGGAGACCCCGCCGATCTCCTCCTCAACGTCAACGACCCGGCCGACCTGGAGCGGGCCGGCGCCCTCCTCGCCTCCCGCTGAGCCCACGCCCTCCGGGCCAGCGGTAGGCGCGCCGCGCCGCGGCTGCCCCGCGCCGGTTACCCCCCTTTCCCACGGTATCGTCTAGCCGTGAGGCTTCCTCCGCTGTTGCGGCAGCTGCGCGGCGATCCGACCGGCCGCGGCATGGCCGCGCGCTCGAAGCGCTCCGAGGCCCTGAGGCCGCGCACCGCCGAGGCCGACCGGATGGTGAAGTCGATCTGTCCCTACTGCGCGGTCGGCTGCGCGCAGCGAGTCTGGGTCAAGGACGAGAAGGTGATCCAGATCGAGGGCGATCCCGACAGCCCGATCTCGCGCGGCCGGCTCTGCCCGAAGGGGAGCGCCTCCGAGCAGCTCGTCAACCAGCCGGAACGCCTGCGGAAGGTCAAATACCGCCGCCCGCACGCGACCGAGTGGGAGGAGCTGGAGCTCGACGAGGCGATGGAGATGATCGCCGACCGCGTCCTCGACGCCCGCGAGGCCGGCTGGCAGGAGATGCGCGGCGAAGAACGGCTGCGGCGCACGCTCGGCTTCGCCCACCTCGGCGGCGCCACCCTCGACAACGAGGAGAACTACCTGATCAAGAAGCTGTTCACCGCGATGGGAGCGGTGCAGATCGAGAACCAGGCCCGCATATGACACTCCTCCACGGTGCCCAGTTTGGGGACCTCGTTCGGTAGGGGCGGCGCGACGACCTTCCAGCAGGACCTGCGCAACTCCGACTGCATAGTGATCATGGGATCGAACATGGCCGAGTGCCACCCGGTCGGCTTCCAGTGGGTGGTCGAGGCGCGCGAACGCGGCGCCAAGGTGATCCACGTCGACCCGCGCTTCACCCGCACCAGCGCGCTTGCCGACCTCCACGTGCCGCTCCGCGCCGGCAGCGACATCGCCTTCCTCGGCGGCATCGTCAACTACATCCTCGAGAACGAACGCGAGTTCACCGAGTACGTCCGGGCCTATACCAACGCCCGCACGATCATCAGCGACGACTTCCGCGACACCGAGGACCTCGACGGCGTCTTCTCCGGCCTCGACCCGGAAAAGGGCGAATACGACCGCGAAAGCTGGCAGTACGAGGGGATGGACATCAACCCCTCGGGCGGCGAACGCGAGGTCGAAGGCGAGCAGGCCCACGGCGCCCACGGCGGCGAGCTCCACGGTGGCGAGCCGCCGCGCGAGGACGAGACCCTGCAGGACCCCCGCTGCGTCTTCCAGCTGCTGAAGAAGCACTACGCGCGCTACACGCCGGAGATGGTCGAGCGGGTCTGCGGGGTGCCGAAGGAGACCTTCCTCGAGGTCGCCGAGGCGCTCTGCGCGAGCTCCGGCCGCGAGCGGACCGCCGCCTTCGCCTACGCGGTCGGCTGGACCCAGCACTCGGTTGGGGTGCAGTACATCCGCACGGCGGCGATCGTGCAGCTGCTGCTCGGCAACATCGGCCGCCCCGGCGGCGGCATCATGGCGCTGCGCGGCCACGCCTCGATCCAGGGCTCGACCGACATCCCGACCCTCTTCAACATCCTCCCCGGCTACCTGCCGATGCCGCACGCGCATCCCGAAAGCAGCCTCGACCTCTACCTCGACCGCAACGCGCCGCCGACCGGCTTCTGGGGCAACACCCGCTCCTACATGGTCAGCCTGCTGAAAGCGTGGTGGGGGCCGGCGGCCAAGTACGAGAACGAGTTCTGCTTCGACTACCTGCCTCGGATCGACAAGGACCACTCGCATTACCGCACCGTCGTCGAGATGGAGGACAACAAGCTCGAGGGCTACTTCGTGATGGGCGAGAACCCGGCCGTCGGCTCGGCCAACTCGAAGCTGCAGCGGCTGGCGCTGAGCAAGCTGAAATGGCTGGTGGTGCGGGATTTCGCCGAGATCGAGACGGCGAGCTTCTGGCACCAGGGGCCGGAGATCGAGAGCGGCGAGCTGGTGACCGAGGAGATCGGGACCGAGGTCTTCCTGATGCCGGCTGCCGCCCACACCGAGAAGGACGGCAGCTTCACCAACACCCAGCGGCTGCTGCAGTGGCACCACAAAGCGGTCGAGCCGGAGGACGACCGCCGCTCGGAGCTGTGGTTCATGTTCCACCTCGGGAGGAAGATCCGCGAGCGGCTGGCGGGGTCGGAGCGCGAGCGCGACCGGCCGCTGCTCGACCTCACCTGGGACTACCCGACGGTCGGGCCGACCGAAGAGCCCGACGCCGAGGCGGTGCTGGCCGAGATCGGCGGCTTCGACGCCGAGAAAGAGCCGCTCGCCGACTACCTGCCGCTGCGCGATGACGGCTCGACCACCTGCGGCTGCTGGATCTACGCCGGCTGCTACAAGGACGGGGTCAACCAGCCGGCTCGCCGCAAGCCGCGGACCGAGCAGAGCTGGGTGGCGCCGGAGTGGGCCTGGGCCTGGCCGATGAACCGCCGCATCCTCTACAACCGCGCCTCCGCCGACCCCGACGGCAAGCCCTGGTCGGAGCGCAAGCGCTATGTCTGGTGGGATGCCGAGGAAGGCGAATGGACCGGCGCGGACGTTCCCGACTTCTCCGCCGACAAGGCGCCCGACTACGTGCCGCCGGAGGAGGCGACCGGCCCCGACGCGATCCGCGGCGACGAGCCGTTCATCATGCAGGGCGACGGCCGCGCCTGGCTGTTCGCGCCGAACGGGATCGTCGACGGTCCGCTGCCGACCCACTACGAGCCGCACGAGTCGCCCTTCCGCAACCCGCTTTACGGACAGCGCGCAAACCCGATTCGCGACGAGTACCGCCGTCCCGACAATCCCTCCAACCCGGCTGACGGCGAAGCCGGCGCCGGCGCCTATCCCTACGTGGTCACCACCTACCGCCTGACCGAGCACCACACCGCCGGCGGGATGAGCCGCTGGGTCCCCTACCTCTCCGAGCTGCAGCCCGAGTTCTTCTGCGAGGTCAGCCCCGAGCTGGCACGCGAGCGCGGGCTCGAGCACGGCGCCTGGGCGACGATCGTCAGCTCGCGCTCGGCAGTCGAGGCACGGGTGCTGGTGACCGAACGGATCAAGCCGCTGCAGGTCGACGGCCGCACCGTCCACCAGGTCGGGTTGCCCTACCACTGGGGCTATGGCGGCCCCAGCGCCGGGGATTCCGCCAACGACCTCTTCGGCTTCGCCCTCGACCCCAACGTCCACATCCAGGAGGTGAAGGCGGCGACCTGTGACATCCGGCCCGGGCGGCGCCCGCGCGGGGCCGAGCTGCCGAAGTACGTCGCCGAGCACCGGGAGCGGGCGCAGTGAGCGGCCACGTCGTCGCGACCCCGGAAATGGAGACCTACGGCGAGGAGGCGCAGCCGCGCAAAGGCTTCTTCACCGACACCTCGATCTGCATCGGCTGCAAGGCCTGCGAGGTCGCCTGCAAGGAGTGGAACGGAGTCCCGGCGGACCCGCAGGGCCTGAGCGGCGACTCCTACGACAACAGCGGCGAGCTCGGCGCCAATCGCTGGCGCCACGTCGCCTTCATCGAGCAGAAGCTGCCCGTCGGGGTCGAGGGGGCGGCGCCGGACGACCTGGTCGCCGAGGCGGCGCGGCAGAGCCTGCTCTCCGAGGGCCTCGACCCGCACCGAGATGAGGACGGCTTCCGCTGGCTGATGAGCTCCGACGTCTGCAAGCACTGCACCGAGGCCGGCTGCCTCGACGCTTGCCCGACCGGGTCGCTGTTCCGGACCGAGTTCGGGACCGTGGTCGTCCAGCCGGACATCTGCAACGGCTGCGGCTACTGCGTCGTCTCCTGCCCGTTCGGGGTGCTCGACCAGCGCCAGGGCGACGGCCGGGTCTGGAAGTGCACCCTCTGCTACGACCGGCTCAAGGACGGGATGGAACCGGCCTGCGCCCAGGCCTGCCCCACCGACTCGATCCAGTACGGCGACCTCGCCGAGCTGCGCGAGCGGGCCGAGCAGCGGGTGGCGGCCCTGCACGAGCGGGGGCGGAGCGAGGCGCGCCTCTACGGCGAGTCGGAGGACGACGGGGTCGGCGGCTTCGGCGCCTTCTTCCTCCTGCTCGACGAGCCCGAGACCTACCGGCTGCCGCCGGACCCGGTGGTGCCGACCCGGCGCTCGGGCGAGGTCTGGGCCGCGACCGGGGCGGCCGCGGCGGCGCTGGTGGCCGGGGTGGCGGCGACCTTCCTGAGAGGTCGGAGGTGAGGGGCGAGCGCAGCATGGTCGAGCGGGCGCAGCCGACCAGCTACTACGGGCGGGCGATCGTCAAGAAGCCAGTCTGGAAGCCGGAGATCCCCTGGTACTTCTTCTTCGGCGGCCTCGCCGGGGCCTCGGCCAACCTTGCCGCGGCTGCGACCTTCGCCGGCCGCCCGCGCCTCGCCCGGCGCGCCTGGGCGGGAGCCTTCGTCGGCGTCACCGTCAGCCCGGCGCTGCTGATCAGAGACCTCGGCAAACCGGTGCGCTTCCTCTACATGCTGCGGATCGTCAAGGTCACCTCGCCGATGAGCCTCGGCGCCTGGCTGCTGGCCGCCAACGGCGGCGCGACGACGCTGGCGGCGGCGCTCAACCTGCTGGCGCCGCGGCGCCGCGGTGGCCTGCCGGAGCTCGGGGCCGCCCTGCTCGGGGCGCCGCTCGCCACCTACACCGCGGCGCTCGTCACCAACAGCGCGATCCCCGCCTGGGCGGAGGCTCGCCGCGAGCTCCCGTTCGTCTTCGCCGCCAGCGCCTCGGCCAGCGCTGCCGGCGCCGCGATGCTGACCGTCCCGGCCGAGGAAGCCGAGCCGGTGCGGGCGCTCGGGATCGGCGCCGTGATCGCCGAGGAGGTTGCCTCGAGGGTGATGCTGAAGCGCTTGCCGGAGGAGCTGGCGAGCTCCTACGAGGAGGGTGCCGCCGGCCGCCTCGACAAGGCGGCGCGGGGGCTGAGCGCGGCGGGTGCGCTGGCCTTCGCCGCCGGCCGCGGCAACCGCCGCCTCTCCGCCGCCGGCGGCGCGCTGCTCCTGGCCGGCGCCGTCTGCAAGCGCTGGGCGGTCTTCAAGGCCGGCTTCCACTCGGCCGAAGACCCGGCGCAGACGGTCGGCCTTCAGCGCCGGCGGATCGCCCGGCGGGGCGGCGCCTGACGGGGCGGCGAAGGAATCGAACCTTCCAAGCGGTGGGCTGCACCGCCCTGCTGGTTTTGAAGACCAGACGGGCCACCAGACCCCTGCCGCCCCAGGGACGACCAGCCTAATTCCGGGCGCTCCTCCGCGGATAGTGGCGGTCGCCATCGCGCCGCAACAGCCGCTCGCCGTCGAGGTGCTCGAGCAGCGCCTGCGCGTACTTGCGGCTGATCCCGAGCTCGTTGCGGACCTCGGCGATCGAGGTCGAGCCGCGCTCGGCGGCGAGCGCGAGGACGCGGTCGCGGAGCCGTTCGTAGGCGGGGGCGGGGTAGACGACGTCGGCGCCGAGTCGGACCGCCTCCCCGGTCGCGACCAGCTCTCCCAGCGCCCGCTCCACCTCCCGCCGCCCGGCTTCGAGCCGCTGCGCCAGGTCGCTCACCCCCGGCGGCCGCTCCGCCCCCGTCTCGAGCTCCGCGAGCACGCGTCCGGCGAGCGCCGAGGGCTCTCGTTGAGGTTGCCTTTTGACCCGGATAGCGGGTCGTTCGGCAACCTCGCGGAGGGCGGGTGGCGGTGGGGACCAGCCGGGGCCGTGGCGGGGTGGGGAGGGGTGGCGGACGAGGCCACCGCCGAGGGTGTCCGGAGGGGCGATGCGGCGGACCACGAGGCGGTCGCCGCGACCGGCCAGCAGCGGCGCCTCGAGCCGCAGCTGCACGGCGCCGCCGCCGAGGTCGACGACCCGGGCCGGCGCTTCGCGGGTGCCGAGGTGGACCTGGACCCGGCGCTCGGCGGCGATCTCGGCGGCGCCGAGGGTGAGCTCGGCGTCGAGGCGGTAGGTGGGGGAGACGCCCGCGCCGGGGACGGTGACGACGTCGCCGCGGCTCACCTCGTCGCGACCGAGCCCGGCGAGGTTGAGGGCGACCCGCTGGTGCGGAGCGACGATCTCGAGCCGCTGGTCGTGGACCTCGATCGAGCGCACCCGCGCCTCCCGCCCGGCGGGCAGGACGACGACCCCCTGCCCGCGTTGCAGCCGCCCCGACCACAGCGTGCCGGTGACGACGGTGCCGTGGCCGGGGATCGAGAAAGAGCGGTCGACGTGGAGGACGGGCTCGGTGCCCGCGGGGCCGTCCCCGGTCCCGGCCGCGCGGAAGCCGGCCGGCGGCGCGCCATCGATCCCAGCCGCGGCGGCCGCCAGCGCCTCCTTCACCTGCTCGACTCCCTCGCCGCGCGGCGCGCTGATCTCGACCACCGGCGCCCCCGGCACCAGGGCCGCGCATTCCGCCGCGACCGCCGACCGTCGCTCGGCGTCGACGAGGTCGACCTTGGTCAGCGCCACCACGCCCCTCTCGACGCCGAGCGCCCGCAGCACCGTCAGGTGCTCGCGGGTCTGCGGCATCGGGCCGTCGTCGGCGGCAACCGCCAGCAGGAAGAGGTCGATGCCGCTGGCGCCGGCGATCATCGTCCGCACGAAACGCTCGTGGCCGGGCACGTCGACGAGGCTGAGCCGGCGGCCGCCCGCCTCGAGCGGCGCGAAGCCGAGCTCGATCGATATCCCCCGCCGCCGCTCCTCGGCGAGCCGGTCGGTGTCGCGACCGGTCAGCGCCCTCACCAGCGCCGTCTTGCCGTGGTCGATGTGGCCGGCGGTGCCGACCGTCAACGGCGCCGGCTCCACCGCGGTCACCGGGCCTCCCTCACCGGGCGAGGGCGTCGCGCACCGCCGCCGCGGCGACGAGCGCGTCTGTGTCGTCCATGGTCCGCGGGTCGAGGACGACGCGGTCGCGGACGATGCGGGCGATGACCGGCACCTCGGCGCCGCGCAGCCGTGACAGCAGGGCGTCGCCGCCGAGCGGGGCGGGGTCGACCTCGCAGACCGGCCCTTCGAGCCGGACGCCGGCGAGCGAGCCGCCGCCCGGCGCCCCAGCCTCGCGCCCAACCGTCGCGGCGGGGCCGATCGCCGCCGCGATCCGCTGCGCCCGCACCCTCAGCTCCCCCTCGCCGGCGTCGATCATCGCCAGCGCCGGGATCGCCTCGCGGCCGTCGTCGCGGTGCGCCCGCAGGGTCGCCTCCAGCGCCCCGATCTGCAGCTTGTCGAGCCGCACCGCCCGCGCCAGCGGGTGGCGGCGGCAGCGCTCGATCGCCCCGGCGCGGCCGCACAGGATCCCCGCCTGCGGCCCGCCCAGGAGCTTGTCGCCGGAGCAGCAGACGAGGTCGGCGCCGGCCGCCACCGCCGCCTGCACGGTCGGCTCGCCGTGGACCTCCTCCAGCGCTCCCGAGCCGAGGTCGTCGACCAGGGCCAGGCCGCGCTCGCGGGCGAGCGCCGCCAGCTCCGCCGCGTCCGCCGCCTCGGTGAAGCCGACGATGCGGAAGTTCGACTGGTGGACGTGGAGGATCGCGGTGGTCCGCGGCCCGATCGCCGCCTCGTAGTCGCCGAGCCGGGTTCGGTTCGTCGTCCCCACCTCGACCAGGGTCGCGCCCGACTGGGCGAGGATCTCGGGCACTCGGAAGGAGCCGCCGATCTCGACCAGCTCGCCGCGGCTGACGATCACCTCGCCGTCGGCGGCCAGCGCCGCCAGCGCCAGCATCACCGCGGCGGCGTTGTTGTTGACGGCGATCGCCGCCTCGGCGCCGCTGAGCTCGGTCAGCAGCCCCTCGAGGTGGGCGCCACGGCTGCCCCGCCGGCCCTCCTCGAGGTCGTACTCGAGGTTGCTGTAGCCGGCGGCGATCTCGCTCAGCGCCGCCAGCGCCTTGGCCGGCAGCGGCGCCCGGCCGAGGTTGGTGTGGAGGACGACGCCGGTCGCGTTGACCACCCGCCGCAGGCTCGGCTCGGCCAGCGCCGCCGCCCGCCGCGCCGCCGCGGCCACCAGCTCCTCCTCGCCAGCGACCTCGCCACCGGCGAGCACCGCAGCCCGGGCTCGCTCCAGCTCCACCCGCGCCGCCGCCACCGCCAGGTGGTGGGGACCGCCGGCGCGCCGCGCCAGCACCTCCACCGAGGGCAGGCGGCGAAGCTCTGCGCTGCGCTCGTTGGCGGCCGTCTCGCTCTCCATTGGATCCCTCCGCGGTCTACCCTCACCGCAATGGCGGCAACCGGCGAAGCCCCGCGTCTGACCCAACTGTCGCACGGCGCCGGCTGCGCCTGCAAGATCGGGCCGGCCGAGCTGCGGGCGGTGCGGGCCGCGATCCCGGCCGCCGCGCCCGACCCGGCGCTGCTGGTCGGCCTCGACCCGGCCGACGACGCCGCCGTCTACCGGCTCTCCGACGAGCTGGCGCTGGTCCAGACCATCGACTTCTTCACTCCGATCGTCGACGACCCGCGCGACTTCGGTCGCATTGCTGCCACCAACGCCCTCTCCGACGTGTATGCGATGGGCGCGCGGCCGCTCCTCGCCCTCAACGTGGTCGCCTTCTCGCTCGAGCGGCTGGGCCCCGAGGTGCTGGCGGCGATCCTCGCCGGCGGCGCCGAGGTCGCCGCCGCGGCCGGCGTCGCGATCGCCGGCGGCCACTCGATCGACGACCCCGAGCCGAAGTACGGGATGGCGGTCAGCGGCGTCGTCCACCCGGACGAGGTCCTGACCGCGGCCGGCGGCCGCGCCGGCGACGAGCTTTACCTGACGAAGCCGGTCGGCGGCGGGCTGATCACGACCGCGGCGAAGCGCGGCCTGGCCGAGCCGGCGTGGATCGCGGCGGCGGTCGAGGCGATGACCACCCTGAACGGCGAGGCGGCCGAGGGGGCTCGCGCCGCCGGCGCCCACGCGCTCACCGACGTCACCGGCTTCGGCCTGCTCGGCCACCTGCACGAGCTCTGCGAGGCGAGCGGCCTCGCCGCCGAGCTCGATGCCGCCGCCGTCCCGGCGCTGCCGGGATCGCTGGAGCTGGCAACTGGCGGCAGCGCCCTCGCCGGCGGCAGCGCCCGCAACGCCGCCGACGCCGAGGCCTTCGCCAGCTTCGCCGGCGCCGTCCCGCCGGAGCGCCGCACTCTCCTCGCCGACGCGATGACCTCGGGCGGCCTGCTCGCCGCGGTCCCGCCCGGCGCCACGATGAGCGGCAGCCGGATCGGCGTCCTCGCCGCGGGCGAGCCGGGCCGGGTCTCGGTTGCGTAGGTCGAGTGGCGGGCTCGTCGTCCGATAGCTCGGCGGCGGTCGCGACCGCCGACCCCCAGCCCCAAGGCGCCTCTGCGTACCGGCGGGTGCTCGGCGCCCCCGGGGTGCTGCCGCTTGCCCTGTCCTCGGTCCTCGGCCGGCTGCCGATCGGGATGGCGGCGATCGGGCTGGTCCTCTACATGCACCATGAGACCGGGTCCTTCGCTGCGGCGGGCATCGCCACCGCCGGCTTCACGGTCGGCGTCGGCTTCACCGCGCCGCTGCTCGGCCGCTTCGTCGACAGCCACGGCCCCGGCACCCTGGTCCCGGCGGCGGCGGTCTCCGCGCTCGGGCTCGGCGCCGTCGTCGCCCTCGGCAGCGCTGGCGCCGCGACCCCGCTGCTGGTCGCTGGCGCCTGCGTCGCCGGGATCGGGATGCCGCCGATCGGCGGCGTCTTCCGCCACCGCCTGCCGGAGCTGATCGACCCGGCCGACCGGCCCACCGCCTTCGCCGTCGACTCGATCCTGATCGAGGTCTTCTTCATCTGCGGGCCGCTGCTCGCTGGCCTGTTGGCGGCGGTCGCGGGACCGGCGACCGGGCTGATCGTGGCGGCGGTCGCCGGCCTCGCCGGTACCTCCTGGTTTACCCTGCAGCTGCCGCCGCACCGCCGCGACCCGGAGGCGGCGCCGCGGCCGCGCGGCGGCGCCCTCGCCTCGCCGTCGATCCGCGTCCTGATCCTCGCCGGCCTCCCGATCGGTGCCAGCTTCGGTGCCCTCGACGTCGCCCTGCCCGCCTTCGGCGCCGCCCACGGCAGCGCCGCCCTCGGCGGCCCGTTCGGCGCCTCGCTCGCCTTCGGCTCGGCCTGCGGCGGGATCCTCTATGGGACCCGACCGCGCGCCTTCGGCCCGCCGCGGGTGGCGATCCTCCGCCTCGCCGCCCTGCAGGCGACGCTGGTGATGCCGCTCCTGCTCGGCCCCTCGGCGGCGGCGATGTTCCCGCTCGCCGCGATCGCCGGCCTCGCGGTGGCGCCGCTGGTCAGCGTCCGCAGCGAGCTGGTCGGCGAGCACCTGCTGCCCGGGACCGGCAATGAAGCCTTCAGCTGGGTCTCGGTCTCAGTCGCGCTCGGCGCCAGCGCCGGCTCGGCGATCGCCGGGCCGCTGGTCGAGGCCGCCGGCTGGCGCTCCGGGATCGCCCTCGCCTGCGCCGCCCCGGCGGCGGGCTTCTTCCTGCTTCTCGCCCGCCGCCACCTGATCTAGCCGTGCCGCCCCGGCATCGGCCCCCTCAGCCCTTCCGCGACGGGTACCACTGGAAGCGGCGCGCGGCGACCCAGGCACCGGCCGCCGCCCAGGCGACGAGGATCGCGACGTCGAGCAGGACCGGTCCGACCGGGACCACGCCGACGTAGGCGCGATGGGCCAGGTCGGCCACGTGCTCGACCGGGAACACCGAGGCGATCGCGTTGAGCCAGCTCGGCAGCTCCGAGGTCGGCACCCAGACCCCGCTGATGAAGAACAGCGGGAACATGATCAGCTGGATCATCGGCTGGGCCGAGTCGGCCGAGTCGACGAAGGTGCTGATCGCGTAGGAGAGGCCGCAGAAGGCGGCGCTGCCGAAGACCGCGCCGAGGATCAGGGTCAGGATCCCGTTGGCTTCCGGGGTGGTGCCGAAGGCGACCGCCGCCAGCACCACCAGCAGCAGTACCGAGGCGAAGGCCATCGCGATCACGGTCAGCGACTGGCTCACGACCAGCGCCCAGGCGGGAAGCGGCGTCGCCCGCCGCCGTTTGAGGATGCCGAGCTCGCGCTGGGCGACGACCGTGTTGATCAGCATCGCGAGGTTGGACACGGTCAGGGTGAAGACGATCACGCTGGGCACGAAAAAGGCGCCGTAGTTGATCGAGACGCCGCTGACTTCGACGTGGCCGCCGTGGAAGATGCCGTCGAAGATGACCAGCAGCAGGACCGGGAAGACCAGGGTCAGCAGCCGCGCTTTGCGGTTGCGTTTGAAGGCGATCAGGCCGAAACGGGTGGTGTGGAGGACGAGGTTCATGCCTGCTCCTTTCGGTCGGCCGCGGTCAGGGCGAGGTAGACCTCCTCGAGGCTGGGCCGGTGCACCTCGAGGTCGCTGATCTCGGCACCCCGGCCGTCGAGCCAGCTGCCGAGGCGCTGCAGGTCGGGCAGCGGCGCGACGCTCCGCATCGTCACCTCGCGCGAGTCGACCGGGCTGTCGACCAGCGCCAGCAGGTCGGTCGGCAGTTCGGGCACCGCCAGCTCGGCGGGCAGGGTGAACGAGATCTCGGTGTCGGCGTGGTCGCGGTTACCGATCGTTCGCGGCGTGCCGACGTCGACGATCTCGCCGGAGGCGATCACCGCGATCCGGTCGGCCAGCCGTTCCGCCTCCTCCATGTAGTGGGTGGTGAGGAAGATCGTCTTGCCGAGCGCCCGCAGGCCGGAGAGCATCTCCCAGGCCTCGCGCCGCGCCGCCGGGTCGAAGCCGGTGGTCGGCTCGTCGAGGAAGAGCAGGTCGGGGTCGCCGATCAGCGCCAGCGCCACGTCGAGGCGCCGCCGCTGGCCGCCCGAGAGGTCCATCGATTTCTGGCCCTCGGCGCCGCGCAGGCCGACCTGGTCCAGCGTTTCCTCGACCCCGCGCGGGGTCGCGTAGAGGCCGGCGTAGAATTCCATGCACTCCTGCACGGTCAGCTCGATCTCCCCCGGCGACTCCTGGAGGACGATCCCTACCCGCTCGCGCCACGAGCGCGGCGCCCGTGCCGGGTCGACGCCGAGCACCGAGACCTCGCCGGCGTCGGCCTCCTGGAACCCCTCGAGGATCTCGACCGTGGTCGTCTTGCCGGCCCCGTTGGGTCCGAGGAAGGCGAAGATCTCGCCGTGGGGGACGTCGAGGTCGATGCCGCGCACCGCTTCGACCGAGCCGAACGACTTCCACAGGCCCCTGACTGAGATCGCCGCCTCGGCGCGGGGCCGGGTTCCGAGGTCTGGCGCCGCCTCATCGGGGCGGATCTGCGTGGTGGTGTCCATGGCCGCCAAGATATGACCGACGGGCGGCGGCTTCATCGGCGTCCGCGCCTAACTTCCGCGTACACCCCGGGGTGGAGGCGGGACAGGGCCGATCGGCCCCAGGGCCGATGAAGAGAATTCGCCGAACTCCTACGCTTTGTGACAGATGAGCGAAGCCACGACCCCCGAGATCGGCGCTCCGGGACGGCCGCAGGCCGGCGCCGCGCGCGACATCAGCTCGCTCAAGGGCCTGCTGCGGGCGATCTGGGACCCGAGCCCGGCCCCGGAGCCGAACCTTCTGGGCAGGTTCAGGTCGCGCGGGAAGTGCGACGAGGACACCTTCAGCAGCCGCGCCCGCTGGGGCCCGGTGCTCGCGATCTGCGCGCTCTGCCTCCTGCTCGCCGGCCTCGTCGTGCGGCTGCCGACCCCGGCCCTGCACGGCGAGGGGCTGGTGGCGAGCCTCGGCCTGCTCATCGTCGGCGCCGTCTTCTTCGTCGAGTTCGCCTTCAACCCGGGCTCGATCCGCTGGGTGATGATCCTCGGCCTCGGCATCTGCATCGGCTCGGCAGCGGTCGCCACGGTTCAGCCGGGTGGCTCCGCGGTGCTCGGCTGCTACGTCGGCGTCGGCGTCTCCTCCCGCCGGCTGCCCCGCCTCAACGCGCTGATCGTCCTGATCCCGACGGTGATCATCGTCGACACCCTGATCCTGGTCAGCGGCGAAAACAGCGTCTTCGTCGCCCTCTGGTCGACGCTCGGCTTCGCCTTCACCTTCCTGATCACCCGGCTGGCGAGGGCGACCGAAGAAACCAGCGCCCGCGAACGCTCGCTGATCGAGGAGGAGAAGCGCTCGCTGGCGGCGCGAACCGAGGCGGCAGCGCTCGAGGAGCGCGGCCGGATCGCCCGCGAGATGCACGACGTCCTCGCCCACTCGCTCTCGGCCCTGGCGGTCGAGCTCGAAGCAGCGCGGCTCTTGGCCCGTCGCCACCAGGCGGTGCCGGAGCTGGAGTCGGCGCTCGAGCGCGCTCACCAGCATGCGACCAGCGGCCTCGACGAGGCCCGGGCGGCGATCGAGACGCTGCGCGGCGATGACCTGCCGGGGCCGGAGCGGTTGGCGGCGCTGGCCGACAGCTTCGCCGCCGGCTGGGACGTCGAGTGCGAGGTCGAGGTGAGCGGAGAGCCGCGGCTGCTCAGCTCGGAGGCGCGGCTGGCGATTTACCGCACCGCCCAGGAGGCGCTGACCAACGTCCGCAAGCACGCCGAGCCGAAGCGGGTCGACCTCCGCCTCGACTACGGGGCCGAGGGCACCCGGCTCGAGGTCTCCGACCACGGCGACCGCGATTGCCCGAACGGCAACGGCAACGGCCCGCTCGCCGGCGCCGGCTCCGGCTACGGCGTCAGCGGCATGCGCGAGCGCGCCGAGCTGCTCGGCGGCCGGCTCGAGGCGGGCCCGACCAGGGACGGCTACCGGGTCGAGCTGTGGCTGCCCGAGGTGAGCCGCAACGGGGCCTCGGCCAACAGCGCCGCCCGGATCGCAGCGGAGCAGGGATGAGCGAGCCGATCCGGGTGCTCCTCGCCGACGACCAGCGGGTCGTCCGCGAGGGCCTGACCCTGATCCTCGACCTGCTCGAGGACGTCGAGGTCCTCGACACCGCCAGCGACGGTGAGCAGGCGGTGGAGAAGGCCGAGCGGATGGCGCCCGACGTCGTCCTGATGGACCTGCGGATGCCGCGAGTCGACGGGATCGAGGCGACCCGGCGGCTGGCGGCGAGCCGGCCGCGAATCGGCGTCATCGCCCTCACCACCTATGCCGACGACGCCTCCGTCCTCGGGGCGCTGCGCGCCGGCGCCCGCGGCTACCTGACCAAGGACGCCAGCGCCGAGCAGATCGCCGCCGCGATCACCCGCGTCGCCGGCGGCGAGGCGAGCCTCGACGAGGCGATCCAGACCAAGGTGGTCGAGGCGGTCACCGCCGGCGCCGAGCCACTCGCCGCCGAGTCGGACGGCGTGGAGCTGCCTGACGACCTCACCGCCCGCGAGGCCGAGGTCCTCGGCCTGATCGCCGGCGGCCTCTCGAACCAGGAGATTGCCGCGCGCCTGGTCGTCTCGCCGGCGACCGTGAAGAGCCACGTCAACCACCTCTTCGCCAAGATCGGCGCCCGCGACCGCGCCCAGGCGGTCGGCTACGCCTACCAGCACGGGCTGGTCGCGGAGGAGTAAGCGCCGCGTGAGGTCCGGCCGCGATGTCCGTGGACCCTTTGCGGCCAGATGCATAGGGTTCAGGCCATCGCCACCATCGGAGACGTCAGCAGCTTCTGGCACCCCTTCGCCAACATGGCGGAGACGGCCTCGCGCGGCCGCATCGTCTTCGTCTCCGGCGAGGGGTCCCACCTCACCGACAGCGAGGGCAAGCGCTACTTCGATGCCAGCGGCGGCCTCTGGTACAACGCCGTCGGCCACGGGCGCGAGCGGATCGCCCGGGCGATCGCCGAGCAGGCGCAGAAGATCGCCGCGACCACCTGCTTCGACGTCTACGCGACCGACGTCACCCTCGAGGTCGCCGACCGCATCGCTGCGCTCTCGCCGCTCGAGGGCGCCCGCGTCTTCCTCACCAGCGGCGGCTCCGACAGCGTCGACAGCGCCGGCAAGATCATCCGCCGCTACTTCGCCCTGCGCGGGGAACCGGAGAGGACCGTCTGCATCGCCCGCGAGGGCGCCTACCACGGCATGCACGCCTACGGCACCTCGCTCGCCGGGATCCCCGGCAACCACGACGGCTGGGGCCCGCTGGTGCGCGAGGTCGAGCACGTCACCGCCTTCAACGCGGAGGCGCTGGAAGAGAAGATCCGCGAGGTCGGGGCCGAGCGCGTCGCCGCCTTCTTCGCCGAGCCGGTGATCGGCGCCGGCGGCGTCTTTCCCCCGCCCGAGGGCTACCTGCCGGCGGTGCGGGAGGTCTGCGACCGCCACGGCGTGCTGCTGGTCTGCGACGAGGTCGTGACCGGGGTTGGGCGGCTGGGACGGTGGACGGCGAGCGAGCGCTTCGGGGTGCGGCCGGACCTGATCATCCTCGCCAAGATCCTCACCTCCGGCTACCAGCCGCTCGGCGCGGTGGTGGTCAGCAGCGAGGTCTCCGAGCCCTTCTTCGACGGCGACGGCGCCTGGCTCAAGCACGGCTACACCTACTCCGGCCACGCCACCGCCTGCGCGGCAGCGGTTGCCAACCTCGAGATCATGGAGGAGGAGCGGCTGGTCGACCGGGTGGCTGAGATCGAGGAGTCGCTGCCACGCTTGCTGGGGCCGCTGGCCGAGCTCGAAGGCATCTCCGAGGTGCGGGCGATCGGCCTCCTGGCCGGCGTCCAGCTCGACGCCCCGTGGTTCGAGGAGCGCGGCGTTCCCCTCGCCGAGGTGGCGGTCGCGGTGCGCGAGCGCGGCCAGCTCAGCCGGCTTCTCGCCAGCGGCGCCCTGCAGTTCTCGCCTCCCTTCGTCTCGACCGAGGAGGACATCGCCGGCTTCGCCGAGGCGACTGCGGACGCTCTCGCCTCGTTCGCCTAGGGCGCTGCGGCGGGCGCCGGCAGCTCAGTCGCCCGGGCTGTGCTCCAACTCCCGCTCCATCTCCGCCGCCAGCTCCGGGTGGTGGTACGGCCCGGGCTCGCGGAGCGCCGCGATCGCCTGCCGCCGGCTCACCTCGTCCTTGTCCTGGGAGAGCTTGCGCTTGCAGACGAAGCGGCTGACCGGGATGCGGACGCCGACCGTGCCGCGGGCCACCGGCGCCGCCCACTCGCGGTCGAGATAGAGCGGCTCGGACACCTCGCGCTCGAAGCGCTCGACCAGGCGGGTGAGGACGTCGAGGTTCTCCTCCTCGGAGAGGATCTCCGGCACCCCGTAGAGATGAGCGACGCTGAAGTTCCAGGTCGGGGCGCGGGTGGCGCCGGGTGCGTACCAGCTCGGCGAGATATAGCCGTGGCGGCCCTGGACGATCACCATCGTCTCGCCGCGGCCGAGGTCGTGGATCACCTCGTCGGGCCGGCCGAGGTGGGTGAGGAGGCAGAGCCCATCGGCCTCCTCGTCGAGCAGGACCGGGTAGTGGGAGGCAACGATCCCGTCCTCGCCCTCGCTGACCAGCGTCGCCCAGGGGCTGGCGCGGACCAGCTCGCGGACGACCACCGGGTCGGTGACCGAGTGGTGGCGGTTCTGGCGCATCCGCACATTGTTGCGATGATCGGCCCGGCACTCCGCTCGAGGCCCCGATCGAGACCGAGGAGTTGCGGCTGTGGCCCTCGAGCTTGCCGAGGACGGGGGAGACGTGGACGCTGGCCGTCTTCTCGGCGCCCACGTCTTCGCGGCGGAGCCCTTGGCTGCCGCCCCCGAACCCTTACTTCGCGGCGGCCTTCGCCTTGGCAGTCGGTTCGAGCCCGATCAGGGTGTAGTAGCCGACCAGGTAGAGGCGTTTGCCGTCGGAGACGACCGGCGTGTAGCCGCCCTGGTTGATCTGGAAGACCTTCTTGTGGGTGATGGCATCGAGGCCGACCGTCTTCGGCGGTTCGAAGGTCGCGGTATAGACGGTGTGGCCGATCACCGTCGCCGTCCCCGGGATCGGCCCGCCGACGTCGTAGCTCCAGCGCGGCCTGCCGGTCTTCGCATCGAGCGCGTAGAAGGTGCCGTCTTCGGAGCCGACGTAGACGGTTGGCGGCGTCCCCGGCACCTGGGCGACCGCCGGCGACCCGTAGACGGCGCCGCCGGTGGAGAAGGACCAGTCGACCTTGCCGGTCTTCTCGTCGAAGGCATAGACGGTGCCGTCGTCGCGGCCCGCGTAGACGCGGCCGTAGGCGATCGACGGGGAGGAGAAGAAGCCGCCCTTGCCACCCGGAGGGACGGCGCTGGTGTTGGTGCGCCAGAGCGGCTTGCCCGTCTTCGCGTCGAGGGCGAACATGGTGCTCTCGTAGTCGGCGTCGAAGACGACGCCGTCGTCGTAGCTCGGGCTCGCTTTGATCGCCCCCGGCGCCTGGAAGGTCCAGGCGATCTTGCCGTTTTCGGGGTCGATCGCCAGCAGCTGATGCTTGTCGGTGCCGACGTAGAGCAGCCCTTCGATCACCAGCGGCGAAGCTTCCAGGTGGGCGTGGAGGTCGTCGACCCAGACCTTCTTCCCGGTGGCCGCGTCGCCGGCGGCGAGGTAGCCGTCGAGGAAGGCGCCGAACACCTTCCCGGCCGCGTACACCGGCCCGGTCACGTCGACCGGCGTCTTCCCCTTGTTGCTCGGATCCAGCTTCAGTTCCCACAGCACCTTGCGGTCCGCCAGCCGCACCGCTTTCCCATTCCCGTACTTGTTGATCAGGTAGGCGACGCCGCGGTGAAAGGCCGGCGGGAACTCGATCAGCGCGTGCGTGTTGATCGACCACGTCTGCTTCAAGGGAGGATCCAGATCGATCTGGTCGATCGGATCGTCTGGCAGATAATGCGTCCGCTCTGGGATCCGCCCGAAGTACGGCCAGTCCTGGAACCCGGGCCGCAGCGTCATCGCCGGGATCTCGGTCGCTTCCCGGCCGCTCCCGCCCGTCGATCCCGACCCACCGCTCCCGCAGCCGGCGATCACGAGCGCCGCCGCGCCCAACAGCGCGGCACCGATCAGCAGCCGTTTTCGGATGCAGCCGATTTGCATCGAGTCCCCTTCCTATCGGCAGCCGTCCGAGCGGAGAAGAGCGCCGGACGAGAATTGAACTCGCATAACTAGCTTGGAAGGCTAGGGCTCTACCATTGAGCTACCGGCGCGCCTCGCCAGCCTAGCCGCCGACTCCCCGATCCGTCAGAATGCAGCCATCACCCCACGGGGAGTGGCGCAGTCTGGTAGCGCACTCGGCTGGGGGCCGAGCGGTCGCAGGTTCAAATCCTGTCTCCCCGATATCCGAAAGCGCGGCTTGGGCGGTCTCTTCAGCTCAAGGCGTGACGATGTTGAACCAGAACTCGAACTCGTCGAGCAGTCTGAGCAGCCCATGCAGCGCCGCTGCATCTCCCTCGACCTCCGCGGGCCCGTCGGCAAGCAGCTCTTCGAGGCTCGCCGTCTTGAGAATCACCCGATCGAGGTCGCTGCGATCGATCGTCAAGGTCGCGTCGGCGTCGGCGTCGGCACCCTGGCGATGGCTGAGCGTTCCGTGGCGAAGCATCAACGTCCAGGTCTCGTCAATATCGGGGAGTACGCAGACGAAGGTCTGGCGGCGATCCCCCGCCGCCGCGCCGTTCAGTCGCATGCCCAGGTAATCGAAGTAGAGCGGCATCGTCATGGCCTTTACGTTGTCCGGGCTAGCGGTGTCTGGGGCAGCGAGGTCAACCACGCCGTTGCGAAGCTCGGTCGCGCCCGAGAGGTAGAAGTTTCGCCACGGTCCGGACTCCGACTGGTAGCCGAGCTGCTCCAAAGCATCCGCTTGTAGCCTTCGCGCGGCCTCGTTCTCGGGATCCGCGAAGACGACGTGATTGACGACCTCGGCGACCCAGCGGTATTCGCCCGCCTCGAAGGCATCCCGCGCTCGCTCCAGTACCGCCCCGGCGCCACCCATGAACTCGACGTAGCGGCTTGCGGCTTCCTCCGGCGGCAAGATGTGGAGGGTTGCGGGATTGCCGTCGAACCAGCCGAGGTAGTTGACGTAGGTCGCCTTGACGTTGTGGTTCAGCGACCCGTAGTAGCCCCGCATCGCCCAATGCCGATCGAGTTCGGGCGTGAATTGGACCTGCTCCGCAATCTCGTTCGCGTTCAGGCCGTGATTTGCGAGGCGAAGCGTCTCGTCATTGATGAAGCGATAGCCGTCGCGACCCATGCCGAGCATCTCGCGCACGCGGTCGTTGCCCCAGGTCGGCCAGTGGTGCATCCCGTACATCACCTCTGCGCGGTCACCCCACATCTCGATGGTGCGCTCCAGGTGCTTGGACCAGGCCAGCGGGTCGCGAATCTTGGCTCCGCGCAGGGTGTAGGTGTTGTGGAGAGTGTGGCAGCAGTTCTCGGCGGCGGTCACGGCCTTCAAGTCCTCGATAAACCAGTGCATCTCGGCCGGTGCCTCAGAGTCGGGGGCCATCATGAACTCGAAGTCCAGACCCGCGATCGTCTCGCGCTGGCCCGTCTCGGAAACAGTGTCGGTCGGTGGGATGAGGCCAACGGCTCCCGAGGAGGTCGTGATGCCGAGGCCGGCTCCGACCTGACCGCGCTCGTCGACCGGGAGGAGGTTGCCATACATGTAGCTGGCCCGGCGGCTCATGACGTTGCCGGCGAGTACGTTCTCGGCAATCGCCGCTTCGAGGAAGCCCTCTGGGGCGTAGATCCTGACCTTGCCGGCGTCAACGTCGCCTTGGTCGACGATGCCGCGGACGCCGCCGAAGTGGTCCAGGTGGCTGTGGGAGTAGACGACGGCGACGATCGGCTTCCGGGGCCGGTATTCGTAGTAGAGCGCCAGGGCCGCCGCCGCCGTCTCGGCAGAAATCAGCGGATCGAAGGCGATGATCCCGTCGGGGCCCTCGACGAACGTGATGTTCGAGAGGTCGAGGGTCCGCACTTGGTAGAGGCCAGGGACAACCTCATAGAGGCCGCCTTGGATCGTCAGGCGCATCTGACGCCAGAGACTCGGGTTGACGGTCTCCGGCGCCTCGTCCCCGTGGGAGTGGAGGAACTCAAAACGCGACAAATCCCAGACCAGGCCGCCGTGGCGCCCCTCACTCGGCCGCCGTCCGGAAGCGGAGCGAGGAGGCCACGCGCCGCATCTTCGAAGTCGCGCGTGTCCTCGAACGGAAGCTCTGCGGCAAGCGTCTCGTTGGCGGCCTCGGTTGCGTCGCTCGCGCCTGCACGCCCCAGTTCGTCCCGCTCAGCCATCTAACGGCTCCCTTCGCTCGCTCGCGTCGACAAGCCCTTTTTCCGGACTCTAGCCGTGGCAGTCGCGTCGCGCCGCTGAATGAGGCAGAAGCCGTTGACTCCGTGGCGGTACCCCCGGTACCGGAGGCATTTCCCCATCAGTCCCCGTTGGTCGCGGGGGACGCGCCCGTAAGCATCTAACCCCGCGCATCGGCCGGCTGGGGGCCGAGCGGTCGCAGTTTCAAATTCTGTCTCCCTAACTACCGACCGGGGTGTTCCGGTCTTGTTAACCGCCTCAATAAGGGGCGCGAAGGCCCTCGAACATCGGGAAGTGCTTGAGGTTGCGGGTGGCAAGAGTGGCGCCGATCTCTTCGACGGTGGCTGCGATCGCGAGGTCGGCGACGCCGATCCCTGGATGGCTCCGGCGCCAGCGACGACCGAGCTCGCCGGCACGGCGAGCAACCGATCCGTTGACCGGCACCCAAGCGATCAGTGCGAACAGCGCGTCGGCCGCACGCCGCTCTGAGGAACGGAGTCCCTGGATAACCTCGATCCGAGTGATCTCCGAACAAGACGGACGACTGCCAAGGCCAACTAGATAGGCGGTCGCGGAGTCTGAGCCGCGTAGGTGATCGATCAGGACGCTGGTGTCGAGGACGATGCTCAATGATCGAGCTGCGCTAGCCGCTCGGCGTCAGCGCGCCGAGCATCCTCGACGTACTCGGCACCGTCTTCGGAGTTGGGGGCGAGGCCGGCGCTCCCGTTGACCGCCTGCTTCCACTGTTCCTGCCACGCGGCCGCCACCCGCTCCTCCTGCGCGAGGTAGACGTCGACTGCGCGGCGGATAACCACCGAACGCGAAGTTCCCTCTGCCGCAGCTCGCTCGTCCAGCCGGGAGGTCTGGCGGTCATCGAGGTAGATCTGAGTGCGATTCATGATGTATAAGCATACATCACGCATGAGGCAGTGACAGGCCCTCGATAAACCCAAAGCGGTTCAAATACCGTCCGGTTAAGCCGATTGCCAACCTCCCGCGCGGGAAGCGGGTTCAGTGGCGCAGCTCGGCTCCCAGCTGGGTGGCCAGCCGCACCGAGGCCTCGATCTCGGCCTTGCGGATCGAGACGCTCTCGACGTTGAGCCCGAACGGGATCCCCAACCTCCGGCAGAACGCGATCAGGTCGACGGCCGTCGCCACCGCCTGCTCGTAGGAGGCGTCGAGGGTGTCGTCGGCATAGCGCAGCTCGTTCTCGATCCAGCGCGGGACGGTCACGCCGAGCCACTGGAGGAACTCCAAGGTCTTGAGCGAACCGCAGACCGAGAAGCTGAACACGACCGGCACCGCTTTGAGGTTCTGCGCGGCGCACGCATGGTGGTAGTCGGAGATCAGGTTCTTCGCCGCGTTGACGTCGTAGACGATCTGGGTGATGAAGAACGAGCAGCCCGCGGCCTGCTTTGCGATCAGCCGGAGGTGCTCGTCGCCGAGGCGAGCGTGTCGCTCGGCAATCGCAACCCCGCCGAGCAGCAGCTCCGGCTGTGCCTGGTCGCGTAGCTCGTAGGCTCGGGCAAGCGAGGTGCCAGCTGCCTTCTCGCGCGAGGAGGAGCCGACGAACACCGTCAGCGCCTGGGACGGATCCTGCTGCTCCAACCAGGAACGGAAACGATCCTCTCGGTACTTGCCCACCGCGCGGTAGACGATGGCGGGGACCTCCAGCCCGGCAAGATCACGGAGATAATCGGCGGGGTCCATCGTCGGCAGGAACGGGAACGGCCGCTCGTCCGGATTGCGGTCGCTCTCGTCGTCGATGTCGTAGAGGACGAGGCCGTCGATCGCCAACGGCCGCAGCCGCTCCTGGGTGACCCGGCCGATCTCTGCTGCCTCGAGCGGGCTCGTCGTCAGTCGCGGCGGAGTCACCGCGAAGAGCAGGAACCCGCCCGAACGAGCAGCGATGTCCCGGTGCAGATTCACGTGCGGAACCGTAGCCGAGGGTCGCTTGGGCCAGGGCACACTTCGAAGGCCCAGTCAGGCAAGCTCGATCGGCAGCGTGCGCATCAAGCGGTGCAGAGCACGAGCGATCTTCCTTCTCGCCGGGCAGGCGCGCTTCCTGCTCGTCGCGGTCCTCCCGGTATCCCTGCATAGCAGGCCGGCCCGAAGATTCCAGGCGGCGCTTCGGGATCCAGCCGCCGCTCACGGAAACGACGCCCTGAGCCCGATCTCCAATGGCGCCTTTTGCATCTCAGCGGTGCAAAAGGCGCCATTCATCTACATCAGCGCCCCGAGGCGCTCCGCCATCCAGTCGGAGACCAGCGGGCGGTAGCGGCAGGCGAGGTTGTTGCAGACGTGGGTGCCGCCCTCGAAGAGGACCCACTCGGCGTGGCGGGCCTCGGTGGCGATCCGCCGCGTGTCGCGCCAGGGGATCACCCGGTCGCGCTTGCCGGTGATGATCAGTGCCGGCTGCTCGATCCGCTCGGCGACGCCGGCGAGCGACAGCTCCGCCGCCCGCTCGCGCGCCTCGGCCTCGGAGCCGCTGCCCGTGTGGTGTTGCAACGCCTCCCGGGTGAGGCTCGGCAGCGCCTCCCAGCTGGCGCTCATGTCGTAGGGGCCGCTGATCGCGGCGAGCGCTTTGATTCGCGGCTCGAAGGCCGCCGCGCGGGGCGCGTAGTAGCCGCCCATCGAGACCCCGACGGCGCCGACGCGATCGCCGTCGACGTCCTCGCGGCCGGCGAGCGAGTCGAGCACGGCGGCGACCGCGACCTCGTAGTCGGGTCGCACCGTCAGCTGGAAGCCGGCCTCGCCTTGGCCCGGGCCGTCCATCGAGAGCGTCGCCATGCCGCGCTCGAGGAAGAACCGCTCGAGCGTGAAGAACTCCTCCTTGGTCGAGTCGAGCCCGGGGATCAGCAGCACCAGCGGCGGCCGCTCCACGGCGGCCGGGAGGCGAAGGTTCGCCGGCAGAGCCGTGGCGCCGAAGCTCGCCTCGATCCGCTCGGCGCTCGGGTCGAGGAGCGCGTGCGCCCGTGAAAGCGAGTCCCGGGCGGCCAACGTCGCCGCCCGGTTGCGCTCGAGGTCGAGGACCCAGACGAACTTCGCGAAGTGGTAGCTGACGGC
>DASXFL010000063.1:0-6161 GCA_036489595.1 Solirubrobacterales bacterium
GAGGACGAGGCTGACGACCTGCGTGCGGCCGACGTTGATGCCACCGTGGCGAGCACCGTCGAGGTTGAAGCCGGTGGCGCGGATCTTCAGGCCCAGCACCGTCCGCGACAGCAGCAAGTGGACGAGGATGACCCCGACCAGGGCGATCACCACCGCGTAGTTGATCCTCGTCGAGGACCAGAGGTCCGGCAGTTCGACCCCGAGCGGGACCGCCGGGGTGGCGCTCGGGGTGCCGCCGGTCGGGAAGAGATTGGCGATCGAGTATTCGACCGCGAGCACTGCGATGAAGTTGAGCATCAGGGTCGTCAGCACCTCGTTGGCGCCGGCCCGGACCTTCAGCACCCCCGCGATCCCGGCCCAGACGGCGCCGGCGAGGAGGCCGGCGAGGAGGCTCAGCACGGTCAGCACGGTCGGGTCGAGGCCGCCGACCTTGAGCGCCACCGTGACCGAGGCCAGCGCCCCCATGAAGAGCTGTCCCTCGCCGCCGATGTTCCACTGCTGCGCCCGCGCCGGGATCGCGAAGGCGAGCGCGGTGAAGGTGAGGATGGTGGCGAGCATCACCGTGTTGGTGAAGCCGACCCGGTTGCCGAGGCTGCCGTGGACCAGGGCTTCGTAGGCCTCGAACGGGTCGGCGCCTGCGAGGAGGAAGATCGCGCCGGTGACGACCAGCGTGAACGCCACCGCGACGAGGGCGCGGAGCACGCGCGAGAGCCCGGGGGAGCCGCGCAGGCCGAGCACCCAGCTCTCGACCGCGCTCATCGCGGCTGCTCCGGCGCTGGGGAATCGTCGCCCCCGATCCCGGTCATCGCCCTGGTGATCCCGGAGATCTCGACCCGGGTCGCCTCTGCCATGTAGGCGAAGTGACCGCGGTAGAGGACGCCGACGCGATCGGAGAGGGCGAGCAGCTCGTCGAGGTCGGCCGAGATCAGCAGCACCCCCGAGCCGGCATCGCGCAGCTCCAGCAGCTCTTGGTGGACGAACCGGGTGGCGGCAACGTCGAGGCCGCGCGAGGGATAGGCGGCGACCACGACCGGCGGCCTCGGCGCCAGCTCCCGCGCCAGCACCACCTTCTGCTGGTTGCCGCCGGAGAAGGTCGTCATCGCCCGCTCGGCGACCGGCGGGCGGACGTCGAACCGCCGCATCGCCTCCGTCGCCATCGCGTCGATCCGCTTGCGGCGCAGGAAGCCGAGCTTGACGAAGTCGTCCTCGCCGTTTCCGAGGCGCGAGAGGATCAGGTTCTCGGCGGCGCTCAGCTCCGGCACCAGATCCCAGCGCCGGCGGTCCTCGCTGATGATGCCGACGCCGAGCGCGTCGAGGCGCGACGGCGTCAGCTGCGCCAGCGCCTGGTCGCCGACGCGGATCGTGCCCGCGGCGATCGGCCTCACTCCGCCCAGCGCTTCGACCAGCTCGGTCTGGCCGTTCCCCTCGACGCCGGCGACGCCGAGGACTTCGCCCGCGCGGACCTCGAAGCTCAGCGAGTCGACCGCGTTGCTGCTGCGATCGCCATCGACGCAGAGCTCCTCGGCGGCGAAGACGACCGGGGTCGAGGCGTCCGGCTCGACCTCGCGCTGGCGGACCACTGGCGCCACCGATTCGCCGACCATCGCCGTCATCAGCGCCTGCTGGTCGAGCTCCGCCCGGGTGACCTCGGCGGTGACCCGACCGCCGCGCAGCACCGTCGCCCGATCGGCGAGACGGAAGACCTCTTTCAGCTTGTGGGTGATCACCACGATTGCGTGCCCGCGCTGGCGCAGGTCGGCGAGCGTGCTGAAGAGGCGTTCGACGTAGGCGGTACCGAGCACCGCGGTCGGCTCGTCGAGGATCAAGGTGCCGACGTTGCGGTGCAACAGCCGCAGGATCTCGACCTGCTGCACCTGGTCGGCGGAGAGGCTGCCGATCGGCCGCCGCACGTCGAGATCGACGCCGTAGCGCTCGCAGATCTCGCGGGCCGGGCGTTCGACCTCGCGGCGCGGCAGGCGAAGCGTCCAGCTCGAGCGCTCGCCGAGGATGATGTTCTCGGCGACGGTCAGCTGCTTCACCAAGACGCTGTGCTGGTGGACCATGCCGATGCCACGGTGGATCGCGTCGCGCGGCGAGTCGAAGGTGATCGGCTCGCCGTCGAGCTCGATCTCACCGCTGTCGGGCGAGAGCAGGCCCGAGAGGACGCGCATCAAGGTGGTCTTGCCCGCTCCGTTCTCGCCCAGCAGGGCGTGGATCTCGCCGGCCCGGATATCGAAGTCGACGTCCTGGGTCGCGCGGACGTCGCCAAAGGACACCGAGATCCCGCGCATCCGGATCTGCGGCGCGACGGTGCCGCCGGCCGTCGCCGGCGCCGCTTCGGCGCCAGAGAGGGGGCTTCCAGAAGCGCTCGGCATCTTCCCTAGCTCAGGACCTGCTCGGCGGCCGGCCACAGCGGCAGCTCCTGATCCTCGGCGTGGAAGCGAACCGCCTTGGCCTGGGTGAGCTCGAGCAGCGACTCGGGCGAGTTCTCGCGCCCGAACCCGCTCGCCTTCATACCGCCGAACGGCGCCCCGAGGAGGGCCCGGCGAAAGTAGTTGTTGACGAACACCATGCCGGCGTCGAGCCGCCGGGCGAGGCGCCAGGCGCGGGCTTTGTCGCCAGTGCAGATCGCGGCGGTGAGGCCGTACTGGGTGCCGTTGGCGATCGCCACCGCCTCCTCGTCGCTGCCGAACCGCATCACGCAGGCGACCGGGCCGAAGATCTCCTCCTGGGCGATCCGCATCTCGGCGCCGACGTCGGCGAAGACCGTGCAGGGGACCCAGTAGCCGTCGCGCAGGCGCTCCTCGCCGGGGACCTCGCCCTGGAAGACGATCCGCGCCCCGTCCTCGAGGCCGGCCTCGATGTAGCCCATCACCGTGTCGCGCTGGCGCGCGTCGACCATCGGCCCGATGTGGGTCTCGGAGTCGAGGCCGTCGCCGACCCGCAGCCTGGCGACGGCGGCGGTGAACCGCTCGAGGAACTCGTCGTGGACGTCCTCGTGGACGAGGATCCGCGCGGTCGAGGTGCAGGCCTCGCCCTGGTTGTAGAACATCCCCTCGAGCGCAACCGCCAGGGCGCGGTCGAGGTCGGCGTCGTCGAGCACGATCAAGGCGTTTTTGCCGCCCAGCTCGAGAGTCGCGTAGGTGAGCGGCTCGGCCGCCCCGGCGAGGACCCGCCGGCCGGTCGCCGAGGAGCCGGTGAAGGAGATCCGGTCGACGCCGGGGTGAGCGCAAAGGGCGGCGCCGGCAGCGATCCCGGTGACCGCGTTCAGCACCCCCGGCGGCAGCACCTGGTTGGCGATCTCGACCAGGCGCAGGACCGTTAGCGGCGCCTGCTCGCCGGGCTTGATCACCACCGTGTTGCCGGCCATCAGCGCCGGCGCGCCCTTCTTCGCGAAATGGATCGGCGGCCAGTTGAAGGGCAGCACTGCGGCGACGACGCCGTAGGGCTCGCGGACGACCGAGGTCTCGATCGGCGACTGGTCGATGATCTCGCCGTGGAGGACGTGGGCCAGCGAGGCGAAGTAGTCGAAGCTGGTGTGGGAGAAGGTGACGTCGAAGCGCAGCGCGTCGGCGCGCGGCTTGCCGACCTCCCGCGCCTCGAGCTCGGCCAGCTCGTCGGCGTGGGCGCGGATGCGCTCGGCCACTTGGCGCAGGTATCCGGCCCGCTCTTTCGGCGACAGCAGCCGCCACTCCGCGGCGGCGCGGCGGGCTGAGGCGACCGCGAGGTCGACGTCGACGTCGCGGCACTCGGCCACCTCCGCCAACGGCTCCGCGGTCGCCGGTTCGACCACCGTGTACGTCTCCCGCGGCCCCCGGCTCAGCCAGGCGCCGTCGACGAACGCGCCCCACTCCCGAACCGGGACACGACCTGGCACGGCCTCAGATCTCTGCATCTGTGATTCCTTCGCTATTCATGCAAACGTTTGCCGAACGCGTTGGATAACGTACAGCAGCGCTTCTACACCTGTCAACTCCATTGCTAAAGCCGTTCCTAAGTTTTTTTCAGAACGGCGCCAGCATCGGGTTCACTCGACTGATCGCCCAATCCAAAGGCGAAATCTGCGAACGTTTGCTGTCGGCGCCAGCCGTTTCTGGCCGGCACCGAATCGCCTGCTCTCAGCCCTCCTGGGCCGGGCCGATAGCGATCATGTCGAGCTCGACCCGGGCTCCGGGCGAGCTCAGGTTGTTGATGCAGATCATCGTGCTCGCAGGCTGCCACTCGCCGAAATACTCGCGCCAGACCTCGTGCATCGCATCGGCCTCGCGCATGTCGGTCAGGTACTTGGTCGCCTTGACGACGTGGCGCCAGGTGAGGCCGCGGGCGTCGAGGACGAGCTTGACGTTCTCGAGCGCGCGGCGGGTCTGCTCGCGAATGTCGTCGGGCTGCTGGTGCTCGGCGGGGATGTGCGGGTGCGAGTGGTAGAGGGGCGAGGGAGTTGCCCCCGAAACGAAGACGATGACGCTGTTGGCCGGCACTTCGACCGCCGGCGCGTAGGGCATCTCGCTCGCTCGGGCGGGGTCGGGGTGGACTTCCTCTGGCAGGAGGGGGCTGCTCTGCTCCATTTTCCGCTTCCTTTCCTTGGGGTTAGACGATCGCGGCGAGGTGGCGCCGCGCGGCGGCGGTGCGCGCTGCCGCCGGCACCTCGGCCCGCTCGAGAAGCTCGGTGGCGCGGGCCTCGGCCTCGGCCAAGGTCGCCGCCACCTCCTCGCGGGCAATCCGGGTGAAGCCTCCGGGCCCCACCAGCTCGACGCCGTCGACGAAGACCTGGCGCGGTCGCGGGCGCGAGTGGACCAGCGCCGCGACCGGATCGTGCCAAACGCCGCACAGCGGGTCGGCGAGGTCGAAGACGACGAGGTCAGCACGCTTGCCGGCCTCGAGCGAGCCGATCTGTTCCTCGAGCCCGAGCACCGCCGCCGCCTCGCTGGTCGCCATCGCCAGCGCGTCCTCGGCGCTCAGCGCCAGCGGGTCGCGGTGGAGCTGGTTCTGCAGCAGCACCGCTCCCTTCATCTGCTCGACCATGTCGACGCTGGTGTCGACCATCGGCCCGTCGCTGCCGAGCGCAACCCGGATGCCGGCGTCGCGGAAGCGTTTCACCGGCGCCACCCCAGCGCCGCGCGCCGACTCGCTGGTAGGCGTATGGCTGACGCTAGCGCCGCTGGCGGCGACCAGCTCGATGTCGCCGTCGCGGGCGTTGATCGCGTGGGCCAGGACCCACTTCTCGTCGAGCACGCCGAGCTGGTGGAGGAACTCGAAGTCGGTGCGGCCCATCTCGAGGACGAAGCGCAGGTAACCGGACTCGCGCGACATCGTGCCGCCGGCGACGTGGTCACTGATCCGCATGCCGAGTCGAGTGGCGAGCTCGTTGCCGCGTACCAGGAGCTCCTCCGAGGAGGTGCCCATCGCCACCCAGTGGGCGGTGCTCTCGAGCACCAGGCCGATCGCAATCCGTCCCTCCCCCGCCCCCTGCCAGCGGTGGTGGATCTCGGTGGCGAGCTCGAGCTGGGCGTCGAGCCCGTCCGGCCTGACCTCCTTGGCGAAGAGCTGGCGCATCCCCGCCTCGATCACCGGCTCGACCGTCGCCGCGACCACCTCCGGCCCGGAGACGGTTACCGAGTGGTTGAGGCAGGCGGTGGTCCCGGTCCCGAGCATCTCGAGACAGGCCAGCCGCGCCGCCGCCTCGATCTCGGCCGGGGCGATCGCGATCGCGGTCGGCCGCAGCAGGTTGGCGATCCACTGCTCCAGCAGCATGCCGCCGCCGAGGCCCTTGAAGAGGTTGTACCAGTGGTGTTGGTGGGTGTTGATCAGCCCCGGGACCACGAGGCAGCCGCCCGCCTCGACCCGGGTCGCCCCCTCGGCCAGCGGCTCGACCTCGGCCAGCGGGCCGACGGCGGCGATCGCGCCGTCTCGGACCAGCACCGCGCCGTCCTCGTGACGGCTGCGGGCAGCGTCCATCGTCAGGACCAGCCCGCCCGCGAGCAGGAAGCTCCCGGGGCCCACGCCCCAGGAGCTTCGCTGGTCCGCCATTACGGCTTGAAGCCAGCCGGGTAGCCCTCCCACTTCACGCTCGGCTGGTTTAGCGTGTCAGCGGTGTAGACCGGCGCCGGGTAGCAGGTGATCGCCGGCACTTCTTCGCCGTTCAGCAGCGAGACGGCGCGGGC
>DASXFL010000039.1:0-10265 GCA_036489595.1 Solirubrobacterales bacterium
GCGACATTTGAGGCTCTCGTTTGTTCGCCACGAGTGTTCGCCACGGAGCCATTGTCAACCAGTGCGGTGGGGATTAAAAGAAAAAGGCCCTGCAAAACAGGGCCTTTTCTTATAGCGGGGGCAGGATTCGAACCTGCGACCTTCGGGTTATGAGCCCGACGAGCTACCTGACTGCTCCACCCCGCGGCGGGCCAGAGATCGTAGCAGTGTCGAAGGGGTGGGCGGGTGATTTTTGGTTACCGGAATGGTCGAGGAAGGCGGTGCGCGCAGGGGCTTCTGGGATCGCGGGCGGTCTAGAGTGGCGCGGATGCCGGAGGGTCAGAAACGGGTCGCGGTGATCGACGTGGGCACCAACTCGGCGCGGCTGCTGGTGGCTGAGGTGGCTGGGCAGAAGGTGCGGAAGGTGGAGCGGCGGAGCACGGTGACGCGGTTGGGCCGGGGGGTGGATCTGTCAGGGCGCCTGGCGGCGGAAGCGATCGAGGACGCGTGCGCGGCGATCGGGGGCTACCTGGACCGAGTGCGGGAGCTGGAGGTCGAGCGGGTGCAGGCGATCGCGACCAGCGCCGTGCGCGATGCCGAGAACGGTGGCGCCTTCGTCGCCGAGCTGCGGGAGCGCTTCGCGCTGACGGCGCGGGTGCTGGACGGCGAGGAAGAGGCCCGGCTCACTTATCTGGGGGCGAGCGCGGAGGAGGAGCCGCGGGTGCCGACGCTGGTGATCGACATCGGCGGCGGCTCGACCGAGCTGATCATCGGCCGTGAAGCGGAGATCTCATTCCACACCTCCCTGCAGGCGGGCGTGGTGCGGCACAGCGAGCGGCACATCGCCAGCGATCCTCCTACAGCCTCGGAGCTGGAAGCGCTGGCGGCCGACGTGCGGGGTCTGATCGAGGCGGCCGCCGGCGAGGCGCCCGACCCGGAGGCGGGGATCGCGGTGGCCGGCACCCCGACCTCGCTGGCGGCGATCGATCTCGCCCTCGAGCCGTATGACCCCGACCGGGTCCACGGCCACGCCCTCGGCCTGCGCCCGATCCAGCGGATGCTCTCCCAGCTCGCCTCGGTGCCGCTGGCAGACCGAGCCGGGATCATCGGCCTCCACCCCGACCGGGCGCCGACGATCGTCGCCGGCGTCGTCATCCTGGTCGAGGCGATGCGCGCCTTCGGGCTCGAAGAGATCACCGTCTCCGAGCACGACATCCTCTACGGCGCGGCAATTAGCGCGGCGTCTCGCTAGCGCCCTCGGGGTCACGCACGAGAGTTTCGAATGAGGCGAAACGTTTCGCGGTACCAAGCGAACAGTGGCGTACACGGCGATACGCCAAATGGGCTATGGGATGCCTCGAACAACAAGTATTCGTATATATCTATACTGAAAATTAAGTACCAACGTGCCCGAACGCTAGACTGAAGCGGGACCGTCCCGCAATACTTCGCTTCACCGGGGACGAGTTGGGGTTCGCCTCACCTTGCACCTGGTTACAGGGCTTGGGCGATTGCCGCATCATGGCGCCTCCCGCCGTCTGAGCCCATCTAATAAATGGTCCCTGAAGACGTACCCCTGCCCGTCCTGAGGGGCCAGGAGAATCGGCCGTCCTTGCGACGGCCGATTCTTTGCTTGGACCCAGCCCCCGTGCCTCAGGCCAGATTCGATTTCCGCGGATAGGCGATCTCGGGATCGGTGAGGACGTTGACGAGGGTCGGCATCCCTGACTCGAAAGCCCGCTCCAACGCGGGCCGAAGCTCACCCGGCTCGCGGACCAGCGCCCCCTCGCAGCCAAGGGTCTCGACCAGCTGGTCGTAGCGGGTCTCCGGCTGCAGCTCGGCCGCCACCGAGTAGCCGTAGAGGAACTTCATCGGGTGGTGCTCGAGGCCCCAGATCCCGTTGTTGCCCATCACCCCGACGACGCCGAGGCCGTGGCGGGCCATCGTGTCGAACTCCATCCCGGCGAAGCCGAAGGCGCCGTCGCCGAGCAACAAGCAGACCTGGCGATCGGGCCGCGCGACCTTGGCGCCGATCGCCTGGCCTGGCCCGGCGCCGAGGCAGCCGAACGGCCCCGGGTCCATCCAGCAGCCCGGCTCATGGGTCTCGATGAAGCGACCGGCGTAGGAGACGAAGTCGCCGCCGTCGCCGACCACGATCGCGTCGCGGTCGAGCACCTGGTTGAGCTCGGCGTAGACCCGCACCGGGTGGAGCGGCGAGCGGCCGTCCTCGAGCTCGGCCCGCTCGCTCTCGCGGCGCTCGCTCTCGACGTTCCCCAGCTGCTCGAGCCAGGGCCGCGTCCGCGTCCCCTCCCCCGCTGCCTGCCGCAGCGCCGCCAGGGTCGCTCGCACGTCGCCGACCAGGTCGACGTCCGGGGTGCGGTTGCGGGTGAGCCGGTTCGGGGCGACGTCGAGGCGGACGAGCTTCGTCTCCTCGCCAAAGGCGGCGCCGAAGCCGAGCCGGAAGTCCAACGGCACGCCAATCACCAGGGCGACGTCGGCGTCGCCGAGGGCGGCGCCGCGGGCGCGGCTGAAGGCGAGGTCGTGGTCGGCGGGCAGGCAGCCGCGGCCGAGCCCGTTGAGGAAGGCCGGGATCCCGAGTCCTTCGGCGAGCCTCCGCATCTCCTCCTCGCCGCGGCCCCAGTAGAGGCCGCTGCCGGCCATGATCACCGGCCGCTCGGCGGCGGCCAGCAGCGCCGCCGCCTCCTCCACCCCAGCCGCCGGCTGCGCCTCGGCGACGATCGGGTCGGGGATCTCCACGTCCGCCTCGCTGAAGACGACGTCCATCGGATAGTCGACGAAGGTGGGGCCGGTCGGGGCCGCGGCGGCGAGGTCGAGCGCGGCGGCGGTCAGCGGGCCGATCGAGGTCGGGTCCTTGGCCGTCGCGGCCGACTTGACCAGCGGCGAGACGAACGGCAGGTGGTCGATCTCCTGCAGCGACCCCGAGCCCCACCGCATCTCCGGCGCCCGGCCGCCAAGGACGCAGATCGGCGAGCCGTTGGCCTGGGCACCGGCGAGCGCGCTGACGCCGTTGGTCACCCCCGGCCCGGCGGTCAGCGCGGCGACGCCGATTCCGCGCGTCGCCTTGGCGACCCCCTCGGCGGCGAAGGCGGCAGTCTGCTCGTGGCGCACGTCGACGATCCCGATCCCCTCGGCTTTGCAGCCGTCGTAGATCGAGAAGATGTGGCCGCCCGAAAGCGTGAAGAGGTTCTCCACCCCGCGCGACTTCAGCGCCTTGGCAACGATGCGACCGCCGTGCTCAGCCATGGGCGGCAGCCTAGCTGGCGCGTCGCAACCATGTCATCAAATGGTGGCGCATCGACTGGCGCGGGAGTGCCCGGGGCGGGACTCGAACCCGCGATCCCCTCTGGGGAAGCGCCTTTTAAGGGCGCCGCGTTTACCAGTTTCGCCACCCGGGCCCGTCGATCGTAGCCCCGGGTCGGGGCGCCCGCTGGGATGGGCGGGTCGTCTCAAGGCACAGTAAATGTTCGCGAGGCGCAACTCGGCCCTTGTTACCGTGTCTCAAGGCCTGAAACCAGTCGCTCGTCCTCGGAGGGGGAACTGCTGTGGAGGCATCGGCCCTAACTCATGCCAGTCGTCGCGGTCTGCTCGCCCGTCGCTCGCCCCTGCTGAAGCTGCAGGGCGACGAGAAACTGATCGCGATGGCGCGGAGCGGCAACGCGAGCGCCTTCGAGACCATCGTCGACCGCTACCAGGGCCGCCTGCTCGGCTTCTGCCGGCAGATGCTGGGGTCCACCGAGGACGCCGAAGACGTCCTGCAGGAGGTCTTCGTCAACGCCTACCGGGCGATGCTCGCGGACGAGCGCGAGATCAACCTCCGCCCCTGGCTCTACCGGATCGCCCGCAACCGCTGCCTCAACCACCTGCGCAAGCCGACCGCCGACGCGCAGGAATCGATGGACATGGTCCCGGCCGTCGAGGCCTCTTCGACCGCAGAGCGAGTCCACAACCGCGAGGAGTTCCGGCAGATCATCTGCGACGTCAACAAGCTTCCGGAGACGCAGCGCTCGGCGCTGCTGCTGCGCGAGATGGACGCGCTCTCCTACGAGGAAATCGCCGCCGCGATGGACACCACGGTGCCTTCGGTCAAGTCCCTGCTGGTGCGGGCGCGGATCTCGCTCGCCGAGGCGAGCCAGGCGCGGCTGCTGACTTGCGGCGAGGTCCGGGTCGAGCTCTCCGAAGCGACCGAGGGCCTGCGCAAGGTCTCCGCCCCAGTTCGTCGCCACATCCGTGAATGCGACGAATGCGCCGACTTCCGCTCGCAGGTGCGCTCGAACGAGAAGATGCTGGCGGCGCTGTTCCCGGTCGCCCCGCTGATCGCCTTCAAGGGCTTCATCGCCTCCAAGCTCGGCCTCGGCGGCGCCGGCACCACCGGCGCCGCCAGCGCGGGTGCCGGCGCGGCCGGCGCGGCCGGCGTCGGCTCCGGAGTCAGCGCCGCGCTCGGCGGCGGCGGAGCGATGGGCGGGCTCGGCGCGATCGGCGGCGCGATCGGCACCAAGGCCGTCGCCGGGGTGGTCACCGCAGCTGTTCTCACCGCCGGTGCGGTCGAGGTCAAGCAGCAGACCTCCACCCCGGTCAACCCGGAGCCGGCCCCGGCGGCGAAGGTCGTCCCGGCGTCGACCGCGGGCGGGGTCGAACCGAGCGCGCCGGCGATCGCCTCGGCCCAGGAACCGATCGTGCTGCCGAAGGCGAACGTCGCCGCCGCGGTCGAAGCCCAGGTCCCACCCGCCGCGGCCGAACCGGTGAGCGCCGAAGCCGAAGTCCCGGCTGACCCGGCCGACGCCGAAGAACAGGCACCGGCGATCGGCGAAGCCGAAACCGAAGAAGCGGCGGGCTCGACCGCCGACGGGGCCGGCGGCATCGGCACCACTCCCGAAGCCGTGACCCCGGCCGCGCCGTCGACCGGAACCGCTGCCGGCGCCCATCCCGGCACCGGCAGCGTCGTCGTCACCGTCGGCAGCCCCACCGGCAGCACCGGCACCTCGACCACCACCACCTCGACGACCCCGCCGCCGGCCGAAGAAGCGGCGGCGGCGGCGGTCGAAGAACCGCCGGTCGTCACCGCCGAAGCGGAAGCGCCGGCGCCCGAAGCGACGCCGTAGCGAGCCGGCTCAGCCGAGCCCGATCACCCGCAGCCGCCGCATCAGGCAGGTGGCGGCGAACTGGCGCGTCTCCTCGAGCGTGTAGCCGAAGACCTCGAAGTCGTCTCCTTCGGCCCAAGGCGGCGCCAGCACCCCCTCGGCGACCGGCAGCGCCTCGCCCAGCGCCCGCTGGATCGCCTCTTTGTAGCGGTCGTCCTCGTGCGCCTTCTCGCGCAGGAAGACCGAGCCGAAGGCGACGTGGCGGTGCTCGTCACGAGCGACGTTGGCGAACCCCTCGACAAAGCCCGGCAGCGTCCCTTCGCGTTCGTTGAAGTCCATGATGAAATGCTGCCCGGTCAGAGCCAGCATCCCCTCGATCACCATGTGGTAGAGCGTCACCGCTTCGACCATCGCCTCCGTGTCGCCCGGCTCCTGCGAGAGCCGCTCAGTGCGACTCCCCAGCATCTCGTCGAAGAGGCGCCCGAAGTCGTCGTTGAGATGACTCGCCGTCTCCACCAGCATCTCGGCGAGGCCGTCGGACTCCAGCACCCCGACCTCGCGGTAGAAGCACTCGAAGAAGCGGACGTGGCGCGCCTCGTCGGCGATCTGGGTGCAGAGGAAGACTTTCTGCTCCTCGCTCGGCGCCGCCCGCATGATCGGACCCAGCTCCTCCGCCACCTTCTGCTCGCCGATGAAGAACGAGGAGAGCCCGTACATGCGCTGGAAGCGCTCCTCGGCATCGATCCGCTCGTGCCAGTCGACCCGGTCCTGGCTGAAGTCGAGCTCCTGAGTCTGCCACTGCTGACGCTCCCAGAGGTCGTAGAGCTCGCCATAGCCGAGCAGCTTGATATCGGCGGTGCGATCGGCCGCCTCGTTCAACGCCGGGTCCGCGGTCGCCTGGTAGTCGGCGCGCTCGGTCCGCGCCTGCACCCCGCCGGCATGCTTCGCCTCCATCTCTCCTCCTCCATCGGGCCCGCGGCGCTCGGCGCGCGCCGCGGCTCCGAGCAGGTTACCTCGGGCTTGGCCAGCTGGCCAGTTTTAGGCGGTGTGGCTCTCCCCGGGCTGCAGAATCACGACCTTGGAGGCGGTCTGGGACTCGACGTCCGACTTGAACGCCTCGGCGTCGGTCTCGATCGGCGGGAAGGTGTCGTAGTGCATCGGAATCACGGTCGCGGCGCCGACGAACTCGCAGGCGCGGACCGCGTCGTGGCGATCCATCGTGTAGTGGCCGCCGATCGGGACCAGGAAGACGTCGATGTCCCTGCGCTCGGCGACCAGCTTCATGTCGCCGAACAGACAGGTGTCGCCGGCGTGGTAGACGGTCGTGCCGCCGAGCTCGATGACCAGGCCGCAGGGCGGCCCGATCGCGGTCCCGTCCGGGGTCGTGTTGGTGTGCCAGGCGGGGACCAGCGAGACGTAGCCCCAGTCGTAGCGGACGGTGCCGCCGAAGTTCGGGTCCTTGACCGACTCGACCCCCTGCTCGCCGAGCCAGTTGGCGAGCTCGACGATCGCCACCGCCTCCGCCCCGGTCCGCTTGAGGACGGGCACGGCGTCGGCGATGTGGTCGGCGTGGGCGTGGCTGAGCACGACGTGGGTCGGCTCGACCTCATCGGCGCTGACGTCGGCGACCGGGTTGTTGGGCTTCAGGAACGGGTCGGTGAGGACGGTCGTGCCGCCGTCCGACAACTCGAAGCAGGACTGGCCGTGGAACTTGATCTCCATCTCTCAGCTCTCTCCATCTCTCTCGGTATTTGCACCCTCGCGCCCCGCCGCGAGCGCGGACATCTCTTCCTTCAGTGCCCAGCCGACGGCGACGCCAACCATCATCCCCATCCGCGCCTCCTCGGCGAGCAGGGAGCGGACGGCGGCGATCCGCTCGTCCGGGTCCGGCGTCGTCGCCGCCTTCAGCGCCTCCGCTTCGTGCGGCTCGGCGAACCAGCCGCCCTCGGCGAGGGCCGCGGCCAGGACCTTTTGCAGCTGCGGCGCCGCGCCGGCGATCACACGTTCGGCCTCGGCGAACCGCTCGGGGTCGAGCAGGCGCTCGATCGCCGCTTCGAAGTCGGTCCCCGCCGGCACTACTCGGAGTGCGAGTGGTAGGCCGAGGCGGCGAGCCCGGCGAGACCGCCGACGGCGCCGCCGACGAGGCCGGCGACGAAGTCCGCGGTCGGGGAGAAGATCGGCAGCAAGATCAGCACCGCAGCGGCGACCGCGACCCCGATCAGGTCGTACTCCTGGTCGATCGCGCCAGCCGCCTCGCTGCGCCGCAGGGCGACCCAGGCGGCGACCGCACCGAGCGCCATTCCGTTGCCCCCGCCGACCGCCAGGAATTCGCCCTGGGCGTTGGCGACAGCGGTCGCGGCGACCATCCCCAGCGTCCCGCAGGCCATCAGCAGGACCGCCGTCGGCAGGGTGCCGAGCCGCCGCTCGACCCCGGTCGAGAAGATCGCCAGTCCGACCGCGACCACGAACAGGTAGCCGACGTCGACGTAGGCGAAGGGGGCGGTCAGGTAGCGCCACCACTCGCCGGTCAGCGGCACGATCAGGCCGCCGTAGGTGGAGAGCGATTCGCCGGCGGCCTTGGTGACCACCAGCAGGATCGCCGAGGCGAGGATCACGGTCGCGGTCGCGTAGGGCTTGTGGCCGGTGGTCCAGGTGACCGCCGGCCGCCGCGGCAACAGCCGGCGGCGGCGCTTCGGCCGCTGCGCCTCGAAGCCTTCGCCTTTGCGCTCGAGTTTCGGCGCCCGCTTGCGCAGCCGCGCACCGCAGTAGGGGCACTCGGTGACGTACGGACTGACCTCGGAGCCGCAGTTCTTGCAGATGACGCTGAGCTCAGTCTCGCTCATCCACCGAGAATAGACCCCGCGGCCGGTTCGGTTCGGCTCTGCGCTGCCATACTTCCCAGACACCCCATTCTTAGGAGGATCCGCACCGTGGAGTTGAAGAGCCTGACCGAGCAGAAATCCCTGCTCGCGACCCTGCCGCCCGGCAAACGCGCCCGGCTTCACCGCCTGCTTTTCGAGTTCGGCCCCGGCAACGGGGCGCTGATGCTGCTGCCGATCGACCAGGGCATCGAGCACGGCCCGCGCGACTTCTTCCCCAACCCCGCCTCCAAGAACCCCGACTACCAGTTCCGGCTCGCCGCCGAGGCCGGTTACTCGGCCCTCGCCTGCCAGATCGGGATGGCCGAGAAGTACTACCCGGACTACGCCGGACGGGTGCCGCTGATCCTCAAGATCAATGGCAAGACCGACATCCCCTCCGGCGCCAAGGCCTTCTCGAGCTGCAACGCCAGCGTCGAGGACGGGGTGCGGCTCGGCGCCGACGCGATCGGCTACACGCTCTACGTCGGCTCACCGCGCCAGGACGAGGACCTCGCCCAGCTGCGCCAGGTGCGCGAGGACTGCGACCGCTACGGGATGCCGCTCGTCGTCTGGTCCTACCCGCGCGGCGAAGCGGTCGAGGCGAAGGGCGGCCAGAACAGCTTCTACGCGATCGACTACGCGGCGCGGATGGCGATGGAGATGGGTGCCGACATCGTCAAGCTCAACATGCCGGTGATCGACCACGACAAGGACAAGGACTCGCCAGCTCCCTACAACGAGCTCGACGTCGACCAGGTCGAGGCGATTCACCACTGCGTCGAGTCGGCCGGGCGGGCGCTCGTCGTCCTCTCCGGCGGCTCCAGGGTCGACGACGAGACCGTGCTCTCGCACACCCGCGAGATCATGCAGGCCGGCGGCTCGGGCGTGATCTTCGGCCGCAACGTCTGGCAGCGCGACTGGGACGAGGCGGTGGCGATCATCGAGCAGATCAAGGAAGCCCTTCTCGCCAACGTGCGGCGCACCCCGTAGCGAACGGGGGAGCGCCGCGGCGCTCCGACCCCTTGAGCGGGGATGCGGCGCGGCGGCGGCAAGGTCGGATTCGGCGGGCTCGGCGGTGGTCGCCGGTGGGGCAGCGCGGTGCTGCTGCTGGCGGCGGCGCTGCTGGTGCTGCGGCCCTGGGAAGCGGGACTTTGGCCACTGCCGGGCGGCGGTGGGGATGCGCGGCCGCCGGCACGGGCCCGGGGCAAGGTCGTGCGCGCGATCGACGGTGACACGCTCGAAGTGCGTCTCGACCGCTCCGGCGCGCTCGAGGACGTGCGGCTGATCGGCGTCGACACCCCGGAGACGGTGAAGCCCGGGACGCCGGTGCAGTGCTACGGGCCGCGCGCCTCGGCCTTCGAGCACAGGGTCGCCGAAGGGCGGCGGGTGCGGCTGCTGGTCGGGGTCGAACCGCGCGACGCTTACGACCGCCTGCTCGCCTACGTCTACCTGCTTCCGCGGGACCGGCTTTCCGATAACCCGAAACGGGGCTCCCAACGTGAGCGTTTCCTAAACGCCGAGCTGGTCCGCCGCGGGCTCGCCCGCACCCTAGAATTCCCGCCGAACATCCGCTTTGCAGAGCGGTTTGCGGCGCTCCAGCAAGATGCCGCACGGGCCGGTCGCGGGCTCTGGGGCCGCTGTTGAGATGAGCGAAACGTGAGCTTTGCAAGATCTTTTGCTACGGTGCCCCCGGCCTTCCGGGGCCCCCCGACCATGCGAATGCGACAAAGCATCTCCCAGTTCGAGGTTGCCTTCGAGCAGGAGACCTCACTCGAGCGTCGTCGTCGCGAGCAGTTGAGGCGCCGCGCCGCCAACCGCTCCCGCAGCCGCCGCATCCAGCGCCAGGAGCAGCACGGCAAGGTCCGCTTCAGCGTCCTCGCGGTCTGCCTCACGGTCACCGTCGTCGTCGTGGTGGTCACGATGTTCGAGGCGCTCGCCTTCCTGATGTCGTAGATGGACGGCCGCCGCCCCTGAGCCCCGCGCCGCAAGCGCGCCGCGGATCGATGTCCCGGTTCAATAGACTCGCGCGCCGATGCCACGACGCTCCCTGAAGCCACAGTTGAACCAGATCCGCGCCTGGGTCCACCAGGGCCGCACCGACGCCTGGATCGCCCACCAACTCGAAATCACCGCCAGCGAGCTGCGCGAGTTCCGCAAGCAGTACGACCTCTCGCCCGACGACGAGAACGCCGGCTCGAGCGAAGTCGACCTTCGCGACGAGATCGAAGCCGAGATCGAAGCGGCGACCGCGGCCGAGGAAGAGGCCGAAGAGGCGGAAGCTGCCGAGCAGCCCGACGAGGACGACGAGGACGAGTCCGACGAGGAG